>CAYQSE010000185.1:0-8222 GCA_964419905.1 uncultured Enterobacteriaceae bacterium
ACGCCCGCCCCACATGATCTCGGGCCGCAGCCAAGATGTGTAGGATCGACAGGCGGGACGCCCGCCCCACGTGCCGCTCCAAGGGCGGGACGCCGCCCCACGGCGGAGGCGGGCCTACAGGCCGAACAGCCCCAGGAACCAGGAGCCGACCTTCCGGGCCGCGGCGGCGATCGCCTGCGCGGCCCGCTGTGCGGCCTGGAAGATCGCGATGGCGCCACGGACGATGGGCTTGACGATGGCGGCCGCGCCCTCGGCCAGCTTCACCGGGGCGTCGAGCAGCACGCCGCTGATCCACTGGGCCGCCGACGCCAATCCCCCGAGGATGCCGCCCGACTCGGTGCCGAGGACCCCGCGGAGCCCGTCGGTGATGAAGTTCAGCGCGGTCGCGATGCCCTCGCCGATGGAGCGCTGACCGAAGCTGCCGAACTCCTTCACCGGCTTCTCGGCGATGTCCAGCGCCGGCGAGGCCGAGACCGGCAGCGTGAGCACGCCGTTCATGCCGCGCACCTTCACGCCCTTCTCGGTGGGCGCCAGCACTTCGCGCAGCCCGGTGATCATGCCGAGGCCGAGCGCCGAGACCTTGCCGCCGAACGTGCCGACGACGCCACCAAGCGACCCCGCGAGCGAGTGGATCGGCGCCACCGCGGCCTCGATCGCCTTGTCGGCCACCGCCGCCACCGCCGCCCGGGTGCGCTCGATGATCGCGGCGATCCGCGCCCGCACCGCCTCGGAGAGCGCGCGAACCCGCTCGACACCGGCATCGATGGTCTTCTCCCACGACCCGTCGAGCAACGTCTTCGGGTCGGCGGCGACGAACCTGTGGATCTCGCCCACCAGCGTGGCCCCCAGCGCCGAGAACTCGGCGCTGACGCCCTTGGCCTCCTCGATCGCGGTGAACACCAGGTTGGACATCCCTTCCCGCGCGGCCTGGAGCGCGTCCTGCGACGCGGTGAACGCGCGGGCGAGCAGCGCGAGCAGGTCGCCGTACAGGCCCCGGCCCGCGTCCATCGTCGCGTGCACCTTGCCGAGGATGCCCTTCGACGCCTCGCCCATCCCGGACTCGACGGCAGCCTTCGTCTCTTCCAGCGCCTCGCGCTGTTCTGGGGTGGCGATGGCCATCAGCGCGTCGAGCGTCATCCGCTTGTCGGGGCCGCCGAGGGCTGGGCCCGCGGCCTCGTCGACCGGCCCCGGCAGATGGTCGATCATCGGGCCGGCGACATCCGCCGCGGGCGCCACCGCCGGCGTCGCCTGGCCCAGCACCGGCGTGTAGACCAGGCTCGTGGCCGAGCCGATCAGGTCCGGGATGTCGCTGGTGGGGATGACGTTGTTCTCGACGAGCTTGTTCAGCGTGAGGCGCACCGGGAAGCTGGGGTCGATCTGGAACATCCCGCCGGCGCCCGCGCCGACGCCCCAGGTGACCCCGGCGCGCCCGGCCAACCCGACCTTCTGCAGGCTGACGTTGAGCTTGCCCGACGCGACCGCGCCCGCCCCGGCCGACACCTCACCCCGCACACCGATCAGGCCGAGGTTCAGCCCGCCCGCGCCCAGCTCGAAGCGTGCCTCGCCGCCCGCCTTGGCACCCGCGAACGCCTCGACGCCGCCCTCGGCGGACGCGCCCAGCAGGCCCACGTTGGCGTTCCCCTGGGCCGAGGCGTCCGCGCTCGCCTTCGCCTGGCCAGCCGCCACGACGTCCCCGTCGACACCGCCGAGCGAGACCCCGCCCTTCGCCTCGCCCTCGGCCTTGGCGCCGACGAACGCCTCGGCCTGGCCCCCCGCCGAGAGGCCCTTGATCGCGTGCGCCTCGGCCTTTCCGCTGGCCTTGACCTCCGCGCCCACCA
Source organism: uncultured Enterobacteriaceae bacterium (assembly GCA_964419905.1). Taxonomy (GTDB): domain Bacteria; phylum Myxococcota_A; class UBA796; order UBA796; genus JAFDJI01. The sequence goes on from CAYQSE010000185.1 coordinate 1,839, forward strand.
TGCCGCGCCCCTCGACCTGCGCGCGCGCGCCGACCAGATCGAAGCCAGCGCCGTTGATCGACGCGTTGATGCCGGCCTTGCCGCCGGCCTCGGCGCCGACCATCGCCTGCCCCTGCGCGGCGACCGACGCGTTCGCCTTGCCGTGGCTGGCGGTCACGCCGCCGGACGCCTTCCCCCCGACGAAGCCGTCGCCCTTGACCTGGGCGCCCGCCTTGGCCGCGAGCTTGTCGGCGAGCGCCGTCTCGGTGGTCGCGCCCGCGGCGCCCGACCCGCCGACGCCGATCTTCCCGCCCGCCTTCGCGCCGACCTCGGCGCCGCTCTCGGTGCGCTTGTGCTGTGCGCCCGCTTCGAACGAGCCCCCCGCATGTGCCTCGCCGGTGGCACCCGCGGTGGACTTGCGCTCGTTGCCGAACGCGTCCGTGTCGACGCCGGTGGTGAGCACGTTGCCCGAGACCCGGGGCCCCAGGTTGGCCGAGGCCTTCGCGACGTGGCCCCCCTCGATCTCGGTCACCCCCGCCTGGGCGTCGGCGAAGCTGGCGATCTCTTCGCGGTCCTGCGTGAAGTCGTCGAGGTCGATGCCCGACTCGTCGCCGACCCCGCCGAACTTGACGGCCTTGCCGATCTTGCTCGCGAGCCCGGCCGCCTTCCCCTTGCCCATGGCCTTGCCCGTGCCGGCCTCCTGCTCGGCATCCTTCGCCTCGTTGGCCTTCTTCCCCTTGGCGTCGAGCGCCTTCTCGGTGGTGGTCCCGTCCTTCTTGGTCGTCGTCGTCTTTCCGTGGACGCTCTTGGTGCCGTCCTGGTTCTCGATCGCCGTCGACTCGGTGTTCGTCTTGCCGCCGAACAGCCCGGTGGAGGTCTTGTCGCGGTGGACCGCCTTGCCGTCCTTTCCAGACTGGGCCTCGATCTTCTCGCGCGTGCTTCCGAACAGGCTCTTCGTGGACTGCTCGGTGCTCGTCTTCTTCTCACCGTTCTCGACCGTGGTCTTCGCGACCAGGGTCTTGGAGCCGGTGAGCCCCTTCTCCTTCTTGCCGCCGATCTCGACACGGTTCGAGTTGTAGTTGTAGTTGGCGGGATCGCCGAACTGGCCGCGCCGTCCGTCGCCGAAGCCGTCGATGCGGTTCGCGAACATCGGATCGGTCGCGAGCGGATCGAAGCCGAGCGCATCCCCGCCGAGCGGGTCCGCACCGAGCGGATCGGTCTCGACCGGCGGCGCGACGGCGCCCTCGGGCGCCGCAGGACGGTGCTTCACCGCGTGTTGGAAGCTCATGGGTCCATCGCGGCGGCAGGTGACACGACAGAGAGAAGCGCCGTTGCTGCGCCGCGGTACGCCAGACCCATGGACCCTCCGACCTCCCGACCCTACCCAACGATGCCACGGTACTCAACCCGAAAAGCAGATCGGAGGCTTCGGCAAGCCGGCGTTGGGTGTGGTTTTCACCGTGGGTACGTCGTTCTGCGCCGCTGGTGCGAACCTTCAGGGGCTGACGTAGCGTCCGTCGCGATCGACGCGCGCGTTCGCGCCGTCCGCGCGCACGACCTTCGCGGTGCCATCTGCACCAAAGCCGCCGACCTGCTCGAGCTCGGCGCCGAACGCGCGCACGATGCGCGCGTCGGTGTCGATCAGGACCCACCCGGTCGTCGGGCGGCCCTTGTTCGGGTCGTGCAGGCGCGTGTCGTAGACCCACATGCGCCCCTGGGTGAACTTCGCGCCGAGCCCGAAGCGGGCCAGCCCATCCGGGAGCGGTCGCAGGCTGCCGTCGGCGACCACGAAGCCCATCTCGTCGCCGCACAGCATCCACAGCGGCTGGGTCGGATCGGTGGCGCCGGGCGGTTGGCAGCCAGGGCCGAGCACCCAGCCGGCCGACGCGTCGATCAGTCCGCACGAGCGATCCGACGCGGCTTTGATCGCGGCGAGCATCGCAGACCTGTCCGCCTCGGGATCGTCGGGGCCGGCCTCGGTCCCGGCCTCGCACACGAGGCGGTGCGACGGGTTCGTCGGGCTGCGGACGCCGTCGAACGCGAAGCCGCCGGGCGGCGACGCCTCGGCGGCGGGCGGCACGTAGGTGGACGCGTCGAGCGGGACGAAGGGCGCCGGACCCGCGTCGGTCGCGGGTGTCGCGGGTGTCGCGGGTGTCGCGGGTGTCGCGGGTGTCGCGGGTGTCGCGGGCGCGCCGTCGAGCGAGCCACCGCACGCGAGCGTGATGACGGCGACGGTGATCGCGGCGATCGCCCGCCCGCGTCGCGAAGCGGGGCGCGTGCTGTTCATCAGGCGCATCTGGCGAACCTCTCGGCTAGGACGGTGCGTCGGGGGACAGCACCTGCTTACCCCAGGTCGTGTTGTCGAGTCGCCCGATGTAGAGCTGACGATTCTCGGCGCGCAGCGTGGACTCGGTGGGCAGCTCGGTGAACGCGCGCACGACGACGCCGCCGCGCGCCTTCGTCGCAGGCCCCTCCCGTCCGCCCACCTGGCGCACGGCTGAAGCCTTCGAGGTCACGCCCTTGACGTTGCTCTCAATCACCGACCACCGCGTGGTGGTGGCCGCGAGCACCAGCTCGGGGGCGGTCTGGGCACCCAGCCGGAACCGTGCGCCACGGTGCACCTCGCCCCCGCTGGCGGCGTGCGGCGAGACCTCGCCGGGTGCGACGAGCTCCGGGCTGCCGGGCAGGCCGAAGATCGCGTCGCCCGTGGCCTCGACCTCCCACACCTGGAACGCGTGACCGTCCGGGCTCCCGATGGTCCGGGTCTGCACGAAGTCCCCGGGACGGGTCTGGCCGGGATCGCGGACCGCCTGGCCGATGCCCGAGAGGATGAACGCGCCGACGGCGCCCTGGGCGCGCAGGTCGGTGTCGGCCCCGAACACGTCGTCACCGAACTTCGTGCCCTTCCACATCTCGCGGACGACCGCTCGTGCCCGGGCCTTCTTCGCGTCTCCGTCGCACGCGGCGAGGTCCTCGGCCGTGGGTCGGACGCGGTCGAGGCGCGCGCCGAGCTCGGCGGTCGCCGCGAGCGGCTCGGCCATCCCCTCGACCAGGTGACGCACCGTCACCTGCTTGCGCACCCCGTTCTCGTAGTAGAACTGGCCCTCGATCGGGGCGTCGACCGGCACGCCCATGTCCAGCAGCGTGGCGGTCGTGAGGCCCGAGCACCACATCTGGGTCATCTCGCCGCGCTTCTCGCCGCCCTTGCTGGCGAGCAGCCCGTACTGCCCGAAGCCATAGGTCTGGACCTGGTCGATGTACTTCTCGGCCTCGGCGAGCGAGCGGCTCTCGCGCGCCTCGCCCCACCCCGCCGGGAGCGCCGAGGCGTCCTGGTTCTCGTTCTTGGCAGCGCGATCCCCGCCCTTCCCGGCCTCGCCCGACAGCCACGCTTGGTACGGCTCGATCGCTCCCTGCGCCCGCTCCGAGGCCACCGCGCCGACGCTCCACGCCACGTCGCCGACAGTCTGCGCGAGCGCCGCCCAGTGCGCGAAGCGGCCGCTCTGGTGTTCCGGCGCGGCGCTCGGCGCCGCCTCGTACTCGGCGGCCTCGGACGCCGATTGCGCCGCTTCCCCAGCCGCTTCCCAGCCATCGGGCAGCCGGAGCACCGTGCCGACCTCCACTTGGTTCGGGTCGGAGAGGACGTCCCGATTGGCGTCGAACAGCGCGCGGTAGGCGCCACGAGGCTGTCCGAGCCGCTCGGCGATCAGGCCGAGCGACTCGCCTGGCGCAACGACGGTGGTGGCGGGGCCCGACGCCACGGCAGGCGCGGGTGGGGCGGGCGCGCCCTGCCCCTGCGTGCCCCCCGCGCCCTGGCCGAGCCCGAGCAGGCTCTGCACCGCGGCGTTGCCGGCGCCCAGTAGCTCACTGCCCTGCTGAAGCGCCCAGGATGACACGTCGCCGAGGGCGCTCTGCGAGGTCGCGCGCTGCGAGGTGGGCGCTCGTTGCTTCGACATGAGGTCTCCGCAGGGACTTCTGTGGGGCGAGGAGGGATGGACCGCCACTATACCTGCTACGTCGCCCAGGTCGAACGACGAAAGCGAAGCAATTGGAAATATACTGCTGTAAGCACACTATCGCCGATACGCTCTCGAGCGAGACTACGTCCCGCAACTCACGCCAACGGGTCGCCCCACGTCCCCGCGAACACGAACGCCTGTTGCGGGTGTCGGACGCGCGCCGCGGTCTCGCGCTCGCGCAGGTCGTCGGGCAGCGCGTCCGGATCGCCCGGCAGTCCGACCGCGACGACGGTGACCGGCTCGAACTCCAGCGGGATCGCGTACAGCGCGCGCGCGCCCTCGACCGAGAACCCGGCCATCTGGTGCACGCCCAGGCCCATCGCGGTGGCCTGCACGGTGAGCAGCGCCACGGCGAGCCCGAGGTCGTGGAGCGCGTGCCGATTCGACGCGCCGTTGGAAGCCCGCGTGGTGCGCGCGGCCGTGAGCAGCAGCGCGCCGGCGTCCGCGGCCCAGCGCCGGTTGCTCTCGTTCAGGCAGGACACGAGCCGCGCGTGCTCGACCGGGTCCTCGCGGCGGGCGACGAGGAAGCGCCACGGCTGCTCGTTGAACGCAGACGGCGCCCAGCGCGCCGCCTCGAGCAGCGAGCGGAGCGCGCCGTCGGGCAGCGGCTCCGGCGAGAAGGCACGCGGGCTCCACCGATCCCGGAGCAGCGGGTGGACGTCGTGCGCGGTGGGGGCGGGCTTATGCATGGTGCAGGTTCCTTCGGGTCGGATCGAACGGCCAGATCGCGTCGACGACAGGTCGCGCCGCGCCCGGATCGGGGGTGACGCCCCCGCCGCCGTGGACCACCGGTACATAGGGCCGCCCGCCGCCGCGACCAGTCGGCGCCGCGAGGACAGTGCGATCCGACAGCGCAACAATCGACCCGCGCATCGCAGGCAACGGGCGCGCCACGCAGGGCATATGTCACAGGTGCTGGGGCCGCGTCCGAAAGGGCACCCCGCCAGAACGAACGGTCATGCCGCCTCTTGCGATGACAGGGGGGCTGTGACAATCGCGTCGGACGAGCCGATGTGAATCAAGGAGCACACGCCACTCCCAAGTTCCCCTGCTATCGGGGATAATCCCGGTACCTGTGGCCACTGCGCGCCATCCTCGGGGCAAGTCATGTCGATGACGAAACTCCTTCCTTCGTTTCTCCTCGTGGGACTCCTCCTGGGTCCGCTCGCCGCCTGCACGTCGGGCAGTCCAGACGACGCCGGGCGCGACGACGACACCGCGCCGATCACCTGCGACGACGGGTTCCGCTCACAAAATGGCGACTGCGTGGACGTCGACGAGTGCGCCGAGGGCCTCGCGTCGTGCGAGGCGGGAACGACGTGCGTGAACGACGACGGCGGCTACACCTGTGTCGCGGTGTCCGCGCCCGACCCGTGCGACGCGGCGCCGTGCGGAGACGGAACCTGCACCGTCGACGAGGACGCCTACGTCTGCCAGTGCCCCGAGGGCGAGGCGTTCGACGGCACGACCTGCGCGGAGACGGCGACGCCCAACCCGTGCCTGGACGGGACCGCGACATGCAGCGCGGACGCCGCGTGCCTGCAGACGGTCGATGGGTACGCCTGCCTGTGCGAGGCCGGGTTCACGGGCGACGGCCAGACCTGCACCGACATCGACGGCTGCGCCGACCAACCCTGCTTCACCGGCGTCGCCTGCCACGACATCCCCGCGCCCGGCGTGGGCTTCACCTGCGACGACTGCCCCACCGGCTACGCGGGCGATGGCGTGACCTGCATGGACATCGACGGCTGCGACGGCGATCCATGCTTCACCGGCGTCGCCTGCCACGACGTCCCCGCGCCCGGCGTGGGCTTCACCTGCGACGACTGCCCCGAAGGCTACGCGGGCGACGGTGTGACCTGCACCGACGAGAACGAGTGTGACGACGATCCGTGCGACGCGAACGCCACATGCGAGAACCTCCCCGGGACGTTCTCGTGCGACTGCGAGGACGGCTTCGTGGGGGACGGCTTCGCGTGCTTCGTCCCCTCCGACTGCGATCCGGACGACGCCACGACGTGCAGCACGGACGCGACGTGCACCGACGCGCTCACCGCGGGCGTGTTTACCTGCCTGTGCAACGACGGCTACGAGGGTGACGGCGCGACGTGCACGAACGTGAACGAGTGCGCGCGCGGCACCGACATTTGCCACGCGAACGCGACGTGCCAGGACACCATCGGCGCCTACGACTGCCTGTGCAACGACGGCTACGAGGGCGACGGCTGGGCCTGCACCGACATCGACGGCTGCGCCAATCAGCCCTGCTTCGCCGGCGTTACCTGCGACGACGTCCCCGCACCCGGCGACGGCTTCACCTGCGGGCAGTGCCCGCCCGGCATGACCGGCGACGGCGTCACCTGCACCGACACCGACGGCTGCGCCGATC
>CAYQSE010000185.1:8322-11891 GCA_964419905.1 uncultured Enterobacteriaceae bacterium
GCCCTGCTACACCGGCGTCACCTGCGACGACGTCCCCGCGCCCGGCGACGGCTTCGAGTGCGGCGACTGCCCCGACGGCTACGAAGGCGACGGCATCGACTGCACCGACATCGACGGCTGCGCCGACCAGCCCTGCTACACCGGCGTCACCTGCGACGACGTCCCCGCGCCCGGCGACGGCTTCACCTGCGGACAGTGCCCACCCGGCACCACCGGTGACGGCATCGTCTGCGACGACATCGACGGCTGCGCCGATCAGCCCTGCTATGCAGACGTCGCCTGCCAAGACGTCCCGGCCCCGGACGACGGCTTCACCTGCGGGCAGTGCCCACCCGGCATGACCGGCGACGGCGTCACCTGCACCGACACCGACGGCTGCGCCGATCAGCCCTGCTACACCGGCGTCACCTGCGACGACGTCCCCGCGCCCGGCGACGGCTTCGAGTGCGGCGACTGCCCCGACGGCTACGAAGGCGACGGCATCGACTGCACCGACATCGACGGCTGCGCCGACCAGCCCTGCTTCGCCGGCGTCACCTGCGACGACGTCCCCGCGCCCGGCGACGGCTTCACCTGCGGGCAGTGCCCACCCGGCACCACCGGCGACGGCGTCACCTGCGACGACATCGACGGCTGCGCCGATCAGCCCTGCTATGAAGGCGTCGCCTGCCAAGACGTCGCGGCCCCGGACGACGGCTTCACCTGCGGCGACTGCCCCGAAGGCTACGAGGGCGACGGCGCGGACTGCTACCCGACGCAGTGCGATCCGAACCCGTGCTGGGAGGGGGTGGCCTGCACGACCGACCCGACCGCCGAGAACGGCTACACCTGCGGGCTGTGCCCCGAGGGGATGTTCGGCGACGGCGCCACCTTCTGCGGCTACCGGATCACGGCGACGCTGGGTGAGGGCGGGCACTACTGGGCCTGGTCCCCGGACGGCCCGCAGGGTCAGGGGAGCACCGTCTACGCGTTTGGCACCGAGGTGACGATCACCGCCTACGGGCTGGCCGGCTACGCGCTCGCGCAGTGGGAGGACGTCCTCACGGGCGAGGTCTTGTCCACCGACAACCCGTGGACCGTGACGGTCGAGGCGTCGTTGAGCCTGCGGGCGGTGTTCGGTCCATCGTCGCACGTCGTCACCGTCGGCGCGACAGATGGCGGGACCGCGACGGGCGAGGGCATCTACCTCTACGGGGAGACCGCCACCCTCACCGCCACGGCGTCCGAGTCCTACACGTTCAAGCACTGGGTCGATGACGACAGCGGCAACGTGTTTGCCTCGAACCCGTACGCGTTCACCGTCGGCACGGATCGCTCGTTCACCGCGGTGTTCGAGTACGTCCCGCCGCCCACGTGGACGGTCACGTTGAGCAGCGCGCCGGCCGCCGGCGGGACGACGTCACAGACCGGCGGCCCCTACGAACAGGGCGAGACGGTCACGATCAGCGCCACCGCGAACCCGGGCTACCGGTTCGTCGCGTGGCGCAACGCGAGCAACACCGTCGTGAGCACCGACCCCGTGTACGACTTCACGATGGGCACCGCGAATGCTTCGTTCAACGCGCTGTTCGAGGCGGTCGTCACCGTCACGCTCGCACAGGGGACCCTTCGCAACACCACGCTGTTCGACACCTCCTCGGCGACCCTCTCGGGCGCCGGGGTCTATCCGACCGGTTCCCAGGTGGTCCTGGAGGCCACGCCGGCGTTCAACCGACTGTTCAAGCGCTGGGAGCTGTTGAACGCCGCCACGGGAACCGTCCTGGGGACCTACACCGACAACCCGCTGGTGTTGAGCCAGGTGAACGCCGACGTGACCCTGCGCGCGGTGTTCGTCGACGCGAACCAATACGTGACGACCGACGGAAACGACAGCACCGGGCTCGGCACACCGACGGCGCCGTGGCGGACGATCGGCGCGGCGACCTCGTTCCTCTCCGGGCTCGGTGGGACCGCCCACGTCAAGGCCGGCCAGTACGACGTCACCTCGACCCTCCTCGTGGGGCGCGGCACCCGGCTTCTCGGTGGCTACGTCGGCACCGGTTGGACGACCCGGACCTACCTCACCGCCGCGGAGCGCGCGGATACGAGGTACAAGACCGAGATCCGGATGACGTCCACGACCGACGCGCAGAGCGAGGCGAAGTGGGCGGTTCGCCTCACCCACTCCGACACGCTGCTCGAGGGGTTCACGATCGTCGGCGCGCCGGCGGGCGCGGCGCACAGCGGCGCCGTGCGGATCGGCCCCGTCTCGGGCGTGACCCCCGTGGCGAACGCGGTGGTCCGCTACACGACGATCGACGCGGGCGGCGGCACGACGAGTCGCCGCGCGATCAATGCGCTCCCGGTCGCGGGCCTCACGATCCACGACAACGTGGTCGGCGCGGGCTTCGCGACCACGTCCCACGGGATCCAGGTCGCGCTGATGCACCCCGGAACGATCGCTGTCCACGACAACGTCGTCCAAGGCGGCGAGGTGCGCCTCAACAGCTGCGCCCAACCCAGCTGCGCGGACGTCACTGCGTTGGTCTACGACAACACGCTGCGCCCGAGCCTCACCGGCACCCACCCGGCCACGTTCGTCGCGCGCGCGGGCGGCGAGGTCCACTACCACGGCAACCTGCACGTCCACGGCGGGACACTCGCGACCGGGACGCTCGCAGCGGTCGACCTGCTGCCGATGGCGCCGGGTGCGCTGTACGTGCTCGAGGGGAACACCATCGTCGGCGGCGCGGCCCCGAGCGTCGTCGGGGTCCAGCTGCTCGACGCCTCCGACACCGCGGTGATCGAGATCGTGAACAACACGATCCTGGGCGGTCAGCCCACCGCCACGGGAGGGCGGGCGACCGGCGCCGACCTCGGCGCCCGCGGGAGCATCCTGTTCGCGAACAACACCGTCGATCCTGGTCGCTCGGCGACCGCGGGGGCGCGACAGCTCTGCGGTGTCCGGATCGACGCGAACACGTCGCTGCGAAACAACATCGTGTTCACGACCCCCGCGACGATCACCAACCTGGGCACGTTCTCCGCCAACAGCTACGCCACCGGGATCTGCGCCGACGACCTGATGAGCCTGGACGTGCGCCACAACGTGTTCTGGCCCGCGCAGATGGACCTCCCCTACCCAGCCACCGCCCCCTGGCAGTTCTCGGCGAACGCCGCACCGTATGCTGGGAACGCCGGGGTCGACCCGCTGCTCGTCAACACGGTCCCCGAGTCGTTCCCCGCGGGCGACTGGCGCCTCCAGGCCGAGAGCCCGGTCGTGGTTCGCTTTGGCGCCCAGAGCCTGTCGGACGTGTTCGGCGACGACAAGGACGGCGTCAAGCGCAGCATTGGCGGCACGAACCCCGGAAACGGCGGCGGCGGCTGGTCGATGGGCGCCTACGAGTATTGAGGCCCGCAGCAGCCCGACCACACCCTCACCTCATGATCCCACACATCTCGAATGAGGCCGAGATCACGTGGGGCGGGCGTCTCGCCTCAGGATCCATCACATCTCGGCTGCGGCCCGAGATCACGTGGGGCGGGCGTCCCGCCTGTCGATTGATCACATCTCGGCTGCGGCCCGAGAT
>CAYQSE010000186.1:0-11885 GCA_964419905.1 uncultured Enterobacteriaceae bacterium
TCGCGGTGTTGTAGGTCGCGGTGCCGAAGCCCCCCTTGGCGAAGTCGACCGTGGTGCTGCCCGCACCCATCCAGCTGATCGCGTCGTCGGCGACGACGTCGAGCGCACCCTTGACCTGATCCTTCAGGTCGAAGCCCTCGAGTCCGCCGATGTACTTCGACAGGTCGAGCGGCTCCTTGGCGCCCTTCGGGCCCTTCGGCGAGTTCAGCAGCCCCTCGACCGTGGGGCGGATCCGCGGGATCTGCCCTGCGATGCCGTCACCGACCGCGCGCGCGCCCTCGCGGATCGCGTCCTCGATCGCCTTGCCGGCGCGCGTCACGAGGTCGAACTGCAGCCACTCGGGGACGTCCGGCAGGCGCGCCTTCACGTAGTCGATGGCCTCGACCGCGAGCCCCTCGCACATCGCGCCGGTGTCCAGCGCGCCCTTGGCCACGAGGCCGGTGAGCGGGAGCTGCTTGGAGCCGAACGGCAGCACGATGCCGACCCGCCCCTTCAGCGCGTCGAGCATCGGCAGCGACCAGCGGAACTTCGGGTTCTTCGCCGGGAGCGCTGGGTGGCCGCCGACCTGGCTGTTCTGGAGCCCCGGCAGGTTGCCGCCCGCGGCCACGCTCACCTGAGCGTTCGTCTCGCCCTGGACGGCGATCTGCTCGTCGTCGACCTGGAACGCGCCGCTGGCGCTCGCGTTCGCGGTGAGCTGGCCGCCGTTCGCGTTGACCACCGCGTTGTCGATGCCGACGCGGTCGACGCTGCCGTCGACCGCGAGCCCGGCGGGGCCCTGCGACATCGTGCCCGACAGCCCATCGACGCCGATGCGGTCGACCGTCACGCCGGTCACGCCGAGCGCGTGCAGCTTGCGCCCCTGGACGTTCACGTCCTCGGCAGCCAGCTCGTCGAGGTGGAACGCGACGCCGCCGGACTCGAGGCCCTGCACCGACAGGTCGTCGAGCACGAAGCGACCGCCCGCCTTGAACGAATCGCCGACGCTCTTGGTGACGCCGCCCCGGAGGTCCGCGCTGCCGATCGACGCGCCGCCGCCGGCGAGCATCTGATCGAGGTCGAGCTTCTTGCCCTTGCCGGGGAGCTGGATGCCATGCGCCGCGACGTCGCTTGCCCGCACCTTGGGGAAGTTCAGCCGCAGCCCCTTCGGCTTCACGTCGATCTTCGTGCCGGAGCCGTCGATGGCGTCCATCTTCAGGCTGCGGAGGTACAGCGACTTGTCCTTCGTGTTCACCGTGACGTTGGCGTGCACCCCGACGACGTCGAGCTTGCCTTGGACGCCGAGCTTCGGGCTGTCGAAGTTCGCCGCCGTCGACAGCTTGCCGAGGTCGAGCCCGAACGCCTGTTCGTCGGGGCCGAGCGTGAAGTCGAGGTCGGCGTCGTGCAGCATCGCGGAGTTCTGACGCCCGCCGAGGGACAACCCGTCGGCGCCCACCTTGCCCGCGGACACGTTGCCGCTCACGCCGTCGGGCCCGAGGTTCACCTCCCCGGAGAGATCCTGCACGCCGGCCCACTTCACCGCGGCGCCCTTCTTGCCGAGGCGCTTCAGCAGTGGATTGGCGGTTCCGGTCGCGCTCGCGTCGGTGACGGCCAGCTCTGCGAGCGAGAACCCGATCCCGCCGGACTCGAGGCCGCCGATCTGGAGATCGCTCAGCCCGAGCGTGCCGCCGGCCTGGATCGTGTTGTGCAGCGTGTCGCTCAGCGCGCCCTGGATCTGCGCGGAGCCGATACCCACCGAGCCTCCGGCGAGCATCGAGGTCATGTCGAGCTGCGAGCCCTTGCCGGGCAGGGTGATCCCCGCGGCGTGCACGTCCTCGACGCTGAGCGCCGGGAAGTCGATCTGCAGCCCCTTCTCCTTGAGCAGCAGCGTCGTCGGCGCGCCGTCGAGGCGTGCGAGATGGAACGCCTCGATCGTCGCCACGCCGTCGGCCAGCGAGAGGTCGGCGGTGATCCCGCTCATCCCGAGCTGGCCGTCGAGCGCGAGCTTCGGCGCGTCGAGGCGCGCGCCGGCGTCGATCGCGCCGAGGCCGAGCGCGAGCTTGGTGACGCCGCCGGCGACCTCGACCGAGATCTGGGTGTCGCTCAGGCCGAGATCGGCCCCGCCGCTGACCCCGTCGGTGCTGCCCGAGGCGCTCACGCCGGCGCCGTCGACCGCGATCTGTGCCGTGAAGCCGTCGTCGGTGGCGAGGACCGAGCCGGAGACGCCGCTCACGCCGGCGTAGGACAGGTCGACGCCGAGGTTGCGGAGCGCCGCGAGCGGGCCGGGCAGCGCGAGCGCCGCCTCGCCCTCGGTGAGCGAGAGATCGTCGAGGGTGAACGCTACGCCCTGGCTGTTCAGCGACGCGACCGACAGCCCCGACAGGCCGAGCGTGCCGCCCGCCTCGACGTCGCCGGTCAGCGTGTTCTTCGCCAGGGTCGCGATCTCGAGCATCCCGAGCGAGCCGTGCGCCTCGCCGAACGCCTGCTCGATCGGGATCTCGTGGCCGCGGCCCGGCCACTGTACGCCGCCCGCCTCGAGATCGAGCAGCTCGACGGTCGGGAAGCGCGCGACGAGGCCGTTCGGCATCGTGAGCACCGCTTCGCTGCCCGACAGGCGGGCCAGGTAGAGCGACTTCAGGTGCATCAGCTTGGGCATCATGCGCCCATGCGGATCGCGCTCGAGGTCGATGCGGAGGTCGACGTTGAGGCCGCCCATCGCGATCTCGGGCCCCTGCAGCCGCATCTTCGGCGAGTCGACATCGAGCGGGCCGGCGGCGTGCGCGAGGCCGAGGTCGAGGTCGATGGACTTGTTGTCCTTCCCGTCGCTCGTCATGTCGAGCGAGGTGTTCATCGCGCCGAGCTCGGCGGTGTCCTGGTGCGTGCCCCGCGACGTGGTGATGTCGCGCGCAATCACACCCTCCATCGTGATCTCGTTCTCGACGATCGCGCCGCCGTCGCGGAACAGGTCGCCGACCGCGGTGAACAGCTTCTTCAGCCCGGGCTCGAGCGCCTCGGCGACCGGGGCGCGCCGCTTGCCGTCCTCACCGGCGCCGAGTGCTGCGAGCAGCTCGTCCTGCGCGTCGATCGGCATCTCTTTCAGGATCTCGGTGAGCACCGAGGTCTTGCCGATCTCGAGTTCGCCGATGGCGATCATGTGCTCGGGCATCTGCAGCACGACCGAGCGCGCCACGATGCTGTCGAACGCGGTCTGCGCGCGCATGGCCTGCTCGGGGCGGCGCTTGGTCGGGACGGTCGCGTCGACGCGGAACCCCTTGATCGTCACCGCGCCGCTCTTCAGCGCCGGCGTGTCGATCTGCTCGATCTCGAGGTGCGCCGCGTAGATCTTCAGCAGCCCCTGCTTGAGGTCGGCGTCGAGGTCCATCTTGTTGATGGCCTCATCATCGGTCTTCTTGAATCGCACGCCGCCGAGCGTGCCGCCGGTGACGTCCTGGAGCTCGGCGAGCTCGGCGTTCTTCAGGTCGGCCTTGGCCTTGAACGGGTTGATCTTGACGTGCCCGCCGTCGTTGGTCTCGGAGATGAAGTCGATGCCCTCGACGAACGCGCCGCGCGGCTGCTCGGCGCCCGGCTTCGCCTGCTCGAGGAGCGCGTCGAGCTCGTCCATCAGACCGACCGCGCGGAGCACCTCGTAGTGCGGCTCCGAGATCGCGCGGGCGCTGGCGACGGACAGCGCGTGCGCGCGCTGACCAGCGGCGAGCACCATGCGCAGCGTGTTCTCGAGCTGCGCCTCGGCGCCGGGCTCCCACAGCGCCGGATCGTCGAGCGCCTGCAGGAGCTTGTCGCGGTTGGACACGCCCTGCTGGTCGATCACCGCGCCGACGTACGCGGTGCCGAACTGCTGGCTGCCCATCACCTCGGGGTCCACCTCGCGGGTCGAGCGCTTGATCGTCTTCTTCTTCTTCTTCTCGTGCTTCTTCTCCTTCTTCGAGCCGGACTCCTGGACGGCCTGCTTGTGCTCGGCCTTCTTCTCCTTGCTCACCACGTCCATCAGCTCGTTCGCGAGGATCGCGTCGTCGACGTCGATCTTGCGCTTCACCCCGCCGCCCTTGCGCCTTGTCAGCGCGTCGGCGTGCGCGAGGTTCGCGTCGTCGCCGCGGTGGCTCAGGATGCGGAACGTGTCGCCGACGTTCGCCTCGTCCCACAGCAGCGCGGCGGGACAGCCGTCGAGCATCGCCTCCATCGCGCCCAGTCCGTCGAGCCACAGCACGAGATCACCGCAGAGGGCGGACTTCTCGCCGCGGAGGATCTCGTACATCTGCTGGGCGATCTCGGGCTTGCGTGGCCCCTTCGCGACCAGTCCCTCCAGCTCGACCCGCTTGCGCTCGACGCCCGCGACCACGTCGAGGTGGGCCTGCTGCACGTCGTCGTAGCGGGGCATCCCCGGCGCGAGCACCTTGTCGGCTAGCTCGGGCGTCTCGGGCGGCGGCAGCACGCACGCGTAGCAGGCCTTCGGCAGCACGCGGTAGCGCGCGCCGGACTGTGGCTCGTCGAACAGCAGCCCTGCGTCGGGCACCAGATCGAGCGTCGAGGTGTCGGTGCCGCCGCCGCCATCGAGGCCCGCGGCGGCGAGCGTGTTGCTGCCGTAGTCCTGGACGGGTGCGACCGTGGACTCGGCGGTCGACGTGGAAGTCGAGGTCGTCGCCGTCTGGTGCGTCTTGTGCAACGCCGCCCCTTGCAATGACACCCGCATCCACCACGGAGCGCGGCGAGGAGGCCGAGCCGGATCGAGCGAGGAGTCCGACGAGTATAGCCCACGCGGAGCGGATCCGCGTGGGCTATCGGTAGAAACTACCTGAGTCGGAGGCGCGCTATTCGACGGGATCCGCGTAGCTGAAGCTCAGCGAGCCCGTCTTCCCGTTGGGCCAGCTCGGCCCGTCGACGGTGACGAACAGCGTCTCGCCCTCGAGCACGTCGATCGTCACCGCGTTCGCGCTGCCGCCGGTCGTCGTGCTCAGGTTGCTGCACGCGACGACCGCGTCGTAGTCGGTGCAGTGGTCGAAGCGCACGAAGAGGTAGCCGGGCGTCAGCGTGCCCGACCCGCCGTCGGTGCTGCGGATGGTCAGCGTGCCGTCCTGCGTCGCCGTGTACGCCACCGCGATGTCGCGGCCGTTCGGCCGGTTCGTGGTCGAGCCGCAGCTCGCATACCCCGGGTAGTCCTCGTAGTTCACGGTGGTCAGGGCCGAGATGTCGTACTGCACCGTGTCACCGTCGGCGACGATCAGCGTCGAGCCGGCGCAGGTGCTCTGCGTGGTGCTGTAGTCGTTCTCGCAGGTGCCCGCGGCGCAGAACGTGCCGGCGATGCACCGATCGTACTCGCCCAGCGGGTCGCAGCTCTCGCCCCAGTGCCGGTTCGTCGGAAAGAAGTACGTCCCGCGGCCCTCGAAGCCGCCCGCGTCGACGACGCTGGCGGTCACGAACTGCTCGCCTGCGAGCGGGCCCGCGCCGACGTTCGGGACGACCACGAACACCGTGAACTCGTTGCCGCTCCACACGGGCGCGTTGCCGCCGCTCGTGGGCAGGTTCTTGCTCACGGTGGTCCCGGCGAGGGTGACCGAGACGGTCTTGAGCTGGTGGCTCGTTCCCGTCTTGTCGTCGTACCCCTTGACGGTCACTCGCGCGTCGCGGCCGTACCGCTCGTAGCTGACCGTCGCCGCCGCGAGCTGCGGCTCGTACACGAAGCACGTCCCGTCCTGGCACTCGGTCGCGTCCCAGCAGCGGTCGACGGTGTCGTCGTTCGAGCAGGTGTCGCCCGCCTCGATGATCGGCGGCACCGTGACCTCGAGCTCATTCGAGGAGAGGAACGCCCAGTCCTTCAGCTTGATGCGGAGCTTCACCTCGGCCAGTGGATTGGCGATGGAGCCGTTCGCGCCGTTCGTGAAACGCCCCGAGAACGAGGTGCTGCCGTTGATGGGCACGGAGTTGTCGATCTGGAGACTCGGGACGGTCTCCACGCCGTCTTCGATCTGGACGACCACGATCTTGGACGCGTCGCCGTTCGGATCCTTGCCGGTGAAGTCGACGGTGTACTTCTTGTTGCCGGTGCGCTTGACCACGACGCTGTCCAGCGACGGGGCGACCGCCTCCTCGCACACCTTCTCGGTGCCCTCGAGGCCCTGGCGGTTGCTGCAGGTCAGCCCCGCGGCGACGTCGCAGTAATCGGTCGGCACCGGACAGCCGAACAGCGGGTGGCACGCGCCGCCACCCGTCGTGCTGCACGCCGCGCCCGCCGCGAGCGGCGCGGCGCCCATCGCGATCATCGGGTTGGACAGGTTGCCATCGCGGTCGGCCACGCGGGTCTCGTACAGCCAGGTGCCGAACATGGCGAAGGTCTGTCCGGTCCAGGTCTGGCGCCCGAACGTGTCCGGGGTCCAGGTGGACGCCTCGAGGACGAACGGCGGGTATTGCGTCGTCTCGATCTGCAGCCCGTGCCAGTCGGCGTTCGCGTCGGCCGCCTGGAAGTCGAAGGTCATCGTACCGGAGGAGAAGCTGCCGCTCATCGCGTACAGCTCCGGCGCCTGGGAGAGCGCGCACCCGGGCACGCCGGAGAGGGTCGGGCTGCACACGTAGGGCGCCGCGCACGTCTGCTCCCACCCGCGCAGGTCGCAGACCTCGCCCTGGCCGACCTCGACTGGCGCGGCATACGGCACCCAGGGCACGTCGAACGCCTCCGAGGCGGCCTTCGGGTTGCCCTGATCGACCAGGCGCACCGAGAGGTGGGAGACCTCCTTGGTGACGCTCGTGGTGTTCACCGGACCGGTGCCGACGAACTGTCCACGGTCCCAGGTGTAGGTGCCGAGGAACACGTTCGGGAGCGTCAGCGTGGTGGTGTCCACGAACACGACGGTGACCTCGGCGTTCATCCCGTTCAGGTGGCGGGTGTCGTAGGCCTCGACGTGCAGGCGGGCGGCCGTGCCCTCCCAGTACATGTGGACCACACCCGGCACTGGCGCGTCGTTGAAGCTGCGGTCCTCACAGCTCGCGGTGGTGTGCGTGTCGTCGTCCCAGGTGCAGCTCAGCGCCGGGATCTGCACGCTGGCGTCGGCCGGATCGTTGTGCGTGTTCGGGTTGCAGTAGCGCGGGAAGCCGCTGGTGTTCTGGCAGTCGACGCACATGTCGCACGCGTCGCCGATGTAGTTCTGCAGCGCGTTGCTCGTGGGCTCCGGGTACGTCACCGACACGGCGGCGCTGTGCAGCCCGGCGCGGTCGACCGCGGACACGTCCATCGTGGTGGTGGTCCCCATACCGGTTGCGTAGAAGGACGTGCTCACCACGGTGACCGCGGTGAACGCGTCACCGTTCCACGTGACGGTGGGCGCATCGAGCACGACCGGATCCTCACCGGGGTCGTCGCCCCAGGTGTCGCCCATGTCGTCCTCGAACAGCGGCACTCGCAGCCCGGCGAGATCGCGGTTCGGGTCGGAGCCGTGGACCGTCAGCCGGTAGTCGTAGGTGTCGATCTGGGTGAGGGTGGCGGACGTCAGGGTCGGCGCGGTGTTCGTCGTGCAGGTGTCGAGCGCCTCGCCCGACGAGCAGACGAGCCCCTCACCGCAGGGGTTGAGCGCGTCGCATGCGTCTCCGAGCGCCGCGACGCTGTCGATGGGCGTGAGCGACAGGTGCCAGCCACCGGGATCGCCGTCGGCGAGCGCGATGAGCGCGACGTAGGACGCGCCCGCCTCGGCGTCCTCGATGAACGCCTGGCTGCCGCCCGCGACGGGCGCGTTGAGCGCTCCGCAGGTCAGCTCGGCGCGGTCGTCACAGTCGGTGCGGAGCGAGAGCACGGTGGCCCCCTCGTTGCCGGCGTTCGCGGTCGACACCAGGTAGCTGCCGGCCTCGGGCACCTCGAACGCGACCGCGACGTTGTGCGTCGCGTCGTCCGCGCAGTCGACGGTCAGCGCCAGCGCGCCGGTGAACCGACCGGCGACGTGCCACGTGCCGTCGGGCTGCGCGTCGGCCGAACCGAGCGTCACCACCGGCCCGGTGAGCATGTCGCACGTCACCCAGCCGTTCCACGCGCACGCGCTGCTGCAGTCGCCGTCGGGGCCGTTCGCGTCGCCCTGATCGCACTGCTCACCGTCGTCCACCGCACCGTCTCCGCAGTACGGATCGGTCGGGCCGACGTCCGTGTCCTGTGTGTCTTCCGTGTCGATGGGAACGGTCGTGTCGACCGTGTCTTCCGCGTCCTTGGGGGTGCAGCCCAGGATGAGCGCAGCCAGGGCCAGCACCAGGGGTTGGTGTCGCATCGGAGTCCTCGTGCTTGTTGGGGCCGCGAAGGCCGGTTCTGTGCCGCGGATGCGGCGGTGCATGCCGCCTTCAGCGGGCGTCTTCTTCGAACAGGTGGTCGGGCAGGACGACGACCCAGGTGCCGCTGCGATCGTCGATCGCGCCCTGGCCGGTGATCACGCGTAGGTCGGGCGAGCAGGCCAGCGCGTTGTTCAGCCGCGTATTCGGCGGGAACACGACGCCCTTCTCCTCGAGCCAGTCCTCGAGGTCGACCATGCCCGTCGCCTCGGTCCACGCGAAGGCGAGGCCCCCCGACAGGGTGTCCTTGCCGAAGATGACCTCTTCGGACTCCCCACAGATCGCATACGCGGTGGACGTGGTCTGGCCGGGCGCGCCGAGGTTGCCGAGGAAGCGGTGGCCGTCTTCGGGCGACCACACGATGGCCTTGGTTCCGATCTGACCGACCGCCTTCGTCCCGTCGGCGTTCACGCCGTAGAGCTCGCCGTTCCAGTTGGCGTTGAGGACCTCGCCGGTGCCGTCGGGGTACCAGGCCGCGGGCGTGCGGCTCGCGTTGCCCTGCGCGAAGCCGACCGTCAGCGCGCCGTTGCGCGAGATGCGGCTCGCACGGTTGCTGCCGCTCGCGAGGTGCGCCATCCCGACGAGCCCATCATCCTCGGTCCAGCGCATCCCGTGCCCGTTGCAGCCGACGAACGCGAGGCCCACGGCGGTCGTGCCGTCCGCGGTCAGCGACCACCCCGCGCTCTGCATCGGGCAGTCGAGCGTGCCCTCCATCGCGCCGAGCTTCTCCCAGCCCTCGCCGACGGTGTAGATCGCCGCCTGTGTGTTCTCGCCCTCGTTCGTGTAGTTGCCGTAGCTGCCGATGATCATCGTCGCGTCGGCGTTCAGGTCGTGCACGCTGTTGAAGGACGCGCCGGTCGTGGTGACGAAGTCGAGCCCCTCGGCCTCGGTCCACAGGTAGACCTCGCCGCCGGCGAGCCCATCGAACAGCAGCACGGTGTGGTTCTCCGAGACCGCCGGCGCGTAGGGCACGTCGAGCAGGTAGAACCGGGGCGCCTCCGGCTCGACGATGGGCTCCTCGGTGTCGGGCGCCTCGGTGTCGGTGCCGGGGTCCACCGGGTCGGGATCGGGCGTCAGGTTGGTCTCGGTCGCGCAGGCGGCGAGCAGGGCGATGAAGATCAGGTGGGCGCGCATCGGAGACATCCTCGGGGATGCGTAGAGGCTAGGGGATCGCGGCTGGGTGGCGCGGGGCGACAAAGCGGCGAGTAAGTGCCGCGCGCGGGTCGCGGTCAGCGGGCGTCGCATTGGACCGACTCCCACGTCGACGTGTTGTTCGTCTCGTCGCACTCGGGCCAGAACCCAGCCCCGGTGCCGATGTCGTCGACGCGGATGACCAGCTCGGCGCCGTTCACCGCCTCGAGCGGGTGCTCGAACACCTCGTTGATCGTGCGTCCGGCGGCCAACAGCGGCAGCTCGCGGGTCTCGAGCAGGGTCGTGCCGTCCTCGCGCACCGCGTACAGGCTGATCGGCGTGCCGGCGGGCAGCGTGCGCGAGCCGGCGCTGTGGATCTGGACGCCGACGCGCACGGGAGCCTCGTCCTGGCAGCCCGCCACGCACACGTCCACGATCTCGACCGCGAGATCGATCGGGCTCGCGTCGATCATCGGGCGCGCCCGGTAGGTGTTGTGCTCGACCCAGTACAGCGGCGGCGCCTGCGGGATGCGCCCGTCGGGCGTCGCGTTCGTCACGGCGTAGTCGTGCAACGGCCAGGTGGTGCCCGCCGACGCGAAGCCGTCGCCCGCGTGGCCGAACACCGCGAGCAGCGGCAGCGACGCGTCGTTGCTGCGCACGACCAGCATCTCGGCATGGCCGTCCATGTCGACGTCCGCGATCACCGGGTACTCGTAGACCGTGCCCGAGAGGTGCTCGTCGGTCTCCCACCGCACCACACCGGTCTTGCCGTCGAACACGTAGATGTTGCGCTCGTCGGCATAGACCACCTCGAGCGCGCCGTCCCCGTCGAAGTCGTACGCGCTGCACCCGGCGATGCCGGACTTGTCCTCGACGTCGCGGGACCACACGAGGTCGCCGGTGAGGGTGTAGACCTGGAACAGGGCGCTGTCGGGGCTGGACCGACCGCTGGTGCCGGCGAACGCGATCTCGGACCTCCCGTCGCCGGTGAAGTCGCCGATGCACGGCGGCGAGCCGGCGCGCCGCGGCATGTCCTGGCGCAGCAGCTCGGTTCCGTCGGTGTCGAACACGATGAACCGCGAGCCGCCGATCATCAGCACCTCGCCCTGCGGGTCGTCGTCGGCGTTCAGGATCGCGGTGAAGTGGCCGTAGTCGCCGGCGAGGTTGCTGGTCCACCGCGGGGTGCCGTCGAAGTCGTGCACGACGTTGCCGTAGATGATCTCCTGCTTGCCGTCGAGGTCGATGTCGCCCACCGCAGGCGCGGTGTACGGGATGTTGGAGCGCACGACCAGCTCGCCCTTCACTGCGCCCGTCTGCCCGTTCAGGATCAGGTTGTCCGCGATCACCTCCGGGTTCCCGTCGGCGTCCAGATCCGCGATCGTCGCCTGCGGGTACGGGCTGTTCACGCTCGCGGTGCTCCGCCACACGCGCTCGCCGTGTGCGTCCACCAGCGCGACCCGTCCGCCGGCGTCGAACACGACGACGTCGGGCACGCCGTTGCCGGTCACGTCGCCGATCGCGTGCCCGGTGCTGTAGAACACCTCGGGGTATTCCCACACCTTCTCGCGGGTCACCCCGTCGAGGACCAGCAGCACGCCCTCGCGCGTGTCGCTGAGCACCGGCGGGAACGCGACGAGCAGGATGTTCGGGTGGTCGTCCTCGTTCACGACCCCGTCGTCGTTCGTGTCGGTGAGGCGCGCGACGAGCGGCGGCGAGTACGACGAGTTCATCGCCTGGTCCGCGCCCGCGCCCCAGTACGTCCACTTCTCCTCGATGTTCCACGGGTCGTCGATCTCGGGGATCTCGCCGCACGTCTCGTCGATGTAGGGCGGCGGCGGCAGCGGGATGTTCAGCGGGCAGGCGCCGGGTGGCACGAGGTCGTCGAGGTTCGACAGGTTGATGTCGCTGCACGCGGCGAGGGCGACGACGACGAGGACGGTGGTGCGACGGGTCATGACTTCACCTTGGCGGCGCCCGGCGGCGGTGGGCTCGGCGAGAAACAGGCGGGTAAGGCATCGTTCCGGTCGTCGCGCTCGGGCACCCGGTCGGGCTCGGGGGGCGGGACAGGGGGCGCGGGCGCCGCGGGCGTGTCGGCCGCGGGGTCCTCGGTCTTGTCCATCCACCAACGCAGGATCACGGTGCCCTCTCGACTCCTTCTCAACGGAGGAGATCGTCTGCGCCGGCGGAGGGTGAGTTAGGGGCGAGAAAGGGCGGCGGCGTGGCAAGATGGGGGCGCCGCGTAGGGGAGTGATGACGAGGTCCGCGCGCAAGATCGGTCGCCCCGAGGGCGTCGTCCTCGACGGAGAGCTGCTCCGCGCGCGGCGTGGCGAGCTCGGGCTGTCGCAGGCCGAGCTCTCCGATCTGGCGCGGATGGGCGCGCGGACGGGGCGGTCCGCCGAGCTCGGCGCGCCGGTCTCGGCGGACACCGCGCGGCTGATCGCGTCGGCGCTGGGGCTCGCCTT
>CAYQSE010000187.1:0-11780 GCA_964419905.1 uncultured Enterobacteriaceae bacterium
ACGGGCGTCGCCATCGGCATGAAGCCCGCCGGCGGCATCCGCACCGCCAAGCAGTCCCTCACCTTCCTTATCGCGGTCAAAGAGACCCTCGGAGACGCCTGGCTCAACAACCGCCGCTATCGTTTCGGCGCCAGCTCCCTGCTCAACGATCTTCTACGTCAGCTCGAAAAGGAACGCACCGGCGCCTACCAGGCCCCCTATTCTTTCAGCGAATCCGCCGAAGCCTATTAACTCTCAACCACGGATGATCACGGATCGACACGGATTGAATTCCTCCGCCCTCCGCCATCCGTGTCCATCCGTGGTTAACTAACTCCTTCCCCATGCCCACTTCGTCCGCCAAAAAACCCTCCTCCCGCGCCTCGGGCCGCCCCGCTCCCGAGTTGATCTTCGGCGACCTCTGGGAATTTGATCCCGCCCCGGAGACCGCCGATCCCAAGCTCAAGCCGCGCTACGATCTCTTCATCAACGGCCGCTTCGTCGCGCCCAAGTCGGGCAAATATTTCGACTCCATCAACCCGGCCAACGAGAGCAAACTCGCCAAGATCGCTCTCGCCGGCCCCGCCGATGTGGACGCCGCCTGCCAGGCCGCCCGCACCGCCTTCGAAAAAGTCTGGGGCCCCATGCCCGGCCGCGAACGCGCCAAATACCTCTTCCGCATCGCCCGCCTCCTTCAGGATCGCGCCCGCGAATTTGCCGTCGCCGAGACGCTCGACGGCGGCAAGCCCATCAAGGAATCTCGCGACTTCGACGTGCCCATGGCCGCCGCGCACTTTTTCTATCACGCCGGCTGGGCCGACAAGCTCGACCACGTCGCGCCCGGTCGCCGCGTCGCCCCTCTCGGTGTAGTGGCCCAGGTGATACCGTGGAACTTCCCGCTGCTCATGCTCGCGTGGAAAATCGCCCCCGCCCTCGCCATGGGCAACACCGTCGTGCTCAAGCCCGCCGAGACCACGCCGCTCTCGGCGATGGCGCTCGCCGAGATCCTCCAGGCGGTCGACCTCCCGCCGGGCGTCGTGAACATCGTGAACGGCGCGGGCCGCACCGGCGCTGCGGTGGTCGGCCACCCCGACGTCGACAAGGTCGCGTTCACCGGCAGCACCGCGGTCGGGCGCCTGATCATGCGCCAGATCGCCGGCTCGAAGAAGAAGGCGACGATGGAGCTCGGGGGCAAGGGCGCGCACATCGTCTACGCCGACGCCGCGCTCGATCAGGCGGTCGAGGGCTGCATCAACGGCATCTTCTTCAACCAGGGGCACGTCTGCTGCGCCGGCTCGCGCCTGCTCGTGGAGGAGTCGATCGCCGACGACTTCATCGAGCGGCTCAAGCGTCGCGTCGAGGTGCTGCGCATCGGCGATCCGCTCGACAAGAACACCGACATCGGCGCGATCAACAGCCAGGAGCAGCACGCCACCGTGTGCCGCTACATCGACATCGGCCGCGCCGAGGGCGCTCAGGTCTGGCAGGGGCACGCGGGCAGCCTCCCCACCACCGGGTTCTTCGTGCCGCCGACGGTGCTCACCGGCGTGCAGCAGAACGACACGGTCGTCCGCGAGGAGATCTTCGGGCCGGTGCTCTCGGTGCTCACCTTCCGCACCCCGGACGAGGCGGTCGCGAAGGCGAACGACACCGAGTACGGGCTCGCCGCCGGTGTATGGTCCGAGAAGACGAGCAAGCTGTTCGAGACGGCGCATCGGCTCAACGCCGGCGTCGTGTGGGCGAACGGCTACAACCTCTTCGATCCCGCCTCGCCGTTCGGCGGCCTGCGCCACTCGGGCTTCGGCCGCGAAGGTGGCATCCCCGGCCTGTGGGCCTACCTCGGAGGCTGGTAGTGAGCCGCGTGCGCATCCAGAAGACCCTCAAGCTGTACATCAACGGGGCGTTCCCCCGTTCGGAGTCCGGGCGGGTGCTGCCCATCACGTCGCAGCGGGGAGAGCCGATGAACGTCAGCCACGCGAGCCGCAAGGACCTGCGGGACACCGTGGAGGCCGCGCGGGCCGCCCAGGAGGGCTGGTGGGAGAAGACCGCGTACAACCGCGGCCAGATCCTGTACCGCCTCGCCGAGATCCTCGAGGATCGCGCAGACGCCCTGCCCGGCGGGCTCGGTGCGATCGCGCCCGCGATCGACCGCATCGTCCACCACGCGGGGTGGACCGACAAGATCACGGCGCTGCTCTCGACGCTGAACCCCGTCTCGGGCGCCTACGTGAACTACTCGCTGATCCAGCCGATCGGGGTGGTCGTCGCCGTGCCGCAGCCCGACGAGGGCTGGCTGGGGCTGGTCGAGGCGCTGTGCGCGCCGCTGGTGATGGGCAACACGGTCGCCATCCTCGTGCCGCCGTCGCTCGCCGAGATCGCTCTCGCCCTCGCCGAGGCGGTCGCGGTCTCGGATGTGCCGAAGGGCGTGGTGAACCTCCTCACCACCGATCTCGAGGAGCTGATCGCGCAGGCGGTGAAGCACGACGACATCGACGCGCTCTACGTCGTCGGCGACGTGCTCTCGGGCGACCTGCTCAAGTCCGTCGAGGAGAACAACGCCCGGGTCATGCGCCGCCTGCTCCGCGTGGACACGGCGAAGGCGCCGGCCACCCCCGTGCAGCTGCAGAAGCTCGCCGAGGTGAAGACCGTGTGGATGAGCGCTGGCGGCGACACCCGCGTGGGGGGCCGCTACTGACGAACGGCGCGCTGCCGCCAGGCCGCGCCCACCGTCACCGTGTGCAGGCGCTGGGCGTCGTACGTCGAGCCGTCCGCGCGACCGAGCGTCATGCCGAACCCGTACAGCCCGGCGGCGCGGATCTCCAGCCCCCGGTAGAGGGGGATTGAAGCCTGAAGCCCCACGAACGGGTGGTAGGGCAGCAGGATGCCCCCGGTGACCTGCGCCCAACGCACGCCCGCCGCCAGGAACGGCGCCGGGCGGATGCGCAGCGCGCGCTCGCCCGAGAGGGCCACGTGGTTGGCACCGAACGGGATCCAGGCGTCGAGCCCGGCGACGCCACGAAACAGCCCGGCGTCCCACGCGATCTCGACATGGAGGTCTGCAGCCACCGCGTTCACCGTGGCGACGGTGTGCGGCACGCTCGGGTCCTGGGTGTAGAAGTCCCCGCTGTACAGCCATCCGGCGCCGAGCCCGCCGGCCAACGAGAAGCCGCCCTCGGCGTCCGAGCGGGTCGTGGTGCGACGCGGGAGCGATACGGGCGCGACGCCGCCCGAAGTGAGCCTCACCGCGCTGGGCGCGCCGCGTTCATCGACGCGCGCGATCCACACCTCGCCGCCCATCGCCGCGATCGAGGCCTCCAGACCTTCGGGGAGCGCAGGCGACCCGCCGGACGCGATCGCGTCGATGAACGCGCGCCACGCGGCCTCCGACACCGCGGGGACCAGCTCGACCCGCCCGGCGGGCTCGAGGCGCACGTCCCACCGCGCGAGGATGCGATCGCCCCACGCGACGTGCACCAGGTGCCGCCCCGGGACGACGCGGTACCCACCGGCCGCGGACGGCTTCTGCCGCACGCCGTCGATGATCGGGAACGCACCCTCGGGCAGCCCGAGCACTCGGATCTCGCCGGGCAGCGCGCCACGCACCTCGCGGCGAACCTCCTCGTACGCGATCCGCTGCGGCGCCTCTGCGATGTCGTAGGGCGTGACCGCGCGATCCGGCGCGAGCGCGACCGCGTCCATCCACGGCCGCTCCAGCGCCAGCCCACTCAGCTCCACGCGGTATGCCTCCGCGCGCGCGTCGGTGGCGAGCCCTTCCATGAAGAAGCGATCGACCGCGAACCCCTGGTAGGCGAGCGCCGCGAACAGCTTGTCGCGATCGGCCTCGTCCCGCAGCAGCGACACGCCTCGGATCGGCGCGTCGAGATCGCGCATGATCAGGAGCTCGCCGTCGAGCCGCGTCTCGAACCGGCGCACCTCGCGCAGCGTATCGTCGAGCACCCGATACGCCGCGTCGTCCGCGGGCCCCCACGCGCTCGCCGCACAACGCAGATCCTCGGGCACGAGCGGAGCCCCGCGCGCACCTGAAGCCTCGGCGACGTGGGCGGCGAGCTCTGGCAGGGGCGGGGTGAGCCACACGACCTCGGCGGCGTGTGCCGAGGTGGCGGCCAACCATCCCAGCAACAGAGGGATCATCGGCATGTGAGGACTCCCTCGCTGACGGAACAGTGGATCTCGGTGGGGCGATCGATGCGCACCGTGGTCTCGAGCCAGGCGCCGAGCCAGTTCGCGCGCACGGTGCACGGTCCGGACGGGAAGTCGCTGATCCGAACGCTGGCGGTACCGGTGCCGACGCGCGCGCCGCAGCGGACCTCGATCGCGGCGGCGTTCGGCATCACCACCAGCGCTGCGGCGATGCGTGGGCCCTCGGGCGCTGGCGGGGCGACCACCGGGGCGACCACCGGGGCAGGACGGGGCCTGGTGGGGACGATCGGGGACGGCGCGGTCGCGGGCGCGGCGTCTGCGACCTCGGGCTCGGGCTCGGGCTCGGGCTCGGGCTCGGGCTCGGGCTCGGGCTCGGGCACGGGTTGTTGGGAGGTCAACATGGGCTCGGGGGTCGGCTGCGGCGAGCCCAGCCACAAGAACCCGAACGCGACGCCGCCGACCGAGGCGAGCGCCAGCACCAACACCGCGAACGCCAGCAACGCCGCCAGCCACCGGCGCGAGCCCGGCGGGGGGACCTCCACCGTGTCCCCGTCGAGCGACCCCGCACGCGACACGCTGAGCGTCTCACCGGCGGCGTCCGGGACAATCGTACGCGGCGCCCGCGAGGCCACGGCACCGCTCCCCTCTCCGCCGCTGACCGACTCCGACAGCACGCCGTCGACCGGCACCGCGGTGTAGCCCAGGATGTCGGCCACCCCAGGGACGAAGCGCCGCGCGAACACCCCGAGCGGCTCGCCCTCCAGGCGCCGCGCGATCTCGGCGAACGCGTCTGAGAGCGTGTCTGCGGTCGGTCGATCCTCGGGGCGCGTGGCGAGGCAGGCCGCGAGCAGCGCGATCGCCTGCGCGATCACCGTGTCGGGACCCTCGAGCTGAAGGCGGAGCTCATCGAGGGCCGCCCGAACGAACGGGGTGTGGCGCTCGTCGAGCACCGGCGTGCGCCCGAGCGGACGACCGAGGATCAGCTCGACGACCGACGCACCGAGCGCGTACACGTCGCCTGCGGGCTGGTCGCCCTCGGTGAGGATGCGCTCGGGCGCCATGTAGCGCTCGGTGCCGATCCATCCGCCGGCGCGGGTGGCCGACTCGCGGGTGTCGAGGTTCACCTGCGCCACGCCGAAGTCGAGCACCTTGACCTCGCCGTCGGTGGTGAGCCGGATGTTCGATGGCTTGATGTCGCGATGGATCACGCACAAGCAGCCGCCCGAGCCGTCGTCGGCGGTCCACGCCGCGTGCAGCGCGCGCGCGACCGAGGCGCCGACCTCGAACGCCGCGGGCGCCGGAAACGCCTCCTTCTGGAGCTCGAGCGCATGCAGCACCTGCTCGAGATCCGCGCCGGGCACGTAGTCCATCACCACCGCCCAGCGCTCGTCGACCCGAACGAGGTCGAGCACGCTGACGATGTTTCGATGGGCGAGGCGCCCCAGGATGCGCGCCTCGTCTCGCATCCGACGTGCGGCATCCTGGCTGCCCGCCACCGCGTCGTTCAACAGCTTCAGCGCGACGGGCCGGCGAAACCCCGCGCCCGAGTCCTGCTCGGCCAGGTAGACCTCGCCGAACGCGCCCTGTCCGATGCGCTGCTTGAGGTAGAACCGCCGCCGCGTGGGCGCACCGGGGGGAGCGCGGCGGTCGCTCATCGGGTCAGCGCCGCCTCGATGTCGAACTCGACCACCGCCTCCCAGCCCGGGAACTGGTTCAGGTCGATGTGATCGTTCGTCGCCAGGCTGACTCGGAGCGACATGGCGGTGCCGACCGCGAACTCGTCGCTGCCGGACACGTAGTCGACGAACTCGGCGTCCGGCGCGCCCTTGTAGACCCCGTTCACGGTGAGGTGCCAGTGCCCCTCCCCCTCCACCGGGATCAGGTTGCTGACCGAAGGCGGGACGAACGCCAGGTCGTTGACGTCGACCACGACCAGGATCCGCAGTCGGCCCTCGTCGTCGAGCGCGACCGCGCCGACGTCACCCGGCGGGTGGATGACGCGGATGCTCGGCTCGCCGCCGCCGGCGACCTCGGGGGGCGGCGCACATGCCACCAGCCCCATCACGAGCGAGGCGGCGGCCAACGGAATGCGGAGCATGGATCCTCTCCAGACCTGCGCGAGCCCCATCGTACAGCGGCGCGCCACAATCTGATAACGTCCGATCCCCGAGCCGCTCGAAGAGGACGTCACATCATGTCGGACACCTACCCGGTCCCCGCGCGCGTCGCGGCGGGCTCGCCCAACCCGATCACCACGCTGGACGACTGGCTGCGCGCCTCGCACCAGGCCGCGATCGACCCGAGCCGCTACTGGCTCGACCTGACCCGCGCGACGATCGCCTGGCGCAACCCGCCCACCCGTGGCCTCGACGGCAGCTTCCGCGACATCGAGACCGACGCCATCGCGTGGTTCTCGGACGGCACGCTGAACATCACCGAGTCCTGCCTCGACCGGCACCTGCAGACCCGCGCCGACAAGGTCGCCATCCTGTGGGAGGGCGACGAGCCCGGCGACACGCGCACGCTCACCTACCGCGAGCTGCACCGCGAGGTGTGTCGCACCGCGAACGCGCTGCGCGCGCTCGGGCTGCAGCGCGGCGAGCGCGCCATCCTGTACATGGGGATGGTTCCCGAGGCCGCGATCGCCATGCTCGCGTGCGCGCGCATCGGCGCCATCCACTCGGTGGTGTTCGGCGGCTTCTCGGCCGACTCGGTGCGCGACCGCATCCGGGACTGCGGCGCCGAGCTGGTGATCACCCAGGACGTCGGCCCCCGCGGCGGCCGCGACATCCCGCTCAAGGCGGTCGTCGACGAGGCGCTGGCCGGCGAGTCGGTCGTGAAGAAGGTCCTCGTGTACCGGCGCACGGGCGCGCAAGTCGACTGGGTCGAGGGTCGCGACGTGTGGTGGCACGACGCGGTCGCGGCGGCGTCCGACGACTGCCCCGCCGAGGTGGTCGACGCCGAGCACCCGCTGTTCATCCTGTACACCTCGGGGTCGACCGGCCGCCCCAAGGGCGTCGTGCACACCAGCGGTGGCTACATCACCTACGCCGCGCACACCCACCGCACCGTGTTCGACCTGCGCGAAGACGACATCTACGCGTGCGTCGCCGACGTTGGATGGATCACCGGCCACAGCTACATCGTCTATGGCCCGCTCGCCAACGGCGCGACCACGCTGATGTTCGAGTCCGTCCCCACCTACCCCGACGCCGGGCGCTACTGGGATGTGATCGCGCGGCACCGGGTCACGATCTTCTACACGGCGCCCACCGCGATCCGCGCGCTGGCTGCGCAGGGCGACCACTTCGTGAAGGCGCACGATCGGTCGAGCCTGCGGGTGCTCGGATCGGTCGGCGAGCCGATCAACCCGGACGCGTGGCGCTGGTACCACGAGATCGTCGGCGACGGCCGGTGCACCATCGTCGACACTTGGTGGCAGACCGAGACCGGCGGCATCTGCATCAGCCCGGTCGCGCCCGCCACACCGACCAAGCCCGGCTCGGCCACCCTGCCGCTGCCCGGCATCTTCCCCGTGATCTTCGACGCCGACGACCAGCGCCTCGTCGGCCCGGGCGCCGGTCGGCTGTGCATGGAGCATCCGTGGCCCGGGATGGCGCGCACCGTGTGGGGCGACCACGACCGCTTCGTCGCCACCTACTTCACGCACTACCGCGGCTACTACTTCACCGGCGACGGCGTGCGCCGCGACAGCGACGGCTACCTGTGGATCACGGGTCGCGTCGACGACGTGATCAACGTCGCGGGCCACCGGATGGGCACCGCCGAGTTCGAGGCCGCGCTGATCAGCGTCGAGGAGGTCGCCGAGGCCGGCGTCGTGGGGTTCCCGCACCCGATCAAGGGCCAGGGCGTCTACGCCTACGTCGTGCTCCAGCCGGGCAACGTCGCGAGCGCCGCGCTCGAGACCGAGCTCAACGCCACGCTGCGCCGGCTGATCGGTGCGCACGCGCGCGTCGATCTGTTCCAGTTCGTGCCGGGGCTTCCCAAGACACGCTCGGGCAAGGTCATGCGCCGCATCCTGCGCAAGGTCGCCGAGGGGATGCCCGAGGCGCTCGGAGACACCTCGACGCTCGCCGATCCTTCCGTGGTCGAGTCGATCAAGGCGGGCGCGCGCTCCCTGGATTGACCAAACCTTGAACTTTCCGGGCGCGGTGCGGGTCCGCCGTATGGTAAACACTCCGGTCCCTGGGTCCCGGAGGCTTCCATGCGCGCGCTCACCTTGCTCCCCCTCGCCCTGCTCGCGTTCGGGTGTACCGAGTACGAGCTCGATCCAGGTCACAACGTGAACACCGGGCCGCAGCCCGACATCGAGGTCGATCCGACCACGCTGTCGTGGGGCGTGAAGCTGCCCGACTGCCCGTCCGACGCGAAGATCGTCACCGTGCGCAACATCGGCGAGAGCCGGCTGATCGTCTCGTCGCTCGAGATCACCGGCGACGCGAGCGCGTACGACCACCTCGCGCCCCAGCTCCCGATCGAGCTCGCCACCGGCGAGGCGTTCGAGATCCCGGTCACCTTCCTCGCGCAGACCACCATCCCCTACAACGCCTCGCTGCTCATCGGCAGCAACGACCCCGACGAAGACATCGTCGCGGTCACGCTCACCGGCGAGGGCGGCCTGAACCCGTCGAACGAGGACGTGTTCCAGCAGGCCGAGCCCGAGGCGGTCGACCTGCTGTGGGTGCTCGACACCTCGTGCTCGATGTCCGGCGTCGTCGCCGAGCTCGAGACCCGGTTCAACGAGTTCATCAACAGCTTCGTGGCGCTCGGCCTCGACTATCAGATCGGTGCGACCACCTCCGACATGGACTCGGTCGGACCAGGCAACCAGGGCACCCTCCTCGGGCCCGTCCTCTCGTCCGCGACGATGACGCAGGCCGAGATCGTGCAGGGCTTCGACGATCAGGTCAATCCCACGACGGCCGGGTCGGCCACCGAGAAGGTGCTCGGCGCGGCCTACGACGCGCTCATCCAGCCGAACGGGCACGGCGTCATCGACGGTCTGGTGCGGCCCGACGCCAACCTCGCGGTGATCGTGGTCGGCGACGAAGACGACCAGTCCAGCCGGGGCTCCCAGTTCTATGTGGACTGGATGGACTCGTACAAGGCCAGCCCGTCCATGACGAGCATCTCCGCGATCATCCCGGTCTCCACCGGCGGCGGGAGCAACATCTTCAACCTCGACGGCTGCATCGACATGCTCGGCATGCAGGTGATCTCCGGCGCGGTAGACGGAACCGGAGGAGAAAAGCAGAACCTGTGCGAGCTCGAGTCGTCGTTCGCCGAGATCATGGACTGGCTCTCGTTCGCGGCCGCCGGCATGAGCACCAGCTTCGACCTGTCCAGCACGCCGGCGGCCGGTGTCGCGGGCATGGTGGTGACCGTCGACGGCGTGTCCGTGCCGATGGACCCGTTCCGCACGCAGGGGTTCAGCTACAACCCGCAGACCAACCAGGTCTCGTTCCACGGCTCGGCGATCCCCGGTCCGGGCGCGGACATCGTCGTGACCTACCCCGTCTCCGGCGAGTGCACGACGAACTGAGGGCGCGGCGGGGCTTCGCTTGCGCCTGCTGACGCTGCTCGCGGCCACACTGTGGGCTGGTACGCCCGCGCTGGCCGACGACCTGGAGGGGCACGCCTCGACCGACCTGCATCGGCCGCGCCCCGCGGCGCCGCCGCCTCCAGACGCCGTGCGCCTCGTCGTCGCCCAGCTCGTCGAGGCGGCCCGGGCCGAGCGCGTCGATACGGAGCAGGTCCGCGACCTGTGGCAGCCGAGCGCGCTGCCGCTGCCGCCGGACCGTCAGTGGTTGATGCGCGTGGTCGAGGCGCTCGGGCCCGACGGCGCCCTCGGCGGGCGCCTGCGCACCACCGAGGGCATCGTCGCGCTGAGTGACGGCCCGGACTACACCCGCGCGCTCCTCGGTGGCGAGCCGCTGCTCTCGGTGGTCGTGCGCACCTCGCCCGAGGGCCTGCCCGTCGTCGACCGGATCGAGACCACCTCCTGCGCGCTGTGCGACGAGCCCGCCCGGTTCGTCCGGGACCTGCTCGCCGAGGTCCGACGGAGCCGCTCGGCGCGCGGGCGCCTGCTCCCTGGCGTGGAGCTCGAGGTCGCGAGCTGGTTGGCCGCGAACCCACGCGTGGTGCCACACCACTGGCTCGCGGCGCTCCAGGCGCGCAACCACCGTGGCGGACACCTCGACTGGCTGCTCACGAGCGCCCGGGTCAGCGACGTCGCAGACAACGTGGTGAAGGTCGTGCTCGCCGACGGGCGCGAGGACACGTGGACGATCACGTACTCAGGCGGCCAGTGGCAGGTGATCTACGACGCGCTGCCCGATGCGAGCCCGCTGCGCATGTCGCTCGACGAGGCCGAGCATTGGCGGACCCTCGCCTCCCAGGCGGAGGCCGCGCTGCTCGGATGGTCGCCGGCGTGGGCGACCACCCGCGACGGCGCGGGTCTGCTCGTCGGCGATCGCGCGATCGGCGCGGCATTCGATCCGGTCGACGGCACCGTGATCGTCGGCGTCCTCGACATCGACCGGACGCTCGCGGGCGTGCTGCGCGTCGACCCGGACCGTCGCCGCGTGGTCGAGCGCGTCGCCATCCCCTCACCCGGAGACGGCGCGCCGATCCCTTGGCAGACGTGGTTCCAGCGCTGGCACTTCGCGCTGTCGGCCGACGGACGACGCGCGGCGCTCAGCGCGCCGGGGCGCGTGTGGCAGATCGACCTCGCCAGCGCCGAGGTCAGCCAGGCATGGCGCGGCAACGACGTCGTCACCCTCGCGTGGGCGCACGACGCAGGCGACGATCGGCTGCTCGTCGGGACCGCCTCCGGGTTGGTCTCGGCGCCAGGGCTCGACGCGTCCTATCAGCTCGATGCCGCGCCGCTGCGCCTCGCGCTCGCGCAAGGCGACCTGCTCGCCGTCACGGCAGACGGTGCGGTGCTCGCGCTGCCCCGAGCCGGCGGCGCGCCCCGGCGCGTGCAGGCCTGCCCGGGCGGCGCCGTCGACGCAGCCCGGCACCCACGCGGCGACGAGGTGCTCGTGCTGTGCGCGGCCGGCGACGACGTCCTCGCCACCCGCGTCCCGTGGCCCCCCGACACGCCCGAGGCGGTGCCCGGTGCGGCGATCGATCGCGGCGGCGCGTCGTTCAGCCCGGGCGGCCGTTACTTCACCACCGGTGCGCCAGGTGACGGCGACCCGCTGCTGCTGTGGGACGCCCACGCCGAGCGACCGGTGGCCACCCTCGGCGTCAGCCCGGTCCGCCGCGTCGCGTGGAGCCCGGACGGCCGTCAGGTCCTCACGGTCGAGATCGACGGGCGCGTGTGGCTGTGGGACGTCGCGACGCTACGCCGCGAGCGCGGGCTGTAGGAGCCCGTCGCGCACAGCGCGCGGTGCTCCTCCCCTGCCCATGACCGCGCCCCCGCCCGTGCCCGTTCGGGGCGCTGGCAGGGCTGGGGCGAGCGCCGCCAGCCGCCCCGCTCGCCGGACTGTCGAATCGGGGTCCGAATGGGGGGCCGAATGGGGCCGAATGGGGGACCGGAATCGGGGTCCGGAATCGGGGTCAGGACGTTAGATGTGCTAAGTAGCAAAGTCTAACATCTAACGTCCTGACCCCTA
>CAYQSE010000188.1:0-11731 GCA_964419905.1 uncultured Enterobacteriaceae bacterium
CATTCCGGGCTTCCCGTCAGGACGGGCGGGCGGGACGCCCGCCCCACGTGATCTCCGGCCCCACGCGAGATGTGTAGGATCGACAGGCGGGACGCCCGCCCCACGTTCATGGGTCCTCGTGAACCCGCCTTCAGCAGCGCTTAGCAGAGAAGGGGGCCATCGTGACCTGGCGGCTACGCGGCGACGGCCTCGACCAGGCGGACGCGCCAGTCGACCGAGCCGTCCGGCCGGTCCATCAGCACGATCCCCAGCTCGGTGAGCCGATCGCGCAGCGCGTCGGCGCGCGACCAGTCGCGATCGACGCGCGCCTGACCACGCTCGGCGACGAGCGCCTCGACCTCG
The DNA here is from genome assembly GCA_964419905.1 of uncultured Enterobacteriaceae bacterium. GTDB lineage: Bacteria > Myxococcota_A > UBA796 > UBA796 > JAFDJI01. The sequence continues at coordinate 343 of CAYQSE010000188.1, forward strand.
GCGCGGGACACGCCCAGCGCGCCGAGTCGCTTGTCCTTCACCTCCTCCTGGAAGGCGTCGGACGGCAGCGTGAGCAGGCCGAACGTGTGGCTTAGCACCGTGAGCGCCTGGAGCGCCGGTGCGACGACCGGCCCGCCACGCGCGCGCGCCTTCTTGTGGTTCGCGAGGCGGTTGATCGCCCGCGCCAGCTCGAACGCGTGGCCGAGCGCCTGCGCGGTGTTGAAGTCGTCGTCCATCGCGGCGTGGAAGCGCGTGAGGAACGAGCGCCCCAGCTCGAGGACGGTCTGCGCGTCGCGACCGAGCGACGCGGCGACGTCGTCCGCGGGCTCCTCGCCGCCCATCTGCTCGGCGACCTCGCGGGCCTCGTACAGGCGCGCGAGCTTGGCGAGCGCGTCGGGCAGCGCCTCTTCGTTCCACGGGAGCGGCGAGCGGTAGTGATCCTGCAGGTAGTACAGGCGCAGCGCCTCGGCGGGGTAGAGCGCGAGCAGATCCGCGATGTTGACCACGTTGCCGAGGCTCTTGCCCATCTTCTGGCCGCTCTTCATCGTGAGCAGCCCGTTGTGCATCCAGTAGCGCGCGAACGGGCGCGCGCCGGTGCCGCACTCGGACTGCGCGATCTCGTTCTCGTGGTGCGGGAACACCAGGTCGAGGCCGCCGCCGTGGATGTCGATCTGCTCGCCGATGCACGCGCGCGCCATCGCCGAGCACTCGATGTGCCAGCCCGGGCGGCCCGGGCCCCACGGGCTGTCCCAGGAGGGCTCGCCCGGCTTGGCCGCCTTCCACAGCGCGAAGTCGGCGGCGGCCCGCTTGGCGCCAGCGTCGGCGGAGCGGAGCTCGTCGACCCGCTGACCCGACAGCTTGCCGTAGGTCGGATCGGTCTCGACCGCGAACCACACCGAGCCCTCGGAGACATAGGCGTGACCGCGCTCGATCAGCGCCTGCACGAGCTCGACGATGGGCCCGATGTGCTCGGAGACCTTCGGCTCGCTGGTGGGGCGCTGCAGCCCGAGCGCCGCGGCGTCGCGCGCGAACGCGTCGATGAACCGCGCCGAGAGCGCGAGCGGATCCTCGCCGATCTCGGCGGCGCGCTGGATGATCTTGTCGTCGACGTCGGTGTAGTTGCGCACCAACGCGACGTCCCAGCCGCGGTGGCGCAGGTAGCGCGCGACCACGTCGAACACGACGAACGCGCGGGCGTGACCCACGTGGGCGTGGTCGTAGACGGTCATGCCGCAGACGTACAGGCTCACCTTGCCCGGATGCAGGGGCGTGAAGGACTCTACGGATCGGCTCAAGGTGCTGTACAGACGGAACGGGGCGGCCACTGCGCTCTCCTCGGGGGGGAAGGGCGGGCGCCCTACTTCTTCTTCTTCTTCTTCGACGCCTTCTCGGTCGTCTTCTTGTCGGAGAAGATGTCCTCGACCTCTTCGCGGATCGTCTCCTCGTCGGTGTCCTTGGCCACCGAGAGCTCCTGGATGATCAGCCCGTAGGCCTGGTCGAACATCTTGCGCTCGCCGAACGACAGGGTCTTGCCCTGGCGAAGCAGCGCGAGATCGCGGAGCACGGCGGCCACCTCGAGCGGATCGCCGGTCTTGATCTTCGTCATGTACTCGCGATAGCGCCGGTTCCAGGTCTGCTTGTCGGTGGGCGTGTCGCGGTCCTTGAGGATCTCGTAGATGCGCTCGACGGCCTCGGTGGGGATCACCTCGCGGATGCCGTTCGCGTCGGCCTGGTCCACCGGAGTGGTGTAGGTCGCGCCGTTGTCGAGGATCTTGATCTCGTAGACCTGATAGGTGGTGCCCTCCATCGAGAGGTTCTTCACCTCACGGACCACGCCGACGCCCAGCGCGGGCACCACGCACTTGTCTCCGACCTGGAACGCCATTCCTACTCCTGTTCGCGGCAGGGCTGCCGCCAGCAACACCCGACGGCGTGGGGCGCAGCGCGCCCGCACTGGAACAGACGGGACGCGGCCGCGCAACATAGTGCGATCCGACCGTTCGATCAAACTCCGATAGAAACGGTTGAAAGCCAGCTTTACAGGCCGGACGTTTCGACCCTACTCGGCGACGTGCACGAGGAACGCGGCGAATCGCTCGGCGCCCGGCTCGTCGGCGGGCGCGCTCGCCTTGACGAACGTACCCGCGCGCCACGGCGCGACGACGTATTCACCGGGCTCGAGGTCGAGGCGGATCACGTGCTGGTCTTGTCCGACCGTCTGGTTGGCGCGCTTCGGACGCACGGTGTCGATGGTGGTCCATCCGCGCTCTGCGCGCGTGAGGTGCTGCGCGCAGCCGTCAGCGTCCAGGCGGAACACCTCGACCTCGACCGTGTCGTTCGCGAACAGCGTGGCCTCGCGTGCGATCGGGAGCGGCGCCTCGGGGCGCTCGGCGAGGCAGGTCGAGCGCCGCTTGCCGTCGGGCGCGGCCCGCTGCGCGAGGGTCGCCGGCGGGAGCGTGACCCACACGGCGCCGTCGAGCGCGAACAGCCCCTTCTCGGCGGGGATCGGCAGCAGCGTGATCGTGCCCAGCGGGTAGGTGCGCTTGTCGGACGCCGAGAGCGGGATCGACTGGCTGACGTAGCCCTGCTGCATCACGCCGATCTCGAGCTCGCCTGGCTGGCAGGGGACAGAGAACCGGCCCTGCGCGTCCGCGACCCCGCTGCACAGCTTGCCGACCACCGTGACGCGCGCCTTCGCGATCGGCGCGCCGGCGGGATCGACCACGTCACCCTCCACGCGCAGCTGCGCGCAGCCGACGAGGCCCAGCCCCATCATGATCGCGAAGGCTCCGTGCATCGCTCCTCCTCGTGCGGATCCCGACGTTTGGGATACCCTAGCCGACCGCGCGGTCCACGGGCGCGGACGGAGGAACGGATGAAGCGGATGTCCCTGTTGGCGGTGATCCTCGCGGGATGCGTCTCGCAAGGCGAGCACGAGGCGGTCAAGGCCGAGCGCGACATGCTCGCGATCCGAGTGGCCGAGCTCGAGACGAAGCTGAAGGGCGCCGAGGGTACCGCTTCCGCCGGGAAGGCGAAGGCCGACCGGTTCAGCGCCGAGAAGGAGCGCCGCGCGGCGAAGGCGGCCGAGGCCCGCGCCACGCTGGGCGTCGCGGACGGCCAGTCGCTCACCGCCACGCTGCACACCTCGCTGGGCGAGATCCCGTGCGCGCTGTGGGTGGATGTCGCGCCCGTCACCGTCACGAACTTCGTGCAGCTCGCCGAGGGCACGAAGGCGTGGACCGATCCGGCGACCGGCGCGAAGCGCACCGACCCGCTCTACAACGGCACGGTCTTCCACCGGGTCATCGAGGGCTTCATGATCCAGGGCGGCGATCCCCTCGGCAACGGCCGCGGCGGCCCCGGCTACCGGTTCGAGGACGAGGTGTTCCCCGACGTGCGCTTCGACCAGAAGGGCCTGCTCGCGATGGCGAACTCCGGACCGGCCACGAACGGCAGCCAGTTCTTCATCACCGACTCGACGCCGGCACACCTCAACGGGAAGCACACCATCTTCGGCAAGTGCGAGATGGACGTCGTCACCAAGATCATCGCGCAGCCGAAGCATCCCGAGCCACGCGGGGCTCCGTCGCAGCCGATCGAGCCGGTGAAGATCGAGCGGATCGCCGTCACGCGCGGCTGACCTGGACGTCATCCATACCCTTGTGCGGTACCGCCTGGGCTGCTACGGTTCCGCGCCGGTTCCGCCCCGAGGTCAAGCCATGGTCCGTCTCGCCGCCCCGTCCGCCGCACTCCTCGCCCTGATGGGCTGCCAGATGACCGGAACCAACCCGCTGGTCGCCGAGACGTGCGATGTGTCGCTGGACGGCCTCGCGGGCTCCACCTGGGTGATGCTCGACGCGACGGACGGCACGGCCGAGGTGCCCAACCCGCAGGCGCGCGGCCGGTTCGTCGCGAAGGACGGAAAGCTCGAGCTCCAGTACACGGTGCTCGGGATGGGCGACGTCTACGACTACACCTGCACCCGCAAGGAAGATCAGCTCGCCTGCTTCCAGGTCATCGAGCAGGCCAACGCCGAGGCGCTCTGCCGCGCGTTCGAGGCGGACAACGCCGGCTCGTGTACCGTCGCGAAGCTGCAGGAGGTGCTCGCCGACTCGCTCGACGAGGACACCTACAAGGCGGCCCGCCGCGCCGCGATGAAAGAGGCCGACGAGGCCGAGAAGGCCGGCAACTGGCGCACGTTCGTCGCGCGCAACAACAACGTCGGCAACAAGATCCAGGGGCGCGTGTACGTGCGCCTCGACAAGAAGTGTCGCCTGCGCATCAGCGACATGTACCTCGGCGTCTACGGCGGACGCGCCTTCGAGGACTCCAACCCCGTCGGCACGAACCCGTTCGTGCCCGGCGAGGGTGAGTACCTGTTCGAGCACTGCGACGACGGGCGCAGCGTCGTCGATCTCGCGGTAGCCGAGCGCCTCGCGCCGGGCGACATCCCGAACGAGCGCGCGTTCGAGCTGAACAACGAGGTCCACTACCACTACTACGGTGAGACCGCGGTGAAGGCGGAGCCCGGCTGCGCCTACTCGATGGACTTCTACGCGCAGTGGCGCCCGGTGAAGAAGGGCGTCGACGCCCCGATCGTCAATGGCGACGTCGACTGGCGCGCCCGCCCCCTGTGGACCGACGGCGCCGCGGTGAAGTTGGTGAACCCGTACGATCCGCGCGGCGTGTTCACCATGGTCCGCTACAAGAAGTGCGGCGACGGTGCCAAGGAGATCATCGACGTGGCGTGCAACGCCGCGAAGATCATCGTCCCCGAGTAGCGAGCGCGCTGCAGCCGTCGCGAGCGAGCGCGACCGCCCGGTCCGTGACTATGCGTCGCGCTCGGCGTCGAACGCGGCGCGGGCTTCGCGCCACAGGCGCTCGGCGCGCGCGATCTCGGCCGCGTCGGGGGGCGTCGCGGTCTCGAGCGTGACGGACGCGCCCTTGCGATCGTCGGCGGACTCGAGCACGCCCGGGCCCAGCAGACCCAGCGCGACGGCGACCATCAGCGGGTGAGCGGCGATCTTCACAGCGGACCTCCTGCCTCGTGACGCCCCACCCTTATGCCGAGCCGGAGGGGCCGCCAGGGTCGTTGACCCATTTCGACACATCGACTCAGTCGAACCACCCGTGCCAGAACCAGCGGGAGCGCTCCTGGAACACCCAGCCGCTGCCGTGCGCGAGCCGCACCACCCAATAGGCGCGATCGAACACCTGTGACGCGGACCACCACGCGCCACACAAGCGCTCGGGCCCCTCGGCGGCGAGGATCCGCTCCCACCCACGCTCGAGGTGCACCCCGACCGGCGCGCCCGCCGCGAGGCGGATCTCGATGGCCTGAGGACGCGCGAGCAGGCGCGTCGGGCGCGGGCGCGGCACGCGGCGCTCCCACGCCTCGAGCGCCTCGACCGGATCGACGCGATCGCCGCTGCGCGGGCGGGCCCGACGCCGCGGCGGGCGCAGCGCGAGCTCGCTCGCCGTGGAAGGATCGATCGGGACCGCGCGCCACGCGCGCTCCGGGCACCAGTCCTCGACCGGCTCGGGGCAGAACAGCGCCTGCTCACCGAGCGCGTCGACGAGACGCGCGAGGAGATCCTGCACCGGCTCGGCCTGCTCCTTGCGATCCATCAGCCCGAGCTGCCAGACGGGTACCGGGACCGACTCCTCGACCTCGAGCAGCACCTCGACGACCGGCGCCTCGACCCGCAGATCGTGCAGGCGGGTGCGCAGGATGCGCAGCAGCAGCTCGGGGTTGCGGGTGGGGCGTCCCACCCGCAACCGCAGCGTGCGCCCGGCACCCGGCTCGAGCACGAGCCGCAGCGCCAGGCGCACGATCGCGCGATCGCGCCGGACCAGCGCGCCAGCGACCTGCCGCAGCAGCCCCGCGAGCACGAACAGGATGGGCTCGAGCTGGGTGGTGGGCCCGCCGAGCACCGCGCGCGCCTCGACGACCTCGGGCTCGACCCAGCCCGGCGGCGCCGCGCCGCCAGCCCACAGCCCGCGCGCGACCCGATGCAGGCGGACGCCCTCCTCGCCGAACCGGCCCGCCACCGAGGCCGGATCGAGGCGCGCGAGCTGGCCGACGCGCTCCAGACCGAGCGTGTCCAGCGCCAGCGCGAGCTCGGCGCTGGGGAACAGCGCGGCGAGCGGCAGCGGCGCCAGCGCCTCGGCCGCCTGCCCCGGCGGCGCGAGCGCCTCGTTGGGGCCGAAGCGCGCGAGGGCGCGCGCGGCGAGTGGCTCGTCGGCGACCGCCGCACAGCTCGCGTGCCCCAGCTCGGCGAGGAAGTCGCGCACCACCGCGCACAGCCCCGCCTCGCCGCCGAACCGCCGCGCGGTGCCCTCGACGTGCAGCGCGAGATCGTCCTCGGAGAGCGGGAACAGGCGATCGGAGAACCGGGCGAGCGCTTGAAGCAGCGCGTCGCGGTCGTCCGCCTCGCCGCGCGGATCGAGCGGCTCGAGCACGACCTCGGGGCAGCGCGCGCGCGCCTCGGTCGCGGTCATGTCCTCGCGCAGCCCCGCCGCGCGCGCCGCCGGGGTGAGCGCGACCAGCCGCGCCGCGCTCTTGCGCTCGGCGATCAGCCCGGCCACATCGTCTGCCGCGTAGCCGCACCGCTCCAGCCGGAACGCCGGCAGGTGCAGCGCCAGCACGCGCGCGCTGCGCCCCTCGCCGCTCACGCCCATGGATCGGCGACCTCGGGCCAGGCGGGCAGCGCGACGGAGCGACCGGTTCGCCCCCCGCGGTCGCGCAGCACGGTGGCCTCGCCCTCGCCGAGCGACAGCCGCACGACCGCCGGCAGCTCGCGGATCGACTGCTCGCTGATCACCAGCGCGGTGCAGCCGCCCGCCTCGGCGGCGAGCGACCAGCGCTGGCCGGCGTGCCCGAGGCGCGACAGCCCGCTGATCGCGACCAGCGGGAAGCACCCGCTGCGCAGGAGCTGCTCGGCGGCCCACGCCGCGCGCTCGTGTGGCGGGCGGACCACCAGCAGCCGCCGCAGCACCACCGCCAGATCCGCGGCCGCGGGTGGGTAGAGCGTGTGATCGGCATCGACCCACGCCACCAGCGCCCCCTGCGCGGTCAGGGCCGCCGTGAGCGCGAGCGCCAGGCGGGTGCGGCCCGAGCCCGGCGGCCCGTGCACCTCGACGACGCCGGGCTGCGGCAGCCCGCCGATCAGCGCGTCCAGCGTGTGCACCCCGGTGTGGACCCGCTGCGACTGGACGGCGTTGCCCTCCAGCTCGCGGATCTTCTCCCGCAGGAGATCGAGCGCGACAGCTCGCGCCATGACGCCCCCCACGCGGCCCCCGCCGCGACCGACCAGCGCGCGCCCGACCCCCCAGCCGAGTCACCCGCCGTTCTTCCCCACACCTGAACACTAGTTCAGTTCCGCATCGATCGCAAGCGAGTGGATCGACGGCCCCGATCCCGCTAACAGCGGCGCATGGACATCCTGCTCGCCACTGGAAACGCCCACAAGATCACCGAGGTCCGCGCCTTGCTCGCCGGCCTCGACGTCACCCTGCGCACGCTCGACGACTTCCCCGCGCTCGGCGACCTGCCCGAGACCGGGCAGACCTTCGAGGCCAACGCGCTGCAGAAGGCGCGCGCCGCCTACGCGGCCACCGGGCTGCTCACCGTGGCCGACGACTCGGGCATCGAGATCGACGCGCTCGGCGGCGCGCCGGGCGTGCACTCGAAGCGCTTCTCGCCCGAGGCCACCGACGCGGCGAACAACGCGCTGCTGCTCGCCCGCCTCGCCGACGTGCCCGAGGCGCGGCGCACGGCCCGCTACCGCTGCGTGGTCGCGGTGGTCGGCGCGGGATGGGAGCGCGTCGCCGACGGCCGCTGCGAGGGGCGCATCGGGCACGCGCCGCGCGGCGCGGGCGGCTTCGGCTACGACCCGCTGTTCTGGCCGGACGAGGCCCCGGGCCGCACGATGGCCGAGCTCACGCTCGCCGAGAAGAACGCGATCAGTCACCGCGGGCGCGCGTTCCTCGCCCTGCCCGACCTGCTCCCGTAGCTCAGGCGCGCGGCGCCGCGAGCAGGTCGCCGACCCCGTCGCGCACCGCGTCGATCACGTCCTCCCACTGCTCGCTGCCGCAGACGACGAACCGGTCGACCTGCTGATCGATCCGCGCGAGATCCCAGCCGATCAGCGTGTTCGCCGCAAACACGAGCACCGGCACCGCGCGCCAGCGCGGATCCGCCGCGAGCCGCTCCAGCACGCGGTCGTCTCCCTCGAGGCGAAGCTCGATCACCACTACGTCCACTGGCTCCCCACGCCACGCCGCCACCGCGCCACCGCCGTCCTCGACGACCTCGACGTCGAGCCCGTCCCGACCGAGCGCATCGGCCAGCGACGCCCGCCGCGGCGTCGCACGCTGCACCAGCAACACCGAGCGCACGCCGTTGACCCGACGATACCGCTGGGCGAGCCGCTCCAGGCGACGCAGATCGACCGGCGGCGTGAGCGTCTCGGCCACCCGCTCCGCGGCCTCCCCCACGAGATGGCCGAGCACGACGATCGGCATGCGCCCTCCCCCGCGGCGCTCCTGAAGCGCCCGCACCAGCTCCGGCCCGGACAGATCGGGCAGCTCGGCGCTGACCACCGCGAGCGAGGGCGCGTGCTCGCGGGCCCGCGCCAGCCCGGTCGACCCGTCCGAGGCCACCTCGATCCGGAAGCCGGCGCGACCCAGCGTGCGGCGCAGCAGGTCGCGCTTCTCGGAGCTCGGATGCACGAGCAGCGCGACCGCCTCGCTGCCCTTCGGCACCGCGAACGCGCGCTGCTCCAAGGTGAGCGCGGTGGACACCAGCGGCGCCCGGCCCCCGCTCGCGCGCGGCAGGATCAACGAGAAGGTCGACCCCTCCCCCGGCGTGCTCACCACCTCGATCCACCCCGACATCAGCACTGCGAGTCGCTGGCTGATCAGCAGGCCCAGCCCCGATCCCCCGAAGCGCGCGTGGATCTCGTCGTTGGCCTGACCGTACTCACGGAACAGGCGCGCCATCTCGGCGGCGGTCATCCCCACCCCCGTGTCGCGCACCGCGAAGGTCACGAACCCGTCGGGCCCAGCGAGCACACGCAGGCTCACGGTGCCGTCCTGGGTGAACTTGCACGCGTTCCCGACCAGGTTGAGCAGGATCTGGCGGATCCGCACGCTGTCGCCGCGCACCTCCAGCGTGTCCGTCGGGAGATCCCGAAGCAGCACGTCGTTGTGCTGCTGCGCGAGCGGTGCCAGCGTGTCGAGCACCTCATCGGCCAGACCGCGCACCGGGATCGCCTGAAGCTGAACCGGGAGCCGGTGCGCGTCCAGCCGAGACAGGTCGAGCACATCGTCGACGAGCGAGAGCAGGTGACGTCCGGCCGCGACCACCTTGTCCGCGTCCTCGGCCAGCGCGGTGTGTCCCCCGTCGCTCAGCTCCTCGCTCACGAGCTCGCTGTAGCCGATGACCGCGTTCAGCGGCGTCCGAAGCTCGTGCGCGAAGTGCGCCAGGCTGATCGGCGTGAGCGGCGGCCGGTCGATCGTCGACTCCTCCGGCCGATCGCCCAGCTGTGCTGTCGGCTCCTCGACGCGGAACGGCGCGGGTCGTTCCCGGGTCGGCTCGTCGAGCATCCGGTCGTGCAGCGCCTGCACCCGCGCCGCGAGCCGCTCGTTCAGCCCCAGCAGCCAGCCGATCCAGCCCAGCCAGAGCGGCGTGAGATCGACGAACCAGAACAACGGATTCTCGCGGTGGGCGTACAGGATCGAGGCGAGTGTCCACCCGCGATCGGTCAGCTCGACCGCGAGCACCCACGCCGACAGCGTGACCAGCACGCCGACCCACGCCCCCAGCAGCGCGAGCAGCCAGGGCGAGCGGGGGGGCGGCCGTACGCGGATGGACATGCGGGCCCTCTCCTCCCAGGCCCGATCATCATCCCACGACACGCGCCGCGCGGTCAGCCCTCGGCCGGATCAGAACTCGTAGGCGAGGCGGAACCGACCCGTGTAGAGGTGGCCGTAAGATGCGGCCGAACCAACCGTCTCGGCGTCCGGATCCGGCAGGGAGTAGCCTCCGGGCGCCCCGTAGAACTCTGCCCCCCACCGGAAGCGATCCGCGAGCAGACCGTCCAAGCCGACCGAGAAAGTAAGCCCGGCGTAAGGATGCAGGTTGTTGATGATCGTGCCTTCGTCGCCGATGTAGAACACCGTCGACACGTCGGTGAACCCGACCGCGACGTACGGCGTGAGCACCTCGAGATCCCAGCCGGCGATCACGTCGGCGCCGAACGTGGACGCGATGTACAGGTCGTCGACCGCCGGATCGCGTCGCTCGTCGAACGCCCGCGCGATGTCGGCGATCAGGCGCACGCTGGTCGCGTGGAACCGCGCGCCCAGCTCGAGCGGGATGGCCTTGAACCACTTCCCGCCGAGCCCCAGCTCACCCGAGAGCAGCACCGTGCGCGCGCCGGCGATGGGGATGGGCGGCACGTAGGCCACGCCCGCGTAGGTGCGGATGCCCCCTGGAAGCTCCGGGAACGCGAACGACGCGCGCAGCTTCGGCGCGATCGGCGTGAGGTTCGTCTCTTCGGTCTTGGTCCAGTCGAGGACGAAGCGGCGCGAGCAGCCGAGCGGCGGCATCACCGCGAGGTCGACGCCGAGCGCGCCGCGACCCGGCTCGTGCGGGATGGCGGAGTGGATCGGCGAGAACGAGAGCGCGAGCGCCGGGTAGTTCTGCAGGAAGTCCTGCTGCCGCTGCTCGTCGTAGTCCGACGGCTTGGGCAGGAACGCGCACTCGGGCGCGACGTCGGCCCACGCGACCTGCGGCGCGAGCACCAGCACGGCGAGGATCGGGCGGCTCATAGCGGCGCTCCGGCGAGGATCCACTCGCGAACGAACGCGACCCGCTCGGGGCGCAGCGGCCGACCCAGCGGCATCTTCGGCGGATCCCCCGTCAAGCGGTCGTCCGACGACAGCACCCGCCACAGCAGCGACGCCTCGGGATCGCCCGGCACCACATACACGCCGTCCTCGTTCCGGATGTCTTCTTCGATCGCCGCCGGGAACGCTGGCTCGGCGAGCGACGGATGACACTGCGCGCAGTGGTCGAACGTGAACACCTGCACGCCGAGCCAGTTCGGCTCGTAGACCCGCTCATTTCCGGGGAACAACGTGTCGTCGCAGCCCGCCGTGATCAACAGCGCGAGCGCCACGAGGCCTAGATACCGCATCGACCGACCTCCGAGCGCGGAGTCTAGCGCATGCGGCGCCGATGTCTCGCGCGCACAGACGGGTGGGGTTGGCTCGCATCCCGTCGCGGCGATAGGCAGGCCAGCGACGGGGTGTGGCGCAGCCTGGTAGCGCATCAGCTTTGGGAGCTGAGGGCCGTCGGTTCGAATCCGACCACCCCGACCAT
>CAYQSE010000189.1:0-11717 GCA_964419905.1 uncultured Enterobacteriaceae bacterium
CAGCCGTGCGAGCTCGATCGCGAAGCGCGTCTTGCCGGTCCCGCCGGGGCCGACGACGGTGAGCACGCGCGGCTGGCGCTCGTACCAGGTGGCGATCGCCGCGTGGAGCTCCCGCTCGCGATCGGGGTCCGTGACCGGTGGACGCGGCGCAAGAAGCTGCTGCGCAACGGCATCTCGGAGGTCCTGCTCACCCCGACGGCCGGCGTGTGGGTGGAGCCCCGCAACGCGGTGAACGTGTTCGGGGGCGCCGAGCTCGGTGCGCGCTGGACCGGCCACCGCGGCCTGCGCCTGGGGTTCCACCTCGGCGCCGCGTACCTCCACGCGTTCAACGGCGGCCCGACGTGGCACGTCGCGGACGATGGCGAGGTGCGTGCCGCGCCGCTCGCCGGGCACCCGGGGTTTCTGCCCTCGGCGCTGTTCGAGGTCGGGTTCGACATCGGCAAGCGCTTCGACCTGCCCCTCGCCATCGCGCTGCGCGGCGGCCCGACGCTGCACGTCCCGTTCAACACGGGCTTCCTGCCCGGCGCGCGCGTCGAGCTCACGTTCTCGTGGCGCCTCGGAGGCGACGCGTGAGGGGGCTCCTCCTCGGACTGGCGCTCATGGCGACTGGCTGCGGCTCGCTGTCGGGACGCGACCACGACCGCGTGATCTATGTGCGCAACGACGGCGCGGACCTGATGGTGTGGGTGCGCGGCAACGTCGACTCGGGCGTGATCGTGGTGGTCACGCACGGCGGCCCCGGCAGCTACTCGAGCACCTACTCCGAGGACCTGTGGCCGCTCGAGGACGACTACGCGTTCGCCTACTGGGATCAGCGCGCGTCGGGCTCGTCGCGCGGGCTCTTCTCGCCCGAGCGCTACACCTACGCGCAGTTCGGCGACGACCTGTCCGCGGTGATCCGCACCCTGCACCACGTCTATGCGCCCGACGACGTGTTCTTGATGGGGCACAGCTTCGGCGTCGAGGTGGGCACCGAGTTCCTGGTCACCGGCGACAACCAGGACCTCGTCTCGGGGTGGATCCCGGTCAACGGCACCTCGTCGGTGAGCCTGCACGCCCGCGCGCAGCGCGACTACGTGATCGATCGCGTGGACGCGATCCTCGCGGATCCCGAGTCCTATGCCTCCTACGGCGACGACTGGCTCGAGCAGGTGCGCGTATGGCGCGACTGGTGCGTCGAGACGCCGTTCCCCGACCCGTTCGCGCGCGACTACCTCGACACCGTCTGGGGCTACGCGCTTTCGCTGCCGGGCTACTCGGTGACCGACCCAGACCCGATCCCCTACGCGTATCGACCCTCGGGCGGCTTCACCTCGCCGTACAGCGACCGCCTGACCCTGTTCAACGAGTCGATGGTCTACTACCCGATGGACGAGGCGTACGACACGTTCGAGCGAGGCGACGCGCTGGCGCGAGTGACGGTGCCCACGCGGCTGATGTGGGGGCGGTGGGATCCGATCATGCCGCCGCTCGTGGGCGAGACCTACCACGCGCAGCTGGGCACGTCCGAGGCCGACAAGGCGCTGGTGTGGTTCGACTACTCCTACCACTCGCCGTTCTACGAAGAGCAGGGCCGGTTCAACCCGGCCCTCGCGGAGTTCATCGAGGCGTACCGCCGCTGAAACGCGGCGCGCGCGGAGCCACTTGCGTGGGCCCGCGCGCGGGGAGGGGAGGGCGACTAACGACCGCGGAAGCGGGGGGACTCGTTGCTCGCGGGGCCCTTGCCGTTCGGCGCGGGGCGCAGCGCGGGCGGGTCAGCCGGCGCGTCGTCATCGACCTCGGGCGTCGCGTCCGCGACGGGCTCGTCCTCGGGGACGGGCTCGGGCTCGGGCGCCGAGGTCGGCGTGGGTAGACCGGCGGGCGGGCCGGCGAAAGAGGGCCTGCGGGACTCGCCCTGCTTGCGCGCCGCCTCGGCGTGCGCGAGCGCCTCCGCCCGTCGCTCCTCGGCGAGGCGGTGGGCCTCCTCGGCGCGCGCGAGGCCCGTCAGCCGGATCGCTTCCTCCGCCTTGTGGGCCTCGGCGACGCGGCGAGCCTCCTCGGCGCGGGCCGCGGCCTCGGCGCGCGCGAGCGCCGTCTCCGCTTCGGCCGGTGCCGCGGGCGGAGGCGTCGCGGTGGGCGGCCGCGTGGACTCGTCGCGGGTCGCGCTGCCGGAGGGCATCGTGGACGGCCGGGTCACGGACGTCGTGGGCAGCGTGCCGAGGGGCGAGGTGCTCACGCCCGCGAGCACGTCCCACGTGGGATCGAGCGGCGCGAGGCGCGGGTCGGAGGAGAGGAGCGACTCCAGCTGCTCCAGGGTCCACCCCAGCAGATCCGGGGAGGTCGAGGCGGTCGGTCGCGTCGTGGGGCGCGTCGTCGTGGTGCTGCCCGCGGGGCGGGTGGTCGTGGTCGGGCGGGTGGTGGTCGTGCCGCGGGTGCCGGTGCCGGGGCGGCTCATCGTGCCGCTGTAGTACGTCGAGGGCCGCGTCTGCGTGGCAGTGGGCGCTTGCTGGACGGGCGCCGCGGCCACCGGCGCTGCGATCGGGGTGATCGCGACCGGCGTGGCGGCCACCGGTGCGACGGGCGCGGTGCGCATCGCCAATGCGGCGGCGTTCGCGAGCTGATCCGCCGAGATCGCGGGCGCGCTCTCGGTCACGGTGTAGACCGGGGCGAACGTGCACCCACCGAGCAGCGCGGCGAGCGAGACGAGCGTGAAGTGACGAGACATCGGCGACCTCCTGGGATGCGCGAGGGACGCAGCCCCACGCCGAGATCGTCGTCACGGATTGTCCGGGTCGCGAGAGCGCTCAGCTGAGCCAGGCGTCGACGACGCGCGGGAGGGCCGTCTCGGCGCCCTCGACGATCGTCTGGTGGAACGGCCCGCCGCTCGGCTTCGGGTTGATCTCGACGCAGCGCGCGCCGATCTGCCGCGCGAGCTGGACGTAGCCCGCGGCGGGGTACACGACGCCCGACGTGCCGACCGAGAGGAAGAGGTCGCAGCCGCGCACCGCGGCGTCGATCATCGCGAGGTGGTGCGGGATCTCGCCGAACCACACGATGGCGGGGCGCAGATCGCCGTCGCACAGCGCGCAACGCCCGATCGGCGCGCCGAGCTCGGCGGGGACGCGCGGGTGCATCGGATCGTGCTCGCACTGCTGCGTCCACAGCGAGCCGTGCATCTCGATCACCTCGGCGCAGCCCGCTCGCTGCAGCAGCCCGTCGACGTTCTGGGTGACGAGCACGACGCGGTCGCCCCACGCGCGCTGCAGCCGGGCGAGCGCGTGGTGACCGGCGTTGGGCTCGGCGCGGGCTGCGCCCACGCGGCGCTCGCTGTAGAACCGGTGCACGAGCGCGCGGTCGCGCCGCCATGCCTGCGGCGTGGCGACGTCGAGCACGTCGTACCCCTCCCACAGCCCGTTCGCGTCGCGGAACGTGGGCACGCCGGACGCGGCCGAGAGCCCCGCACCCGAGAGGATGACGACGCGACGGGCGGGCGGGGCGATCACCCGGCGTCTCCGGTGCCGGTGGCGGACAGCGCGGACTCGTCGAACTGCTGCCGAAAGAGCTCGGCGTAGCGACCGTTCTGCGCGAGCAGCTCGGTGTGGGAGCCGACCTCGAGCACGCGCCCGCCGCCGAGCAGCACGATGCGATCCGCGTGCATGATCGTGGACAGCCGATGCGCGATGACCAGCACCGTCTTGCGCTCCAGCACCGCGTCGGTGGCCGCCTGGATGCGCGCCTCGGTGAGCGTGTCGACGCTCGCCGTCGCCTCGTCGAGGATCACGATCGGCGGATCGTGCGCCATCGTGCGCGCGAACGACAGGAGCTGCGCCTCGCCGACGGAGAGGTTGCTCCCGGCGTGCCCGACGCGCCCCGCCAGCCCGCCGAGCTTCTCGACCGCCGGCTCGGCGCGGCACAGCCGGACGGCCTCCATCAGCGCCTCGTCGGAGATCTCGGCGCCGAGCGCGAGGTTGAACCGGACCTCGCCCGGGAAGAGCTGAACGTCCTGGCGGACCATGCCGATCGCGCGCCGCACCTCGGCTGGATCGAGGTCGCGAAGCTCCACCCCGTCGAGCTGGATGCTGCCGCGGTAGCCGTCGTAGCCGCGGGTGAGCAGCCGCGCGATGGTCGACTTGCCCGAGCCGGTGCGACCGACGACCGCGACGACCTCACGCGGCCGCATCTCGAGGCTCACGTCGACGAGCACGTCGGCGCCGTCCTGGTAGGCGAACGACACGTTGGAGAGCACGAGGTGCCCGCGCGCCTCGGCGAGCTGTGCCGTGCCCGGCGTGATCTCCTCGTGGTGATCGAGCAGCCCGAACAGCTTCTCGAGCGACGCGCCGGCCCGCTGCAGGATCGCGACCTTCGCCGAGAACTCCTGGATCGGCCGGAACAGCTTGTTCGTGTAGTCGATGAACGCGACGAGGAGGCCGGCGGAGAGCGCGCCGTCGAGCAGCCCGCCGCTGCCGTACCACAGCATGAACGCGACCGTGATCGAGCCGATCCCGTCCACAACCGCGTACATCGCGGCGTCCCACACGTTCGTTCGGACCGTGGCGTCTCGGTAGCGGCTCACCCGCTCCGCGAACTGCCGGTTCGCGCGCGCCTCGTCGCTGTAGAGCTGCACGACCTGGACGCCGGTGAGGCGCTCGGAGGTGAACGCGTTGAGCTCGGCCAGGCTGTCGCGCACCTCGGCGTAGAGTCGCCGCAGCACGCGGCGGATGCGGTCGAGCACCAGCGCCACGATCGGCGCGGCGAGCAGCAGCACGCCGGTGAGCTTCGGGTCGAGCCAGAACATCGCGACGAGGATGCCGATCACGAGCAGCGCGTCGAGCACGATGGTCATCGCGCCAGCGGTCAGCGTCTCGCCGAGCGCCTCGATGTCGGAGGTGACGCGCGTCATCAGGCGACCGGTCGGGCGCACGTCGAAGAACGCCTGGGACTGCGCCATCGTGTGCGCGTAGACCGCGCCCCGCAGGCGGGTGATGCTGTCGAGCGCCGCGTAGCTGATGGCGACCGTGTAGATCGCCTCGAGCACGAACGCGAGCAGCACCGCGCCGAGGAAGTACAGCGCGATGCGGTGGATGCCGTCGAGGTCTGCGGGCGTGATGTAGTCGTCGATCGCGACCTTGAGCAGCCAGGGCTGGGTGATCGTGAGCAGCGCGGACGCGGGCGCGCACAGGAACGCGATCCCGTACATCAGGGCTTCGGGCCGCAGGAAGGGCCACGCCTTCTTCAGCAGCGTCCAGTCGGTCGGGGCCTTCGGATCGGACGCGCTCACGAGTCCTCCCCCTCGCGCTGCCGCTCCCAGGTGTCGCGGTAGAGCCCCGGCACGGCGACGAGCTCCGCGTGGGTGCCGCGCTGCACCAGCCGCCCCGCGTCGAGCACGGCGATCTGCTCGGCGTGCTGGAGCGCCGAGATCCGGTGGCTGACGAGGAGGGTGGTGGGGGTGACGCCGGCGTCGCGCAGCGCGGCGATGAGCTGGTGCTCGGTCTCGTGATCGACCGCGGAGAGCACGTCGTCGAGCACGAGCACGACGTGCTGGCGCACCAGCCCACGGGCGAGCGCGGCGCGCTGGCGCTGACCGCCCGAGAGCATGACGCCGGACTCACCGACGAGCGTGTCGGCGCCGTTGGGCAGCGCGGCGACGTCGACGTCCATCGCGGCCAGCCCGAGCACGCGCTCGAGCCGTCCGTCGTCGGGCGCGCCGAGCAGCACGTTGTCGCGCAGCGACTCGCTGAACAGGAACGCGCGCTGCGGCACGAACGCGAGGCGCCTGCGCCAGTCGTCGAGATCGATGTCGCGGAGGTCCACGCCGTCCACCAGCACCGTGCCCGGGGGCGGGTTGAACAGGCGCGCGACGCAGCGCAGCAGGGTGGACTTGCCCGAGCCCGTCGCCCCGAGGAGGCCGAGCGTGGTGCCGGCGGGGATGTCGATGGACACGTCGTGGAGCACCTCGGCGTCGGGCGCGTCCGGGTAGGAGAAGCTGAGGCCTCGCAGCGAGATCGTCGGCGGGTCCTCGGGCGCGGGCAGGGGAGTCGGCAGGTCGGGGCGCTCGGGCTCGGGCGCCATCACCGCCTCGATGCGCTCGAGCGCCGCCTGGCCCTGCTTGACCACCGAGAGCAGGAAGCTCACGCCGCGGAGCGGGCCGGTCAGGAACGCGACGAGGGTGGTGAACGCGACCAGCTCTCCGACCGAGATCGTCCCCCGGATCGCCATCGGACCCCCGACGAACAACAGCAGGAACACGTTGACGGACGCAGCGAGCCCGAGCGTGGGCGCTATCGCCGCCCGCATCTCGGCGCGGCGCTTCGAGGTCTGGTTGTAGGCCTCGTTCTGCGCGTCGAAGCGCTGAAGGAACGCCCGCTCCGCGACGAAGCTGTGCACCGTGGCCACGCCCTGGTAGGTCGACAGCACGTGATCCGAGAGCGCCGCGAGCTCGTCCTGCATCTTGTGGACCAGGCTGAACATGCGCCGGATGAACAACTGCGTGAACGCCAGCCCGACCGCGATGGGCGCCAGCATCCACAGCGTGAGCATCGGCGAGATGCGGACCATCTGCACCAGCGTGAACGCCACCGCGGCGACCATGTTGATCGCGGTGAGCGCGCCAAAGCCAGCGATCAAGCGCAGGTAGTTCACGTCGGACGAGGCGCGCGACAGCAGGTCGCCGGTGGGCCACCGCTGCAGGAACGACGGCTGCTGCCGGAGCAGCCGCGCGAACAGGTCCTCCTTGACCGTCGCCTCGATCAGCCGCCCGGGCGTGAAGAACAGGACGCGCGACGCGGTGCGCACGACGATGATCAGCGCGCCCATGCCCGCGATGATCAGCGCGTTCCGACCGACGATGCGCGTCGCGTCACCGCCCTCGCGGAGCGCGTCGATCGCCTCGGCGAGCACCATCGGGATCGTCACCGACAGCCAGTTCGTGCCGAGCAGGCACAGCGTGCCGCCGACGAACCAGAGCCAGTAGGGCGTCATGTAGCGCCGCGCGAACCTGAGCACGATGGTCATCGGGGAGCCCGTAACCGCCCGCCGCGGGGTCAACCCGTGTTGCGCAGCCCCTGCGCGACGCCGTTGAGCGTCGTGCCGATCGCCTCGTCGAGCAGCCTGGGCACCGGCTCGCCCGCCGCCTGCAGCGCGCGCTTGCGGCGCAGCAGGTGCACCTGCAGCAGGGAGAGCGGGTCGACGTAGGGGTTGCGCAGCGCGATGGACGCGCCGAGCATCGGGTTGTCCGAGAGCAGCGCGTCGCGGCCGCGGATCTGCAGCACCGCGCGCACCGTGCGGTCGAACTCGGCGACGAGCGCATCCACGAGCGCCGGGTCGCCGCCGAGCGCGCGCGCGTAGGCACGCGCGATCTCGGGATCGGCCTTCCCGCACACCATCTCGACCTTGCCGATCAGGTCGTCGAAGAACGGCCACTGGCGCGCCATCGCGCGCAGGGTGTCGAGCCCGCCCTCCTCGGCGATCACCGCGTCGAGTGCGGTGCCGACGCCGAGCCAGCCGGGCAGCATCAGGCGGGTCTGCGTCCAGCCGAACACCCACGGGATCGCGCGGATGCCGGCCATCGTGCCGCTGCCGCGCTCGCGGTAGGCGGGGCGCGATCCGAAGTGCACGTGCGCGAGCTCGCGTACCGGGGTGCTGCCGATGAACAGCCCGAACAAGGCGTCGTCCTCGTGCACGCGCGAGCGGAACGCCGGCAGCGCGAGCGCCGCCAGCCGGTCCATCACCGCGCGGAACCGCGCCTCCTCGCCGGGCGCGAGCGCGTCGCGCCAGTCGTGGAACGCCGCCATCAGGGTGCCGGTGACGAGCACCTCCAGGCTGCGGTCGGCGATCGTCGGCAGGCCGAACTTCTGGCTGATCACCTCGCCCTGCTCGGTGATCTTGATGTGCCCGTCGACGGTGCGCGGGGGGAGCGCCTGCAGCCCGCGGTAGACCGGCGAGCCGCCGCCTCGGCCCACGGTGCCGCCGCGTCCGTGAAAGAGCGTGAGCTTCACGCCGGCTTCGGCGAACTGCGCAGCGAGCGCCTCCTGGGCGCGGTACAGCGACCACGACGCCGGCAGCAGGCCCGCGTCCTTCGCCGAGTCCGAGTACCCGAGCATGATCTCCTGGCGGTGGCCGCGCGCCTGGAGCTGGCGTCGATAGGCGGGATCCGCGAGCAGCGCGCCCATGATCCCCGGGGCCGCCTCGAGGTCCGCGCGCGTCTCGAACAGCGGCACGATGTCCAGGCGCGAGGTCGGTGGCTCGGCCGCGAGATCGACGAGCCCGTGCTCGCGCGCGAGCAGCAGCACGCGCAGCAGATCGTCGGCGTCGTGGGTCATCGAGATCACGTAGGTCGAGGCCCCGACGGCGCCGCCCTCCGACTGCACCTCACGCACCGTCCGGAACACGTCGAGCACCTTGGTGGTGCTCTCCGCCAGGGCCAGGTGGGGACCCACGAGCGGTCGCCGTCCGAGCAGCTCTCGCTGCAGCGCCGCGCGGTCGAGCGGTGGCAGTCCGACGGCGCGCGCGACGTCCTCGAGCGCCGCGGTGTGCGCCGCCGAGTCCTCGCGGACATCGAGGAGGTAGCCGTGGAACCCGAACTGGCCCACCTTGCGCAGCAGCGGGTCGACGAGCGTGCTCAGCGCGTGCTCGGCGCCGGCCTCGCGCAGCGACGCGCGGACGATCTCGAGATCGGCGAGCAGCGCGTCGACGCCCGGATAGGCGGCGGCCATCCGGTCGGGCGCGCCGGCGTCTCGCGCGGCCACCTGCCGGCGCGTCGCCGACAGGCGCTCGCGGATGAAGGTGAGCTTGAGCCGCAGTGGCTCGTCGGCGTCGCGCTTGCGGTTGGCCTCCCACACCGCCGGGAGCACCGCGCGATCCGCGTCGAGTGACGCGCCGAGCGCGGGGGTCGCACCGGCGATCCGCCGGGAGAGCGAGAGCTTCGGGATCAGCGCGTCGACCTCTTCGGCGTAGCGCCCCAGCACGGTGAACGTCGCGCGACGGGTGGCCGCGAGCGTGACCTCGGGCGTGACGAACGGGTTCCCGTCGCGATCGCCAGCGACCCAGCTCCCGAACCGCACCACCGGGGTGGGCGGGAGCGGCTGGCCGAACGCTTCGGCGTAGGCCCGCTGCAGTGCACCGCCGACCCGCGCGCCGGCGTCCATCAGGCGATCCTCCAGGTACCACAGCACCGTGGAGACCTCGTCGAGCACGCTCGGCCGGTCGCGCCGCACCTCGGCGGTCAGCCACAGCAGCTCGACCTCGGCCTCGAGCCCCTCATCGATCGCGTCGCGCTCGAGCTCGCTCGCGTCGTCGCGGGCGAGCAGCGCGCGCGCGACCCGCGCCTGCAGATCGAGCACGGTGCGGCGGGTCGCCTCGGTCGGGTGGGCGGTGAGCACCGGGCGCACCTCGAGCTCGCCGATCGCATGGGCGACCTCGTCGGCGCCGTGCCCCGTGTCGCGGAGGCGCGCCATCGCCCAGGCCATCGACGCGGGCTGCGCGGGGGTGTCGGCGCGGTGGCGGTAGGCGCGGCGGCGGCGCGCGCGGTGTACCTGCTCGGCGGTGTTGATCAGCAGGAAGAAGAGCGTGAACGCGCGCGCCACCGGGGCTGCGACCTCGAGCGGCAGCGCCTCGACGCGCGCGAGTAGCGCGTCGAGATCGGGCGCGTCCGGCTCGCCGCGGCGCCGCGCGCGCGCCGCCTGTCGCAGCGACTCGACCGCCTCGAAACACGCCTCGCCCTCGAGCCGTCGGATCACGCGACCGAGCGTGGAGGCGAGTCGGCGCACGTCGTCGTGCAGGGGGCGGTCTTCGGCGCGGGTCGGGGGCAGGGAAGGCAACAGGGGGCTCCCAGGGATCAGGATTGGACGAGGACGCGGCCCGCGAGGACGACGCGTCCGAGGATCAGGCCGGTGGGCTCGCCTCGCACGACGTGTAGCCTCGCGCGGCACTCGACGCCCCCGAGGCGGATCCGCGTCTCGATGTGCGTCACGTCGGGCGGCTCGGACACGCGCCACTCCGAGTCGGGTCGCGTCGGGTCGAGCGTCGCCGGCAGGTCGAGCTGGAGTGCGGGCAGCGCAGCGCGCGTGCGCCAGGGCAGGGCGACGAGGTGCGACGGTGGCGGTGCGGCCGGCGCGTCGTCCTCCGCGAGCAGGATCAGGTCGTCGGGCGCGTCCTCGTCGGGGAACGCGGCGAGCTCGTCGAACGGCGGGTCGACCGACTCGGGCCCGAGGTCGTCGAGCGCGAGGGGATCCTCGGGGAACAGACCGTCCTCGAGGAGGTCGTCGTCGCTCGCGCCCTCAGGCGGATCGTCGAGGTCGTCCTCGAGCGCGAGGTCGTCCTCCCACGGCGCGTCGAGCGCGTCGTCGAGGTCAGCGGGATCACCGGGCGGTCGGGACATGGCCCGACTCTACACCCGCACCGACGGCTCAGTAGCCGCCGGTGTGGCGCCACGCGATCGCGTTGCCGTAGATCAGGCAGACCAGGCCCACCACGAGCAGCGGGATGGAGAAGTCGCTCGCGCCGAGCGCGACGATGTCGTCGAGGCCCGAGAAGCCGATCTTCGCGAAGTTGCTGTTCAGCATGCCCTCGGGCCAGCCGAACGAGAAGTACAGGGTCATCAGGCCCGAGCCGACGCACAGCCCGCCGAGCAGGAACAGTGCGAGGTGCGCGGGGAAGGTCTCGTTCGCCTCGGGGGCCGTGGAAGCGGACATGGTGAACTCCTTGCTGCACGCGTCTACCTCGCGCGGACGGGATCGGGCAAGGGGCGCAACATCGGGAGGCGGCACCTTGATAGGGTGGCGCCGGAGGTGCGCGCTGGCGACGCCGCTGCTGGTGGGGCGAGAAGGGGACTGGCCGTTCGCGGGGTACTTCCGCGGCCGCAGCGGTGTCGCGGCGTGGGCGGGCTGTGTCGCTGCGGACGCGCCGCCGGACGTCGGCTGGCGCGCGGCGATGGCCGTCGGAGCGGCCCTGCTGGCCGGGGGGCCGCCAAAGGCCGATCGCCGACGCGCGCTCGCGATCCTGTGGTCGCGGCTCGACGCGGTGGATCGCGCGGCGCTGGGCCCGGCCGGCGGGGCGGATCTCACGCTGCTCCTGGTCGCCACCGACGACGAGGGCGACGCGGTGTCCGGGGTCGGGCTCGGGGGGCTGTGGGCGGTGTGGGGGGAGCGCGCGGAGGGCTGGGTCGCGCCGCCGCACCCGCTGCTCGGCGACGCGGGGCTGCCATCCCGGCGTCCGGGCGCGCTCACCGTGGATGTCGCGCCGGAGCTGCTGGTGGCGACGACCGCCGGCCGCCCCGTCGATCTGGCCGGTGCGCGTCGCGGGCCGCTGCGCGAGCGCTGTGGGGTGTGGACGTGAGGGCCTGGCTGGACGGGGATCTCGGCGACCTGAACCCGCGGGCCGATCTGGACCGGCTGCGCGCCTTCGTCGCGGAGGCTCCAGCCGATGCCGAGCTCGGGCCGCTGTACCGTGCGCTCGCCGCGCGGGATCCGGTCGCGTGCGCGGAGCTCGCGGCGGGGCCGCGCGCCGTCCCTGGCGCGACCGCGGCGCGCGGCGCCCTGGCGGCGGCCGACGCGCTCGAGACCGTGATCGCGCCGTCAGGGCTGTATTTTCGGTTGCTCGATCTCGCCCCGGACGGGGGCGCCGCGATCGTCGCGGCGGCCGCGCGCCGGCATCCCAGCGCGGACTGGGTGCTGCGGCTGGCGCGGCGCGTCGAGGCGATCCCGGGCGAGACGCTGCTGCGCGCGCAGCGCGATGGCGTGCAC
>CAYQSE010000190.1:0-11648 GCA_964419905.1 uncultured Enterobacteriaceae bacterium
CGCACGAGAACCCCCTCGGGTCGAGTCTCCAGAGACTCCCCGAGGGGGTTTTTGCGTTGGATCGGCGTCGTGTCCGAGTCGCCCGAGCCGAATCAGTCGGTGCCGACGTCGGGGGTCAGGAGCCCCAGCCGGAGCGCCAGGCGGACATAGTCACTGCGGCGATCGGTCTTGAGCTTGTCGTTCACGCGCCGACGGTAGGTATCCACCGTCTTCGGGCTCACCCCGAGCAGGTCACCGATCTCTGCGGTGGTGTGCCCGAGCGCGACGTAGCGGAAGACCTCGCGCTCGCGGTCGGAGAGGGACTCGAACAGGGTCTCGACCGTGTCGCGCTGCGCGCGACGCGCCCAGCCGTCCGCGAGGATGGGGGCCGCCGACGGACGGATCCACGTGTTGCCGGCAGCGACGGTGCGGATCGCGTCCAGCAGCTCGGTGCCGGCCGCGCTCTTCACGACGTAGCCGCGGGCCCCGGCCTCGAGGGCGGGCAGCAGGTACTCCTCCTCCTCGAGCATCGTCAGGGCGATGACCTTGGGCGGGTCGGTGCGGCGCCCGAGGGCGCGGGTGGTCTCGAGCCCGTCCGTGCCCTTCATCGACAGGTCCATGAGGACGACATCAGGCTTGAGGTCGGTGCACAGGCGCAGCGCGGTCTTGCCCCCATCGGCCTCGCCGACGACCTCGATGTCCGTCGCCGACGCGAGCAGCGCGCGGAGACCGGCCCGCACGATGCCGTGGTCGTCGACGAGCAGCACGCGGATCGGCGCGGTCATGGGGAGGCTCCTGGCGGTTCGAGCGGGAGCGAGACGCGCACGGTCACGCCGGCCTCCGGCGCAGTCGTGATCTTGAAGGTCCCGTCGACGAGGGCGACGCGCTCTTCGAGGACGAACACGCCGATGCCGTTGCTGCGCGAGGGGAGCTGACCTGGATCATAGCCGACGCCGTCATCCTCGATCTCGAGCACGACGTGACCGGGGGTGGCGTACAGCGTGATGTCGACCCGGCTGGCGTGCGCGTGGCGCATCGCGTTGCTGATCGCCTCCTGCGCGACACGATACAGCACCGACTTCTGGGCCGGGGTGAGCTCGGGCAACACGTTGGCGGTGAACGTGACGTCGACCGCCTCGTTGCCCGACCGCGCGCGGCGCACGAGGCTATGCACCGCGGCGACCAGCCCGAGGTCGTCGAGGACCCGCGGGTGCACCGCGTGCGACAGGCTCCGGACCTCGTCGAGCACCTCACAGGTCACCTCGTACATGAGGTCGAGACGGGTCCTGAGCGACTCCGGCATGTCGTCGGCGCGCGCGGCGGTCATCAGCATCTGGAGCGCGGAGAGTGACTGGGCCGCGCCGTCGTGGAGCTCGCGCGCGATGTGGGCGCGCTCCTCGTCGCCCGCGTGCACGACCTGGCTCGCGAGGGTGCGGACCCGCGCGCGCTCGATCGCCAGCCGGTCGAGCAGTCGGTTCAGGGTCGCGGCGATGCGCAGCAGGTTCTGATCGGCGATGCGGGACAGCCGTGCGCGCGCGGGTAGCTCGCCCGCGGCGACGCGTGCCGCGGTCTCCTCGAGCGCCTTGAGCGGCCCCAACGCCCACGCGACGAACGCGGCGTTGACGACCAGCACGAAGAACAGGGACGCCAGCGTGATCATCTCGGTCTGCGTCGCAGGCGCGTACTGGAGCAGGACGAAGGCGGCGATGTTGATCGTGCTGTCGATCACGATCAGCTTGAGCAGCAGCGGCGTGCGGAGCAGCACCTCGGTCCAGGTGCGCGGCTTGTCGACCTGTACCGGCGCGTCGGGAAGGGTGGGCAACGCTTGCATTCGTTGCCCTACCCCGACGCCGCTCGGCGTGCCCGGGTCAGTGGCTCGACACAGGCACCGCGGGCTTGGGGACGCCGACCGTCTCGTAGGTGATGCCGCGATCGCGCGCGGTGTCCGTGAAGCGATGCAGCAGCTCGATGATGTCGTGGTCGATCAGCTTCGCGCCCGTGCCGTCGACGGTGACGCGGGCACCGTCCGGGGCTTCCTGCAGCGCTGCGGCGATGCTGCCCTTGTGCACGAACGCGACCGCCTCGGTGAGGGTGACCCGCACCTCGGGCGTGCCGTCGCTGGCGTCGTCGTGGTGGATGCGAACCCCATGACGCGACAGGCGGTACAGCGTGATCGCGCCGCTGGCGGCGAGTCCGACGCCCACGCCGATGAGCAGGTCGGTCAGGATGACCGCGCCGACCGTGATCACGAGCACCGCGCCCTGGTCGACGCCGGATCGGAACGCGCTGCGGAACCGGCTGGGCGCCGCGAGCTTGTAGCCCGTGTAGAGCAGGATGGAGGCCAGCGTCGCGAGCGGGATGCGCTCGAGCAGCCACGGCAGCGACACGACGGCGACGGCGAGCAGCACCCCGTGCACGAACGCCGACCGCCAGGTGCGACCGCCGGCCGCGATGTTGGCCGCGGAGCGCACGATCACGCCGGTCATCGGCAGGCCGCCGACCATGCCGGCCATCGAGTTGCCGACGCCCTGTGCGATCAGCTCGCGGTTGCCGTTGGAGCGACGGCGCAGCGGATCCATCTGGTCGGTCGCCTCCATCGACAGCAGGGTCTCGAGGCTGGCGACCAGCGCCAGCGTGACCGCGACGCGCCACACGGCGGGGCTGGCGAGGCTGGTGAAGTCCGGGAGGATCACCCAGGACAGCGCGCCGGCAGACAGGTCGGGGAGGTTGACGCGGGTGTCGGGGCCGAACGCCATCGCCGGCGCGACGACCGTGAGGAGCTCGGCCGCGAGGGTGCCGACCACGACCGCCACGAGCGGGCCTGGCGCGATCTTCCGGGCCTTCGCGAAGTTCGGCCGGTCCCACAGGATCATCAGCGTGAGGCTGAGCAGCGTGATCAGGACGGGCCCGAGCCTGGCGTCGGGGAGCGACTGGAACGGGATCAGGACGACCTCGTAGCCGTGCGGCGCCTTGTCGAGGGTGGTCCCGATCGCGTACGGGAACTGCTGGAGGATGAGCAGCACGCCGATCGCGGCGAGCATGCCGGTGATCACCGCGCCCGGTGCCAGGGAGGCGACGCCACCGGTGCGCAGGAGCCCCAGCCCGATCTGCATCAGTCCCGCGAGGACCACGGCGGCGAGGAAGACCTGGAAGCCGAGCTGGTGGATGGCGACCACGACGATGGCCGCGAGACCGGCCGCGGGGCCACTGACCAGCAGCGACGTGCCGCCGATCGCCGAGACGACGATTCCGCCGATGATCCCGGTGATCAAGCCGGACATGAGCGGAGCGCCCGACGCCAGCGCGATGCCGAGGCACAGCGGGATGGCGACCAGCGTGACCACCGCACCCGCGCGAATATCGACACCCCAGGGCGAGCCTTCGAACTTCATCTTTCTGTCATCCACGTTGGAGACCTCCGCTGCCTGAATCTAGGCAGGTGAGGCGGGCGCGCCTGTCGGGGAAGCGCCGGAGTCGGTGTGGGGAAAATCCCTACACGCCGGACGCCGGCTGGTACGCAGATCGCCCAGGAGCGTGGGAGTTGTTCCGTTCGCTGCACGTCGGTATAGTCCCTGAGCCGCGAAGGATTCGTCGGCGAGGGAGGACTGGGCATGGCCACGGTGTTGCTGCTGGTCGTGGCGCTGCTCGGCGGCTGCTCGGAGTACGAGGTCCTCGCAGGGAACGAGCCGGCCGGCGCGCCGAACCCGCCGGGGCTCGCGTCCGAGGTGCAGGTCGACCGGGTGGTCCAGACCACCGTGGCCAGCGTCGACGTGCTGTGGGTGATCGACACGTCGTGCTCGATGAGCCAAGAGCAGGTTCAGCTCGCCGCGAACTTCGAGGAGTTCATGGTGTGGTTCCTCGACTCGGGCCTCGACTACCACATCGGCGTGGTCACCACGAACATGGACGCGTCGGCGATCACGATGGCGGGGCGCCTCCAGGCGGGGGGCGACGCGGGGCAGTACCTGTTCATCGACACCGAGACGCCCGATCCGGTCGCCGTGTTCGAGGACATGGCCGTGCTGGGCACCGACAGCCACTACGACGAGCGCGGACGCGACGCCGTGTTTGCCGCGCTCGACGAAGTGACCGGCCATCGCGACGGCTTCAACGCCGGGTTCTACCGTGAGGAGGCCAGCCTTGCCGTCGTGGTGATCTCCGACGAGGACGACTACTCGACGATGACGGTGAACGAGTTCGGTGCGTGGTTCCGGTCGCTGAAGCCCGATCCCGAGATGCTGAGCTTCTCGGCGATCGTGGGCGACGAGGTCGGCACGTGGGGCACCTGCGCCACCGCCGCCGAGCCCGGGCGCGACTACCTCGCGCTGACGCGGGAGTTCAACGGGGTCGAGTGGTCGATCTGCGACGACGACTGGGCGCCTGCGCTGGATCAACTCGGGATGCAGGCCTCGGGGCTGCGTCGCGAGTTCTACCTGACGCAGCTCCCGGTGGTGGAATCGCTGCGGGTGTGGGTGGAGGCCGAGGGTGAGGTCGTCGCGACGCTCACGCAAGACGTCGACTACACCTACGACCGCGCGCGCAACAGCGTGCGGCTGCTCGACCTGGTGCCCGAGTCGCTCCAGGAGGTCTACCTCGAGTACGAGGTGCTCGCGACGGCGCAGTCCACGCCCTGAGGCCGCCTACGCGGGTCCTTTCCGCTTCTTGCGCCACCACGCCAGCCGCTCGCCGATGATCTTCTCCTCGGCGTGATCGGCCGGGCGGTAGAAGGTCCGTCCGGCGAGCGCGGCCGGCAGGTAGGCCTGGTCCACGACGCGGAACGGGTGGTCGTGGGGGTAGAGGTAGCCGCTACCGTAGCCTTCGGCGCGCATCTCCGCGGTGGACGCGTTGCGCAGGTGCAGGGGCACCTCGAGCGCGCCGCTGCGCCGCACCTCGGCGAGCGCCTCGTCGACCCCCTTGTAGGAGGCGTTGCTCTTCGGCGCCGAGGCGAGGAAGGTGACCGCCTGCGCGAGCGGGATCCGCCCCTCCGGCATCCCGATGAGCTGGACCGCCTGGGCGGCGGCGACGGCGAGGGGGAGCGCGCGCGGCTCGGCGTTGCCGATGTCCTCCGAGGCGAAGATCACGAGGCGGCGGGCGATGAACACCGGATCCTCACCGCCAGCGATCATGCGCGCGAGCCAGTAGAGTGCGGCGTCCGGATCGCTCCCGCGCATCGACTTGATCAGCGCGGAGACCACGTTGAAGTGATCTTCGCCGGCGCGGTCGTGGCGCACGTCGGAGCGCTGCAGCACGCGCTGCACCGTCTCCAGATCGAGGGTTCCGCCGGGAGGGAGCGCGCCGATGCACCGCTCGAGGTCGTCGAGCGCCCGTCGCGCGTCCCCTGCGCTCGCGTGCGCGATGCGCTCCAGCGCCTCGGGCTCGGCCGTGACGCCGCTGTCGGCGAGGCCACGCGGGTCTTCGAGCGCGCGGTCGAGCAGCGCGCGGACCTCCTCGGGCGTCAGCGGCTCGAGGCGTACGATCTGGAGGCGAGAACGCAGCGCCGCGTTCAGCTCGAACGACGGGTTCTCGGTCGTGGCGCCGACGAGCAGCAGATCGCCCGCCTCGACGTGGGGCAGCAGCGCGTCCTGCTGCGCCTTGTTCCAGCGATGGATCTCATCGACGAACAGAAGCGTGCCGCGGCCGTCGGCTGCGCGGGTGCGCTGGGCCTGGTCGATCACGTCGCGCAGGGCTTTCACGCCGTCGAGCACCGCAGAGATCTGCACGAACGCGAGCGCGGTCTGCGACGCCAGCAGGCGCGCGATCGTCGTCTTTCCACATCCGGGCGGACCCCACAGGATGATCGAGCGCAGCGTGCCGGCGGCGGCCGCCTGGCGCAGGGGCGCGTCGGGTCCGAGCCAGCGGGACTGTCCGACGATCTCGTCGAGGCGCGTCGGACGCATCCGGTCGGCGAGGGGGGCGCGCACCGACTCAGGCCGCAGTGACGACGCGCTCGTAGAGCGCGGCGTCGTCGAGCAGCCGTGCGGCACCGAGCGCGGTGCAGTGCGTCGGCGCCTCGGCCTGCAGCACCGGCATCCCGGTCGCGTCGCGCAGCACGCGGGAGAGCCCGCGGAGGTTCGACGTGCCGCCGCATACCAGCACGCCACGGTCGAGGAGATCGGCGCAGAGCTCGGGCGGCGTCGAGGCGAGGGCCTCGAGCAGCGTGTCGCGGATGCGGGCGATCGGCTCGGCCATCGCCGTCGCGAGCTCGTCCTCACCGAGATCGAGATCGCGCGGCTTGCCCGTCGCCAGATCGCGGCCGCGGATCCGAAACGTGTCGGGATGCTCCGGTGGCGCGGCGTGCCCGTGCTTCAGCTTGAGCCCCTCAGCGGTCTGTTCACCGATCACCACGTTGCGGCGGCTGCGTAGCCAGTGGGCGACCGCCTCGTCGAGCGCGTTGCCGGCGACCCGCAGCGCGCGGTGCACGACCATCCCGCCGAGGCTGATCACCGCCACCTCGGTCTGGCCTGCTCCGATGTCCAGGATCAGGCTCCCGATCGGGTCGACGATGGGCAGGCCTGCACCGAGGGCGGCGGCCAGCGGCGCGGCCACGAGGGTGACGTCGCGCGCACCTGCAGCCCGCGCCGCGTCCTGCACGGCGCGCCGCTCGACCTCGGTGGTCTCGGCGGGCACGCACACGAGCACGCGAGGGCGCCGGAGCGAGCGGGGGGCGGCCTCGCGCAGCAGGTAGTGCAGCAGCGTCTCGGTGGCGTCGAAGTCCGCGACGACCCCGCCGCGGATCGGCTGGACCACCCGTACGCCGGAAGGCGAGCGTCCGAGCATCTCGCGGGCGTCGGCGCCGACCGCGGCGAGCTCGCCGCCGCGCAGCGCGACCACCGACGGCGCCTCGAGCACGAGCCCCCGGCCCCGCACCACCACGCGGCTGGTCGAGGTGCCCAGGTCTACCGCGACGTCAGCGGACATCCACCCTCCGGGGTGCGGCTACTCTTCGGGCTTGGCCGACTTGTGGAACCCGCGCGTCTTGTCGGTCAGCTGGAGCGGCTTGCCCATCACCTTGGCGTAGTGCTCGGCGTCGCTGTGCAGCGGGCGATCGCTCGACCGCTGGATCACGACGCGCTCGCCCTTGTTCGTGACCGCGACGATCTCGAAGCGACCGCTCGCGGTGACGACGTGCTCCAGGGTGAGGATGTCGACCCAGTCGAGGCGATCGGTGACCGGGCCGGTGCGGTACTGCGTCGTGAAGATCACGGCGTGCGTGCTCTCGTCGACGAGGATGCGCTGGTCGAGCGGCCGCATCGACACGATCCACAGCGTGAGCGCGCCGAGGATGCTCATCGCGGCCAGCGCAGCGAGCAGGACCAGCGGCCCCGCGCGCGACGGGCGCTGCTCGTTGAAGTCGTGGAAGCACTCCTTGCAGCGCGCCGCGGAGGTCGGCACCTCGGCGCCGCAGTCGGGGCAGATCTTGGTCGCCACACGTCCCCCAGGGGTTCAGCCGGCCAACATCACCCCTTGCTCGGCCGCGTTCAACCCCCCTGACGCAATGCTTACCGCTGGACGGCGCGCTCGGACGCCAGGCGGGCCAGCGCGGGGAGCAGCGAGGGGAGGAGCAGGGCGACCGCGCTGCGCGGGCGCAGCTTCTGGTAGGTGCGGTAGACCTTCTCTCCCGCCCGGACGATGCGATCAGGCGATGCGTCGTCGGCCAGACCCTGGAGGCGCGCGATCGCGCGGCGGTGGGCGTCGGGCAGCTCGGCGAGATCCTCCAGATCGTAGCGGCTGAACGGCAACCCCTCGACGCGCGCGCGGTCGAGCAGCAGCGGCAGGCACTCCTCGAGCAGCGCGCGCGCCTCGATGCGCTCGGGCACCAACAGGTCGAGCTCCACCGCCAGCTCCACGAGATCCTGCTCGGGCATGGCGTGAAGGAAGCCCCACTCGGTGTCGGTGAGCCGCTCGGTCATTCGGGCTGCGTAACCAGCCACGCCGCCAGGGTCAGGGCGGACACGCCCGCGGCGATCGTCCACCACGCGTCGAGGTGCAGACCCGCGCAGACGAGCAGCAGACCGGGCACGGTGAGCAGGAGCGGCGGGACGAATCGAGACATGTGGCCGATGACGATGGGATGCGACGGGCTTATCCCTCTTGCATGGCCGAGCCGATCCTCGAGACGATCCGCAGCGTGGTGGGTGGCGCCCTGTCGGTCCCTGCGCACGCGCTGGCGACCGCCGCGCATGGGTGGGCGAGCGGCGTGGGCGTGGTCGCCGAGCTTCGACTCCGCGGGCTCGACGACCTTCGCGCGCGGGCCGCGCTGATCACGCGCCTCGACCGCCTCGCCGTCGATCCGAACGTGGTCGGCCTGTGGGTGCGCGTCGACGCGACGCTGAGCAGCTGGGCGGCGTGGCAGGACGTGGGCGAGGCGATCGGGCGGGCGCGCGGTGCGGGCAAGCGCGTCGTGGCCTCGCTCGAGGCGCCGGGCAACGCGGCGATGTGGCTCGCGGCGCACGCGGAGCGGGTGTTCCTCACCCCGAGCGGCGAGGTCGGACTCGTCGGCGTAGGCGTCGAGCTGACGTTCTTCGCCGAGGCGCTGGAGCGGATCGGCGTCACGCCGGACTTCGAGGCGGCGGGCGCCTACAAGTCGTTCGGCGAGCCGTTCACCCGCCGCTTCGCGTCGCGCGAGAGCCAGGAGGCGCTCGGCGCGCTCGTCGCGGATCTCCACGCCCAGCTGGTCGAGGGGGTGGCACACGGCCGCGGGCTCTCTGTCGAGGCGGTCGAGGCGCTGCTCGCGCGGGCGCCGCTGTCCGCGGTCGACGCACGGGACGCGGGCCTGGTCGACCACCTCGCCTACGAGGACGAGGTCCGCGCGTGGTTCCGAGAGACGCTGGGCGAGCGCGTCCGGGTGCAGTCGTTCGGGTCGTGGGCGCGGCGCGACGCGGTCCTGGCCTGGGTCGATGGCTGGGCGCTCCCGTCCGCGGCGGTCACGGTCGTGCACCTGCAAGGTCCGGTCGTGGTCGACGATCGCTCGCCGCGCCCGATGATCCGCGCGCGGCGCGTGGTCGAGGCCCTCACGGCGCTGCGCGACAACGAAGCGGTCAAGGCGGTGGTGCTCCACATCGACAGCCCCGGCGGCAGCGCGCTCGCGTCGGACCTGATCTGGCGGGAGGTGGATCTGCTGCGGAAGGCCAAGCCGGTGATCGCGTGCTTCGAGGGCGTCGCGGCTTCGGGCGGCTACTACCTCGCCGCGCCCGCCGCGGAGATCGTCGCGCGGCCCGGCACGCTCACCGGCTCGATCGGCGTGTTCGGGGGCAAGCTGGTCGCGCAGGAGGGGCTGCGCCTGCTCGGCGTGCACACCCAGACGGTCGCCGCGGCGCCGAACGCGAACCTCTACTCGCCGAGCCAGCCGTTCACCGACGATCAGCGCGCGCGGTTCAAGGCGTCGCTGCAGCGCTTCTATGACGGGTTCGTCGAGCGCGTGGCCGCCGGTCGGGCGCGCCCCGTCGACGAGGTCGAGCCGCACTGCCGCGGGCGGGTGTGGACGGGCCGTGATGCCCGCGCGCGAGGCCTCGTCGATCGGTTCGGCGGCGTGGAGGTCGCGGTGGAGCGCGCGCGCAAGCTCGCCGGTCTGTCGCCGGGCGCCTATCACACGATCGACCTGAACCCGGATCGCCCCCGCCGGCTGCTCTCCCGGGTGATCAGCGCCGGGCTGCGCGATCTGCGCCCGGAGCTGGCGCAGATCGCAGACGGGGTGCTCGAGCAGCCAGTCGCCCGCGGCCTCGCGCTGATCGCCGGGCTTCCCGGGGAGGCGCTGGCGCTGCTGCCGCTGCACCTGCGCGTCCGCTAAAGCCCGCTCAGTCCCCGTAGGCCCAGCGATACGCCATCAGGAAGCCGAGCACGCGCTTCACGTACTGCCGCGTCTCGGTGTACCCGATGTCCTCCACGAACTCGTCGGGCTCGGGCGGGACCTCCCACGCGGCGACCCACCGGCGCACCGCGGCCTCACCGCCGTTGTAGCTCGCGATCACCGCCGGGAGGTCCGCGCCGTCGAGCAGATCGCCGAGGTCGCGCTGCTTGATGCCCAGCTCCGCGGTGCCGAGCGCCGCGTTGTACGGGGCGTGGTAGAGCCGCGCCGGATCGAACGGCTGGTCGCCGAACAGTTCGCGGTGAACGCGCGCCGCCTCGACCGGCATGAGCTGCATCAGGCCACGGGCGCCCGCGATCGAGGTCACGCCCGGCTGAAGGGCCGACTCGGCGGTCATGATCGCGTAGGGCAGGTGCGGGTCGAGGTCGTAGGGCGCGGCGACCTGCGCGACGATGGGCTGCTCGGGGCGCGGCGTGCACAGCGCGCGCGTCGCGCTCGGCGCGTCGACCCACGGCGACGGACACGACGGCACCAGCGCCTTCGCGCCGCGCGCGTCACCGGCGCGCAGGCGGGCGAGGGCGTGCTGGATCCGCTCGCCTTCGGCGGCGGGCGTCGGGAGCGTCTCGATCTCGGCCAGCGCCCACTGCGGGAAGCCCGCCTCGATCAGCGCCCACACGCGGGTGAGCGCCGGCGACGGGGTCGCGGCCTCGGGCCGCAGCGGGTCGACGCCGCCGCGCGCGGGGAACGTCCTGCCGAGGCGCTCCGCGGCGAACCACGCGTACCCGCTGGTCGGATGGCGTTTCAGCAGCGCCGCCAGGCCTTCGGCCTCGGACGCGGTGTCGCCGCTACGACCCTGCGCGCGCGCGCGCCAGTACAGCGCCCCGGGCACGAGGCTCGAGTCGGGTCGCTGCGCGGCGAGCGCCTTCCACGCGCGCTCCGCCTCCGCGAGGTCGCTCGCCTTCCAGGCGCAGCGGCCGATGTACCACAGCGCCTCGTCGAGGTACTTGGAGGTCGGGAACCGGGCGACGTGGGCCTTCAGGCGCGCGGTGGCCGCGGGGCATCGGCCCCGGTCGATCTCGAGGTAGCCGAGCTTGTACGAGGCGAAGTCGCCCTTCGGTGTGCTCGGGTGCTGTGCCACGAGCCGCTCGTAGATCACCGCCGCGGTGTCGTGGTCGCCGGTGCGGCTGGTCGCGAGCGCGAAGTCGAACAGGTCGTCGGCGCTGCCGGTCGCGCGGGCCGGGGGCCCGAGCGCGTCGGCGTAGGCGGTGACCGCGGCGGGGTAGTCCTTCGCGCGGAATCGCGCCCGCGCCAGCGCGATCCCCGTCACCGCAGCCTCGGGCGCCTCCTCGCCGAGCCGCTCGGTGAGCGCGCGCGCCAGGGTGTGCTCCTGCGCGCCGGTGAGCGTCGCGATGCGCTCGTGGATCAGCGCGCGCCCCTCGGGCGTGTCGAAGTCGGGCACGGGCGCGCCCAACCGCGTCAACGCGTCCGCCGCGGGATCGGCCCATGCACCCGTCGCGTCGTCGGCCCACACGCGGCGATAGGTGGCGATCGCGGCCTGGCGCTCACCGCGCGCCTCGCCGCCCACGGCGAGCCAGTAGCGCGCGGGGACGCCGACGGGCCCGTCGAGCAGCGCGCGCAGGTCGTCGCGCGCGTCGAGCGACCGCCCGCCGCGCACCAGCGCCTCGCCCCGCAGCAACCGCACCTCGAGTCCCGGCTGGCCAGGGAGCGCGAGCCCGTCGAGGGCCCGCGCCGCGTCGAGCGGTCGTTCCGCCGAGAGCAGCCCGCGGGCGCGCACCCAGCGGGCGTGGTCCGCGAGGGGCCCCGACGTGACCGCCGCGGCGAGCTCGGCGCCGCGCGCGCCCTC
>CAYQSE010000191.1:0-11643 GCA_964419905.1 uncultured Enterobacteriaceae bacterium
AGCGCCAACCCACAACCCTTCGCCAAAAACGACGTGGGCCGGCCGTCCCGGCCGGCAATCGCCACACCACAACCCTCGCGACAAGTCGACGGTCGGCCGGGACGGCCGACCCACAAAAACCACCCAACCCCGACCAAAAAAACCACCCAGAGGCTCGCCAAAAAAGACGTGGGCCGGCCGTCCCGGCCGGCAATCGCCAAATCACAACCTCCGTGCCAAGCCGGCGGTCGGCCGGGACGGCCGACCCACGGATGGCGCCCAGGACGCTTCCCAAAGGAAGACGTGGGCCGGCAGCCCACGCGCTACGACCGCGCTGCCCCGTCGCTCGATCGCCCGCTGAACAAGCCCCGCACGACCGGCGCGCCATCGCGCACGAGCCAGCGCCCACCGGCGAGCAGCCCGTCGACCGTGAGCCCGTCACCGAGGATCAGCAGATCGGCGTCCGCGCCCACCGCGACGCGCCCCTTGCCGCGCAGCCGGAACAGCGTCGCCGGGTTGGCGGTGACCGTGGCGAGCGCGTCGCCGAGCGACACGCCGAGCCCCACCGCCTCGCGCACCGCGTCGAGCAACCCGTGCGCGGCGCCGACGTCCATCGCGACCAGCACCCCGTCCGGCGTGAACTGCGGCAGGCAGCCGCCGGCGTCCGAAGACATCGTGAGCCGCGCCGAATCGAGGCCCGCCGCCCTCCACTCGGCGATCGCGCGCCCCGCCGACGGACCGGCGTCGTCCGGCGGAAACGCGGTGATGTCGACGTGGCAGCCCGGCAGGCGCTTCGCCTCGTCCCACAGCGCGAAGTTGCGGTTGCAGTGCGTCGGGTGGAACACCCGCGCGGGGAGCTCCGTCTCGGCGAGCGCGCGGCGCACCAGGTCGAGCCCGCGCGGGCCGTCGCCGAGGTGCAGGTGCAGCAGCCCCGCCTTGCCCGTCATCATCCCGGCGACGTGCGCGTCCGCGGCGATCCGCACGATCTCGTCGAAGGTCGGCTGCGCGCTGCGGTGGTCGCTGATCGCCACCTCGCCCACCGCGACGATCCGGTCGACGTGCACGATGTCGCCGCGCACCGAGCCGGTGAGCGTGACCGGCGGCACCTCGTAGCCGCCCGTGTAGCACAGGCAGGTGAGCCCGTAGTGCGCGAGCCCGCGCGCCGCGGCGAGCAGGTCGGCGATGCTGCGGGTCGTGCCGTCGGTGCCGAGCAGGCCGATCGCGGTGGTGACGCCCGCGGTGGTCAGCGCCTCGAGGACGACCGGCGGGACGCGGGTGTGCGCGCCGCCCTCTCCGCCGCCCCCGCCGAGGTGCGTGTGCGCGTCGACCAACCCCGGCGCCAGCCTGGCCCCGCCGAGGTCGACCACCTCGACCGGCCAGCCCGCAGGCGGCGCGTCGAGCCCGGGCCCGACGGCGAGCACCCGCCCGCCCCCGAGCAGCACGTCGACGACGCCCCGCGGCGTCGGGTCGTAGAGATCGGCGTTGCGCAGCAGCGTGAGCATCGCCGCGGCATGACCCGGCGCAGACGCGCGCGCAAGGGCGCGCGCCCGGCGCGCCCCACCTACGCCGCGAACGCCGCCGCGAGCAGCTCGTAGGACCGCAGCCGAGGTGCCTGCGCGTGCGTGAGCGTCATCACCATCAGCTCGTCGGCGCCCGCCTCCTCGGCGAGCTCCTCCAAGCGACCGCGCACGGCCGCCGGCGTGCCCGCGACGAGCAACCGCCCCATCGCGCCGCGCCCGTCGCGCTCCGGACGGAAGCCCGACGCGCGCACCTCGGCGGGGGTGGGCACCGGGGCCGAGCGCCCCTGCTCGATGGCCGCGAGCACGAAGCGCGGCGCGAGCGCGAGCTCGTCGGCCTCTTCCTGCGTCTCGGCGCACAGCGCGTGCACCGCGAGGATCACCCGCGGCGCGGGGAACTGCGCCGACGGGCTGAAGCTGCGCTGGTAGTCCGCGACCGCCATGGCCGCGGGCATCGGGCTGAAGTGGCCGGCGAACGCGTAGCCCAGGCCCAGCTCGCCCGCGATCCGCGCGCTGCCGCCGCTCGAGCCGAGCATCCACATCGGCGGCAGCCGCACCCCGCCGGGCGTGACGCTGATGCGCGCGAACGGGTGCTCCGGCGGGAACCGCGCGGCGTCGAACGCGATCAGCTCGGCCAGCATCCCGCCGAACTGATCGCCCGAGAAGCTGCGCAGCGCGTGCGCGGTCAGCGGATCGGTGCCCGCCGCGCGGCCGATCCCCAGATCGATCCGCCCGGGGTGCAGCGCCTCGAGCGTGCGGTACTGCTCGACGACGCGCAGCGGCACGTGGTTGGGCAGCATCACCCCGCCCGCGCCGAGGCGGATGCGCTCGGTGTGGGGCGCCACGTGCGCGATCAGCAGCTCGGGCGAGGTGCTCGCGATGTTCGCCATGCCGTGGTGCTCGGCGTACCACAGCCGCTCGTAGCCGGCCGTCTCGGCGGTGCGCGCGAGCGACACCGCCTCGTTGAGCGCCTGGCGCGGCGAGCTCGAGGATCCCACGGGCAACACGTCGAGGACGGAGAGCTTCATGCCGCTCCCTTGGCACGACCGCGCGCCGCACGCCACCCCACGAGCCCCGGGGGACCACCACGACAGGAGCGCCTCCGTGCCCGGCCCGCCGCCCCGTTCCCCCGGGGACCCCCTATCCGACGCGCTGCGGATTCTCGGCGTCTCGGGTACGATGTGCGTGGGCGGGGAACCGGTAGGGAGGGCGAGATGAAGAGAGAGGAAGTGGGCGGCGTGACCGCGCTGCTCGAGCGCATCGAGTCGGCGCGCGCGCGAGAGTTGCCCGGACTCGTCCAGCAGCTCACCGCGTTCGTCCGCGGAAACCAGCGCAGCAGCCGACGGCTGCTCGACGAGGCCGAGCGCGAGGCGCCGCACTTCCAGCGCCGCATCGAGGCGCTGCGGCAGGCGCACGACGACCTCGAAGACGATCTCGACCGCCTGGATACCGGCGAGGTGGAGCTCTCGGTGCTCGCGGCGCACCTGAAGTACCTGGAGGATCGCGACGCCGCGCTGCTCGCAGACGTCCGCTACGACGACATCGGGGTCGGCGACTGAGGCGTCGTGCTACCCTCCGCCCACGGGTCGGAGGGCTGATGTTTCGTGCGTTGTTCCTGCTCGTTGGGGTCGTGGGTTGCGCGGCCAGGGCGCCCGCACCCCCGCCGGCCGCAGCGCCGCACGCGTGTCCCGCGGGTGTGACCTCGCTCGAGCGCATCACCGTCGAGGTGCGCGACGGCCTCGCGCTGCCCCGCGGCGCGCGCGACGAGCCCGACATCCACGTCCTCGGCCAGCCCGACCTCAACGACGACGGCGTCCTCGACCTGATCGTCGACGACCCGGCGTGCAACGAGGCCGGCGAGTGCGTGTTCGTCGTGCTCGTCGGCTGCGGCGACGGCGTCTACGCGCACGCCTCGCACCCCGAGTGGGCGCTGGCGGCCCCAAAGGTCGGTGAGCTTGTCGACGGGTGGCGCGAGCTCGTCATCCAGACGTCGACGCCCGCGGGCGACGCGCCCGTGACGCTGCGGTTCCAGGAGGGTCGCTACCGCGCGCGCACCGACTGAGGTGCCGCGCGTGCGGCGCGGTGTTTCTTGATATGCCCTGCCCCATGCGCACCTCCATCACCCTGCTGTTCGCGCTGCCGCTCGCGGCCTGCGCGCCCACGAACGACGATCCGTCCGACACGAGCGACACCGATGACGCCGTCGCGTTCGAGGCGAACCCGACGCGGACGTTCGGCGGCGACCGACCCGCCGCGCTGGTCCGCCCCGACGACTACGCCCCGGATCGCGCGTGGCCGTTGATCGTGCTGCTGCACGGCTACGGGGCCAACGCCACCGTGCAAGACATGGTGTTCGGGCTCGGCACGCGCATCGAGCGCGACGACTTCCTGCTGCTCAAGCCCGAGGGCACGGTGGACACCGCCGGGCGCCCGTTCTGGAACGCGACCGACGCGTGCTGCAACTTCTATGGCTCGGACGTCGACGACGTCGGCTACCTCGCGGGCCTCGTCGATGAGGTGCGGGCGGTGTACCCCGTCTCGCAGGTGAGCTTCGTCGGGCACAGCAACGGCGGGTACATGAGCTACCGGATGGCGTGCGAGCGGCCCGATCTCGTCGACCGCATCGTCGTGCTCGCCGGCGCGACGTTCTTCGACGAGACGGACTGCGTCGGTGACACGCCGGTGTCGGTCGCACACGCCCACGGGACGCTCGACCCCACGATCGTCTACCTGTCGGCGCCGACGCACGCCGGCGCCGAGGAGAGCGCGCGCCGCTGGGCTACGAAGGCGGGCTGCGACGAGCCCCCGACCCGCCTCGCCGACCGCGACCACCTGTCGAACATGGCAGGCGAGGAGACGATCGTGCAGCGGTGGTCCGGCTGCGCACCCGACGTCGACGTCGAGCTGTGGTCCGGGGTGGGCGGCGACCACTTCTACCTGACGCGCACCGCGCGCTTCCAAGACGACGTCGCGGCGTTCGCGCTCGGTCGCCCCGCGGACTGATCCCATGCCGCGCGCGCCGCGGATCCGCTGAAAAGCGCGCGACGTCATCGTTCGGGTGCTACGTTGGGGGAGGCAAGGGGTAGGAGTAGGTCGTTTGACCGATACTGCCCGACAAGACGCGCTCCTCTGGGAGCACCTCGAGGCACGACGACAGGCCGTCGAGCAAGCGCTGGTCGAGTTCGCCGTCACCGTCCCGGTGCTCGCGCGCCTGCTCGAGCACCTTCCTCCCGAGGTGCAAGAAGAACAGAACCGCGCGTCGCGCGAGCATCAGCGCTTGGCGCTGCTCGACGGCGACTGGGAGCCGTTCGTCGCCGACCTGAAGACGCAGGGCACCGCCTACGCGCAGCTCTCCGTCGAGTTCCAGCACTGGTTCCCCGTGCTCAGCGTGTTCCGACGCACGCTGCTGGCCGATCTCGATCTGGACGACGACACGCGAGGCGTGCTCGAGGCGCTGGACCGCTATGTGGACGTGTCGATGGCGAACCTCGGGCAGGTGTACATCGACACCAAGGAGAGCCTGGTCCGTCGCGCCGAGGAGCGGCTCGCGCGTCACGTTCGCGATCTCGAGCGCTCCAACCGCGAGCTCGACGAGTTCGCATACGTCGCCTCACACGACCTCAAGTCGCCGCTGCAGGACGTGCGCAACCTCACCGAGTGGCTCGTCGAGGACCTCGGCGACGACCTCCCCGACGCCGCGCGGCGCCACGTCGCGTTGCTGCAGGAGCGCGTGCGCCGCATGGAGCGCCTGCTCGACGACCTGCTCGAGTACTCCCGCGTCGGCCGCGGTGACGACCGCGCGACCACCTTCACCCTGGCCGAGGTCGTCGACGAGGTCGCGGCGTTGGTGTGCGCCGGGTCGGACTTCGAGGTGCGCGTCGAGGGCCCGGACGTCACGATCACCTCGCCGCGCGCGCCGCTCGAGAAGGTTCTCAGGAACCTGATCTCGAACGCGATCAAGCACCACGACGCCGAGCGCGGGACGATCTGGGTGCGGGCGGCGCCGCGCGACCGGTGGTTGGAGGTCTCGGTCGCAGACGACGGCCCCGGGATCCCCGAGGCGTTCCGCGAGCGCGTGTTCCGGATGTTCCAGACGCTGCGATCCCGCGACGCGGTCGAGGGTAGCGGCGTCGGGCTCGCGATCGTGAAGAAGTCCGTCGAGCGGTTCGGAGGAAGCGTTCGCATCAGCGGCGGCGCGCGCGGCGCGACCGTCACGTTCACCTGGCCGCTCGTCGTCGACCCGGAGCCGCGATGAAGTCCGTGACCGTGCTGTTGGTCGAGGACAACGAGATCGACCGCGAGGCGGTGCGCCGCGGCTTCGCGGCCCAGCGCATCTCCAACCCGATCGTGGACGCGGTCGACGGCCTCGACGCGCTCGACATCCTGCGCGGAACGAACGGGCGCGTGCCGCTGCAGCGCCCCTACCTGCTCCTGCTCGACATCAACCTGCCGCGCATGAGCGGGCTGGAGCTGCTCGCGGAGCTCCGCGCCGATCCCGCGCTCAGCGACAGCATCGTGTTCATCCTCACCACCTCCAAGCGCGAGGAAGATCGAGTTGCTTCGTACGGCCACCACGTCGCCGGCTACATCGCGAAGAGCGACGTCGGCCCCGGCTTCGTCCGGCTGATCTCGATGCTCGATCACTACTGGCGCATCGTCGAGTTTCCATGACGTCCACTACGCTCCGCGTGCTCGTCGTCGACGACAACGCGGTCGACCGCGAGCGCATCCGGCGTCTGCTGAAGGGCCGCTACGACATCGTCGAGGCCGAGACGGCCCACGACGGGCTGGCGATGGCGCGCGCCGCGAACCTGGCCTGCGTGCTCCTCGACTACCGCCTCCCCGATCGCGACGGTGTCGACGTGATCGCCGACTTCACCGGCGCGCACCTCCCGGTGCTGATGCTGACGAGCCAGGGGAACGAGGCCGTCGCCGTCGACGCGATGAAGCGCGGCGCGCTCGACTACCTGTGCAAGTCCGCGCTCGACGCCGATCGTCTCCAATACGCCATCGGCGTCGCAGTGGAGCGGACCGCGATGCGCCGCCGCCTGGCCGTCCAGTCCGCGGCGCTGCAGCACGCCGTCACCGCGCTCGAGCGCAAGACGGGTGAGCTCGAGCGCTCCAACCAGGCCCTGATTCAGCAACAGAACCAGCTCCGCGTGCTCTTCGACCAGCTACCCGCGGTGACCTGGACGACCGACGACGCGCTGACGCTGACCTCGGTGGCGGGCCGCGCGAGCGCCGCGTGGCAAGCACAGGACACCCAACAGGAGCGGCGCGTGGTCGACGCGCTGTTCGCCGAGGACGA
This sequence comes from uncultured Enterobacteriaceae bacterium, assembly GCA_964419905.1. GTDB lineage: Bacteria > Myxococcota_A > UBA796 > UBA796 > JAFDJI01. The sequence goes on from CAYQSE010000191.1 coordinate 6,805, forward strand.
GGTCGCCGCGCGCGCCCACCGCGAGGCGCTCGACGGTCACCACGCGCCATTCCCGTTCCAGGCTGGCGAGCGCGCGTGGGAGTGCAGCGTCGAGCCGCTGCGCGACGCCCGCGGGCGGGTGAGCGGCACCATCGGGGTGGCCCTCGAGGTCACCGAGCGACGCGCGCTGGAGCGACAGCTGAACCACGCGGCGAAGATGGAGGCGCTCGGCAAGCTGACCGGTGGGCTCGCGCACGATCTGAACAACATCCTCACCGCGATCCTGGGCTTCACCGAGTTCGCGCTCGAGAGCCTGCCGGCCGAGTCCTCCAGCCATGGGGAGCTGACGCAGGTGATCGGCGCCGCCGGCCGCGCCACCGAGCTCGTCCGCCACCTCCTGGCGTTCTCGCGGGTAGACGCCGCGGCGCCGCGCGTCGTCGACGTCGGCCGGACCGTGGAGCAGACGCTGCCCATCGTCGGTCGCCTCGTCGGCGAGGACATCACGGTCACGCTTCGCAGCGCTCGGGGGGGGGCCGCGTGCATCGATCCGACCGCGCTCGAGCAGGTGATCGTCAACCTCGTCGTGAACGCGCGCGACGCGATCGCAGGCGTGGGCGGGATCGACGTGGACGTCGATCAGATCACGCTGCCCTCGGGTCTGCCGGGTACGCCCACCGATCGCGCAGGTGCGCACGTGATGCTCGCCGTCAGCGACACGGGCGCTGGCATCCCCCCAGAGCTGATGGCCCGGATCTTCGAGCCGTTCTTCACGACCAAGGCGCTCGGGAAGGGCACCGGTCTCGGCCTGTCGAACTGCCACGCGATCGTGCAGCGGGCCGGCGGTGCGATGACCGTGGAGAGCCGCGCGGGTCGCGGCACGACTTTCCGGGTGTTCCTGCCGCTGGTCGAGGGCCGCGAGAGCGCGCCCCCGCCGCGCGCCGCCGACCTCCCGGGCGGCACCGAGACGATCCTGGTCGTCGACGACGACCCGCAGGTGCGCTCGGTGGTCGCGCGCGCGCTGCGCCGCCTGGGCTACACGGTGCTCGACCGCCCCGACGGCGCGTCCGCGATCGCGGCGTGCAGGGAGCACGGTGGTCCGCTGCACCTGCTGCTGTGCGACGTGGTGATGCCCGATCGCGACGGCCCCAGCGTCGCGGCGGCGCTGCGGGCCCACCGCCCCGAGCTCCGGGTGATGTTCATGTCCGGCTACACCGAGCGCGGCCCCGGGCTCGCCCGCAACTTCCCCGAGGGGGAGGCGTTCGTGCCGAAGCCGCTGAGCCCCGCGCAGCTCGCGCGCGCGGTGCGCGACGCGCTGGACGGCGCCTCACGCGCATAGGGCCCCTGCCGGGCGGTCGAGTCAGTCCCCGATACCCAGCCCAAGGGCGACGAGGAACGGCAGCAGCGGGAGTCGCCCGAGCCCCGCCGCCCCGGTCCTGTCGTCGCGATCGGTCACCCTCGGCGGAGTGGCGGCGAGGGTTGCGCCGTCCAACGCAACCCGTGAACCATCCGACGTGTGGGTCTACCTGCCCTCACGACCATCGACGGCGTGCGCATCCACACCTGTCGTGCGTTCAGCGCGGCGGCGCGTAGTAGTAGCCGAGGCGCGCGTACACCCGGATGCACCGCGGGTTGCACGGATCGCGCTCGACCTTGCGCCGCAGCCGATCCACGGTGGCATACACCGTGCGACTGCGCACGCCACTCGCGTAGCCCCATACGTCGCGGAGCAGCGCCTGGACGGTCACCACCTCGCCCGGTCGCGCCGCGAGATGCTCCAGCAGCCGCGCCTCCAGGCGCGCGAGGGGGACCCGTCCGCCCTCGGTCCTCACCGCCTGCTCAGCGGGGAGGTACATCCCCGAGTCGACCGGGATGGGCCGCCGCTCGGCGATCGGGTCGGCGCCTGCCATCGATCGATCTCGTGTGATCACGACGATGCCCCGGATCCGCGGATCGTCGAGGCAGTTCCGCCCGGTCGCCTCCACGGGAACCCAATGGCCGTCACGGTGCAGCAAGCGGTACTGGACGCACGCCACACCCGCCGGGTCCAAGAGCAGGCGCGCGAGGGTCTCTCCCACCCGCCCAACGTCGTCTGGATGCACGAGCTCCATGGGGTTGCGGCCGATCATCTCGTGCGGCGGGCGCCCGTGGACGCGCTCGGCCGACGGCGAGTCGTGGAGCACGCGACCATCCCGATCGAGGACGCTGAAGATGTCGGGCCCGTCCGCGATCGCCGCGATCAGGTCACGGTCGACGCCTCCTGCGACCCCCATCCGCCCCCCATGGGCGCCCAAACCCGGTCGCCGCCTCGAAAGGCTAGACCACGACAGCGCAAAGAGAACCCTTGATCACGACGAACCGCGAGGAACCGCGCCGGCTGCGCGACGGGAGTCGGCCGGCGCGGGCGCTCAGCTCTGGAACAGCATCTCGCGGTAGCGCGGGAGCACCCAGCGCGCGTCCGAGACCATCTGCTCGAGCTTGTCGGATGCCTCGCGGATGGCCTCGAGCGCCGGGATCACCTCGGCGGCGTACAGCGCCGCTTGCGCGGGGCGCTCCAGGCCCGCCGCGCGCGACATGCTCGCGTCGAGCTCCACGCGCGAGCGGCGCACCTTGCGGATCAGCTCGTTGAGCTTGTCGAGGTGCGCGCGATCGCCCTGCCCCAGCGCGCCGAGCTGCTCGAGCGCGACGAGCCCCGCGGCCACCTCGTTGCGCTCGCCCTCGGCCGCGGCGAGCACCGACTGGTCGACGAGCTCGCGCATCACCTGCACCTCGATCTCCACCGAGGTCGCGTAGCGGTCGATCTTGACGTGGTAGCGCGCCTCGAGCTCGGCGGGGTTGAGCACCCCGAACCGACCGAACAGCGCGATCACCTCGTCGGTCTGCAGCACGGCGAGGGCCTCGGGCGTGCGGCGGTGGTTCGGGAGCCCGCGCCGCTCCGCCTCCTCGACCCACGCGTCTGCATAGTTGTTGCCCTCGAAGCAGATCCGCTCGCTGTCGCGCAGCGCGTCGCGGATCGCCTCCTTCACCGCGGACGCACCGCCACCTCGGGCCTCGATGCGGTCACAGAGGTCCTCGATGCCCGCGGCGACCGCGACGTGCACGCACGCCAGCGGGAACGACACCGAGGTGTTCGCGCCGACCGCGCGGAACTCGAACTTGTCGCCGGTGAACGCGAACGGGCTGGTGCGGTTGCGATCCGTGCTGTGGCGCGCGATGCGCGGCATCCGATCGACGCCGAGCTCGATGTGCGACTGCCCCTCGGCTGCGCCGATCGCCTCGCCCGCCACGATCTTGCGGCGCACCTCGGTGAGCTGCTCGCCGAGGAACACGCTCAAGATCGCGGGCGGCGCCTCGTTCGCACCGAGGCGGAAGTCGTTGCCGTGCGTGGCGATGCTCGCGCGCAGCAGCGCGCCGTAGCGGTCGACGCCGGTGAGGATCGCCGCGAGGAACGCCAGGAAGCGAACGTCGCCGCCCGGGTTCTGGCCCGGGTTGAGCAGGTTCCCCTTCTCGCACGCGAGCGACCAGTTCAGGTGCTTGCCCGACCCGTTGACGCCCGCGAACGGCTTCTCGTGCATCAGCGCGAACAGGTCGTGCCGCGCGGCCACCTTGCGCACCAGCTCCATCACGATCTGGTTGTGGTCGGCGGCGATGTTCGCGGTGCGGTAGAGCACCGCGAGCTCGAACTGGCTCGGCGCGACCTCGTTGTGGCGCGTCTTGGCCGGCACGCCCAGCTTGTAGAGCTCGAGCTCCAGCTCGTGCATGAACGACAGCGCGCGGCTGGCGATGGCGCCGAAGTAGTGGTCCTCGAGCGTCTGCCCCTTGGGCGGCGGCGCGCCGAGCACGGTGCGGCCGGTGATCGTCAGATCGGGGCGGAACGCGGCGTACGCCTTGTCGATCAGGAAGTACTCCTGCTCGGGGCCCGCGGTCGGCACGACCCGGCGCACGTCGTCCTCGCCGAGCAGCGCGAGCAGGCGACGCGCGGAGCGATCGATCGCCTCCATCGAGCGCAGCAGCGGCGTCTTCTTGTCGAGCGCCTCGCCGTTGTAGCTGAAGAATGCGCTCGGGATGCACAGGACCGCGCCGTAGGGCTGCTCGGCGATGAACATCGGCGAGGTCGGGTCCCAGGCGGTGTAGCCGCGCGCCTCGAAGGTGGACCGGATGCCGCCCGAGGGGAAGCTGCTCGCGTCCGGCTCGGACTGCAGCAACTGCTCGGCGGTGAACTGCGCGATCGGGCGGCTGCCGTCGAACGCGAGGAAGCCGTCGTGTTTCTCGGCGGTGGCGCCGGTCATCGGCTGGAACCAGTGGCAGAAGTGCGTCACGCCGCGCTCGAGGGCCCAGTCCAGCGTGCCCTGCGCGATGCGATCGGCGAGCTCGGGCTCCAGCTTCTCGCCGTGCTCGGTGATGTCGAGGAACTGCCGGACGACATCCGCCGGGAGGTGCTCGCGCATCTCGTCGATGTCGAAGGTGTGGCTGCCGTAGAAGTCACGGACCGGCAGGGGGCGGCCATCCGGCCCGAGGGGGCGCGCGAAGATCCGGGGGGTGCGCTCGGCGGCGGAACGGATGGCGAGGTGTCGCGGATTGCTCATGAGGCTCCAGGATACATCGGGGGACAAGCGCGCTCGGCGGTCGTAGATCAGCCACGAACGCCCAACGCGTGCAGGCCCCCTATCACGCTGAGGCGGGCGTCCCGCCGCAGGCTCACGATCCCAACCATCTCGCCTGGGGTTCGAGCGCACATAGGGCGGGCGTCCCGCCTGTCGATTGATCACATCTCGGCTGCGGCCCGAGATCATGTGGGGCGGGCGTCCCGCCCGCCCGTCCTGACGGGAAGCCCGGAATGCCCATCAGACCAGCGTAGTTGCC
>CAYQSE010000192.1:0-11631 GCA_964419905.1 uncultured Enterobacteriaceae bacterium
GCGGCGGGTTCGCCTGTGGAGAGCCCGCGCTCGACCGGTTCTTCCAGCACTACGCCGGGCAGAACCAGTTCAAGCTGCACCTCGCGGTCACGTGGGTCGCCGTCCGCGACCGGGATCTCCTTGGGTATGCCACCGTCGCAGGCGGGAGCCTCGAGCGTCGGACCGTGCCCGGCTCGAAGCTCCGCAAGCGGCTCCCCGACTATCCACTCCCCGTGCTGCGGCTCGCGCGGCTCGGCGTCGACCGACGCGCGCAGGGGCTCGGGATCGGCAGGGCACTCGTCCGCCACGTCCTGCGCCTCGCCCTCACCCAACGCGACCAGGTCGGCTGCGTCGGCGTGGTCACCGACGCCAAGCCTGACGCCGTCGCGTTCTACGACGGACTCGGGTTCTCGCGTCTCGAGGGCGTGCGGGAAGGCACGCTTCACGGCGACCCGACGCCGATGTTCCTGGACATCGCAACCATCGCCGCCGCGGTCGATGCCGCGGGGTGACCGGGCTCACCCCTCCCGCTCCCGCAACGCCTTCAGCGCGATGCTCACCGCCGCCGTCGACACCCCCTCACCGCGGGCCAGCTCGGTCTGGTTCCGGTAGTCGCCCTCATCGAGCATCCGCCTCCACTCCCTGGCCCTCCACCCGGCCGGCTTCCGTTCAGGCTTCTCCGGCTTCGGAGCGGCCTTGCGAACGAGAGTGAACGAGATCCGACGAGTTCTTCCTACGTCCCGACCGGGGGCGCCACGTTCACTTCGGTTCGCACGCCGTTCGCTCCCGTTCGCTCGGCTGGACACCGCGGATGGACGGCTTCAGCCGTCGTCGAACGGGTTGAGCACCTTTGCGCCCGTGCCCGCGACATCGCTCACGTTTCGCGTCACGAGCGTCAGCCCGTGGACGATCGCCGTGGCCGCGAGCAGCGTATCTACGACGGGGCGCGGGTCGGGCACGTTCAGTCGGCCCCACACCTCCGCGACACGATCGTCGATCGGGAGGATGCGTGACTCGAAGGTGCCCAGAAGTCCCTGAAGCCAGATCTCGAGGTGGCGCGCCGCGACCTCGTCCTTGCGACGCTTCCGCTCGATGCCGCGGCGGATCTCGCCCACCGTCAGAACACTGAGCCACGCATCGTCTCGCCGTCCGGCTGCCCACCGAGCCACGCCCGGATCGCCACGGGTGCCCTTCCTGATCTCGGAAATGACGTTCGTGTCGAGGAGCCAGCTCACAGCTCGACGTCCCGCGGGAGATCCTTCTGGCGGGCGAAGTCTTCGTCGTCGCCCATGTCCGGCATCGCGGCGAGCCACTCCCACAGGGACTTGCCCGCAGCCGGCCCGTGGAGCGCCGCGTACAAGATGGCTCGATGTTCGGCCTCCGCGGAGCGGCCGTGGGCCGCCGCTCGCGCCTTGAGCGCCTCCACCAGGTCCTCGTCGAGGTTGCGAACGATGAGCTGGGCCATCTCCACCTCCGTGCTATCATGATAGCGGTGTCGCTCCGGACCGTCAAGCGTCGCGCGCCGCAGCTTGCCCAACGCGATGCGCACGGCCGCCGTCGACACCCCCTCTCCCCGCGCCAGCTCGCTCTGGTTCCGGTAGACCCCCTCCTCGAGCATCCGCCGCCACGCCCGAGCGCGCCACCCGACCGGCCTCCGCTCCCTCTTCTCGCCCACTTCCTCGCGCGAACGCCGCGTGCGAACCAGCGCGAACGAAGTCGCACGAGTTCTCGCTACACGAGCCCCAGGGGCGCCAGGTCCACTTCGGTTCGCGAGCGCGACGATCGGGTCTGCAGCCCTTGACGCCCTGCTACGCGTACCAGTCCTCGACCGCGAGCCCCGCGACCCGACCGAACTCCCGCACGTTGCGCGTCACCAGCACCCCCCGGTGCGCGAGCACCGTGCCCGCGATCAGGGTGTCCATCGGGCCGATGGGCGTGCCCTCCACCTCCAGCCGCGCACGCAGCGCTGCGGCGGCCTTCGCCTCCTCCACGCCGAGCGGGAGGACGGCGACGACCTGGAGCAGCTGATCGAGCTGGCCGCGACGCTTCGCCGGGTCCGAGGACTTGGCGATGCCGGACTCGAGCTCGTACACGACGACAGCCGGCAGGGCGATGTCGGCCGGTGAGGTCGCGAGCAGTCGCTCGGCCACACGACCGTCCCCGCGGAAGAAGTCGATGAGGGTGTTGGTGTCGAGCACGTACATCACAGCGTCTCGCGTAGGGCGTCTTCCGGCTGCCCGTCGCGGAGCTCCTCGGCGCTGGGGAGGTCGCGCCACGCGCCCGCCAGGGCCGAGACCTCGCGCGGCCACTCCGTCCGGGTCCGCTCGCGCACGAGCTGCGCCAGCCAGGCGCTCATCGACAGGCCAGCAGCCTCTGCCGCCGCGCGCATCCGCGCCATGGTGTCGTCGTCCATGTAGAGCGTGACCTGGGCCATCGGGGCCTCCACCTATACGCCCAAGTATACGTGCATAATGACACGCGGCAACCCCGTCACCCCTCCCGCAGCGCCCTCAACGCGATGCGCACCGCCGCCGTCGACACCCCCTCGCCCCGCGCGACATCGCTCTGGTTCCGATGGACGCCCTCCTCCAGCATCCGCCGCCACGCCCGAGCCTGCCACCCGACCGGCTTCCGCTGCGAACGACGTCTTGTTTGCGACGGTCCACCCGCATGGGACTCGAGCCCGTGCTGCACCGGCAGGGGGTTGTGGGTGACCGATGCGCTGGACGGGTCGGCAGGTAGCGCTGCGCGCCGAGGGCTGCGGGACCCGTCAGAGGTCCTGGGCGGTGGAGACCAGCATCGCCACGCGCTCGGCGATCTCCTCGGGACAGTCCTCCTGCAGGAAGTGCTTCCCCTCGACGAGGTGGATCGGCTTCTCCAACCCGAGCGCCGCCAGGGCGTCGGCCCCATGCTCCCGAACCGTGAGCTCGGTGTCGTACCTTCCCCAGATGACCTGGGCGGGGAAGCTGCGATCGGCGAGCCCAGGGAGGATGCGGTCCTCGAACGCGCGCGTGTTCTCGAACGACGACATGATCTTCTGGAACGCCCGGCCGCCGTCTCCCAGCAGGAGCATGTCGCCATAGGCTCGAAGCTCCGCGGCGGTCGGGCGTCCGAGCACGCCCTTCCAGCGGAAGAACGGGACGATCGCCGGCGTCGCCATCTGCCAGGTCCACAGGCGTCCCAGCAGGGGCACTTCGAACGGGCGCATGACCCAGGGCTTCTCGAACCGCGACGCGTTCACCAGGGTGTTCAGGACGGTCAGCGACTGGATGCGTTGCGGGATGCGTCGAACGAGGTCGAGCCCGACGGGTCCGCCGAGGTCGTGCACGAGGAGGTGGAAGTTGTTGATCCCGGCCGCGTCGATCGCCTGCTCGAGCCAGGCCGAGAGCCCGGTCCAGCTGTAGTCGAAGTCCGCGGGTCGCTCGGCGAACCCCAGCCCGGGGAAGTCCATGGCCACGCCCTCGAGCCCTCGGGACGCGAGCTCGGGGAGGACCTTGCGGTACAGGTAGGCGGCGGTCGGCACGCCATGCAGGCACACGACCGCAGGGCCGTCGCCCATCCGCCAGATCCGAGTCGCGGCGCTCCCCGGTACAGGATGCGGGCTGCCTCGATCGAACCAATGCTGTAGTTCCTTGCGGTACATCTCCGTTCCTCCCAGGCCTGCGCTAGGGCAGCGCCTTGCCGGTGTTTTCCGTGAAGTTCCAGTGGGCCTTGGTCATGAGCACGAACGTCAGGTTCAGCACGAACCCGGCCATCGCGAGCCACTGGATCTGGACCGCCACCGGCTGGGCCTCGCCGGCCCCGGTCGCGTGCGCGATCGCGAACACCATCGTGATCAGGCCCACGACGAGCGCGGTCTGGTAGTTTCCCGCGACGAAGGGGACGTTGATCGCCATCTTGATCGGGGGCACGGTGACGAGCTCGAGCAGCATCATCCCCGAGTTGGTCAGGAACAGCCCATACGCCATCGCAGCGAGCAGGTAGAGGCTCCCGAGCTGCCCAGGGAGCCGCGTGGCGGGTGTCGGCTCAGCGAACAGCGCGCCCCCGGCCAGAACGGCGAGCCCAAGCCCGAGGACGGCGAAGCTCGTCGACGTGGCGACGCGCATCCAGAACATCTGCGGCTTCGAAATGCGATCGAACGGCATGGGGACCTCGGGGCTGCAGGGGTGGTTTCAGATCGACCGCTTGGATATAGCCAAGCGTGTGGTTGGTTACAAGGACGTAGATCACCGAATCGGAGAGACGCCGTGGGAAGGCCGAAGACTTATGACCGGGACCAAGTCCTCTCGAAGGCGATGGCGCTCTTCTGGGAGCGCGGGTTCCACGCCACGTCGACCCGCGATCTTGCCGAGGCCATGGGCGTGAACGCCTACAGCCTCTACGCCGAGTTCGGCAGCAAGGAAGGTCTCTACGACGCTGCCGTCGACCGGTACATGGACACGGTGGTCTCGGGCCACTTCGGACGGCTCGAGCATCCCGATGCGGACCTCGACGTCGTTCGCCAGGTGATCGACTGGTTCGGCGACAACGGGGTCCGCGACGTCTCCGGAATGGGGTGCCTGATCGGGACGATGAGCACCGAGCGGGCACCCACCGTCGACCGCAGCCGGGAGCACACGGCCCGGTTCGTGGAGAGGGTGGTCGGAGCGTTCAGCCACGCGCTCGCCAACGCGGTGCAGCACGGGCAGCTGCAAGCCGCGACGCCGGTGGCGGGCATCGCGGCGGCGCTGGTCACGCACCTGCTCGGCGTGTTTGCCATGTCCCGGGCTCGGGTCGACGCAGGCGTGATCCGCGCGGCGAGTGACCAGCAGCTCGCCGCGCTGGACTGCTGGACTGCTGCGCCTGACCGCGCGAACCGCTGAGGGCGCGACGCGAGCTGCTCGGCTGTGCAAAGACAACTACATCTGAGCACCGCGTTGGGACACTCGGCTCGTTCAGCCCCGGATCCACAGCAGGTCCTGCGGCGGGTCATCGACGTAGGCGGCATCCCACGGCCAACGACCACGCGCGTCGGGCCAGACGAGCTGAAGCAGCGGAAACGTCTTGCCGCCGTAGCGCTTCGTCGCCAGGCCGACCTCGTCGCCGTACAGCTCGGGCGGGACGGCCTTGAACGTGACCGGGGCGTTGACCAGGCGGTCGTCGACCTCTCCGTCGACGATGCGCCGACCCTTCGCAACCTGCCTCGCGATCTCGTTGCTCACGCTGTGCGCGGTCTGCACGGGGAGGCCGCTGATCACGATCTCGGGGTGGCCGTGCTCGCGGAAGAGGCCGATGGTGTAGGTCCAAGGGATCTCCCCCGGTGCGGTGGCGAGGACGGCCTGGACGTGGACGCCGTGGTCGCGGATGTTCTCGTCGATCAGACGCATCCACGGATCGTCACCTGGCGGATCGCCGCGCCTCGATGGGGTCGGACTGCGGTGGCGCGATGCCTGCACAACCCGTCGGGCGTCCTCCTCATGGGCGGGATCATCGTAGGGCTCCAGCCGGGGCGGGCGTGCGGTAATCGTCACCACGTCGTCGGCGAGCCGCCCGAGTACGGCGCGATCCCGAGCCGTCAGCCAGGGGGTGACCAACCGCAGCACGCTCGGCTGTCCGGCGCGCAAGGAGCGCAGGACGACGGCGAGACGGCTCGCTGCCGACAACCCGTCGTCCACCAGGTACGCGGGCTCGCCGGGCACCGCCCGCACGGCCTCGACGTCCGGGTCCTCCACCCACACGATCGGTCGCTCCTGGAACGACGCGATGGCCTGGGCGACCTCGACGCCGCCCGCACTCACCGCGTACACCCGCGCCTGCTCGATCGGCATGCGCAGCGCGAACTGGAGCCCGAGGCACTCCGTCCGACAATGGAACTTCGATGGCTTCATTCGACGACCCTCCCGCGGGACTCCGAAAGCAAGCGCCATGCCATCGAAAAGGAGGTTTCTTTCGTTCACCGCCCCGACGGTGGTCCGACAGAGGTCGGGGGGTGTCGCCAGCCAACGACCTGCGCGATCACCCTCCTCCGCGCGCCCATCCACCCAGAGGGCAGCCGTCGAGGCGGCGAGCACCGGATTCACCCGGTCCGCCCCACCGTGCGTCGGCGCGCGCGGCGGTGAAGCGGTCCGCTTCGACGCCGGTGACGAAGGTCGACAGCGTCGCCCCGAAACACGGTACGCTCGCTGGCCTGCAGCGCATCGCGCGACAGCAGCGATCGCGTCCCCTGGAGCCCCTCCATGAGCCCGCGCGTCCGCGTCTACATCGCCTGCTCGCTCGACGGGTTCATCGCCGGCCCGGGCGACGACCTGTCCTGGCTCACCGGCCCGGAGGCTGCCAACCCGGGCGGCGAGACGGATCCCGACGCGCTCACCTTCGACGCGTTCATGGCCGACGTGGGGGCCCTGCTCATGGGCCGGAAGACCTACGAGGTCGTCCAGGGGATGTCGTGGTGGGGGTACGGGGAGCGGCCGGTCCTCGTCGCCACGCACCGCCCGCTCGGCGCGGGCGCGCGCGACACGGTGCGGGCGGTGCGCGGGACGATCGAGGCGCTGGTGGCCGAGGCCCTCCAGGCCGCAGCGGGCAAGGACGTCTATGTCGACGGCGGCGACCTCATTCGCCAAGCCGCCGAGGCCGGGCTCATCGACGATCTCACCGTCACCCTGGCCCCGATCGCGCTGGGTGCCGGTCACCCGCTGTTCGCCGGCATGACCACCCGCTACCCGCTCGAGATCCTGGGCCACCACACCTTCGACGGCGGCATGGTGCAGATCCGCGCGCGGCCGGCCCGGGCGCGGGGCGCTTCCCGACCCGACGGCGTCGGGCTGTAGCCGGTCGGGGGTCGCCTCCCACCCAACGGGCCAGAAGCCCCTGCCGGCAGGCAACGCGTGGCCCTGGGGACGAGGCCCGCGACGTCAGGGGTCGAGCTCAGGGCGCGCCGCAGGGCGCGTGGACGACCGTGGACGCGCCAGTGGAGCGCGCGTACTGGGTCGGATCGGTGCTGGCGCAACCGGCCGAGCCCGCCACGTTCGCCATGCACGCGAGCGCCATCCAGCGCCAGCCCACCTCGCCCTGGTCCGAGCCGCTGACGGTCAGCGTCACACCGCTCGCGATGCTGCCCAGGAACGGTGGCTTGACCACGCACAGCGCGCTCTGGGTGCCGGGCCGCGCCCAGCAGGAGCGCGCCTCGGTGCTGCCGCCCGGCGCCGCGCAGTAGCCGTAGCCGCCGTCGAACCCGTGCGCGCCGCAGTCGGCGTCGGTCGTGCACGCGCCGCCGAGGTGCACGACGAGGCACACGCCGCCGGGGCGCGTCTCCACCGTCTCGGGGGTGAGATCGAGGTAGGTCGCGGACGCCGTGACGGTGCACGCGACGGGGTCGTGGACGGCCGGGCTTGCGCTCACGGTCCAGCCATTCCCCTCGACCGCGCACGACGCGTCTGCACCGTCGCAGTCCTCGTCGACGCCGTTCCCGCACTCGTCGGAGCCCTCGGGGCTCACCTCGGGCGCCGTGTCGTCGCAGTCCTCCCCGCTCGCCGACGTACCCGAAGGCGCGGTGCACGCGTAGAACGGCTCGCCCGCGCCGTGCCCGTCGCCGTCCGCGTCCACGAACCACGCAGGCGGCGCGTAGGCGCCGAGCTGGACGAGCACCGCGGCGGCCACCGGGCTCCTCACCGTGATCTCCTGCACCGCACCGTTCGGCGTGGGGAGACACAGCTCGGCGGCCGAGGCCGTCGACCCTACCGAAAAGGCCAGCACCATCCAGATCGCGCGCATTGGAGCACCCCCCTTTGGCGATCCTCGTGTGACGTCCCCGAGGTGTCAACGCGGCGCGCGTCGAAGCGGCTGACGACGCCGTCGCAGGATGGCTGCCTACCGCCCCCGGGCGCGGCGCGCCGTGGCGGTCTCGACGAGCAGGGCCTCGAGCGCAGCGTAGTTGTCGGGGTTCGAGAGGTCGTTCGTCGTCAGGTTGAACGCCGCGACGATGTGGTTCTCGCCGTCGAGCACGATCACGTCGCGATACGCCGCCCCCCACGCCGCGGTCGCGTCGATCGCCGTCGTGTCCTGCAGCAGTCCGATCGTGTTTCCGGCGGCCATGTCGCTCGCGCCCGTCTCGTGGCCCTCCTCGTTGATCCCGAACAGGACGATGTCGAGGCTGGGGTGGTCCGCCGCGAGGTCTTGCTGGAGCTGGTCGAGGTAGTCGAACTGACTACGACAGTAGCTTCACGTGGCGTGGGTGACGTACCAGCCCGAGACCTTCTGCAGGTAGTCGCGCGGCGAGACGGGATCGTCGTAGGTGGCGCTCGCCGGGTTCGTGTCGACGAGCGCGAAGTCGGGCGCGAGCCGCGGCGTCGGGGGGGCCGTGTCCTCGGTGTCCGCGAGGTCGGTGTCGGTGTCCGCGACCTCGGTGTCTTCGGTGTCTGCCGGGCGCGTGTCGATCGGCGGCTGGGCGCAAGCCGCGCCGAGCAGGAGAAGAAACGCTGCGCTGGCCTGGAAGCATCGCACGAGCAGGAGCGTACACGAGGCCCTGCTCACCCGTCACCTCGTGTAGCGTACAGACGCGCGTGGAGGTTCGGATGTCGGCGTTCGACGTACTCTCGGGCGCTGGCGCGCGTCGGGCCCTGCAGACGCTCGCGATGGCCGCCGTCGCCGTCGCCACGGCGCTCGCCGCGTGCGGCATCGCCCTGCGCGCGGGCACGCTCCCGCACGCGCCCGGGTGGGCGACGCTGATCGCTGGCGCCGCGACGGGGATGCTCGGCGTCATGGGCCCGCTTCGGATCGCGCTCACCGATCCGCTGCTCCCGGTAGAGATCCGCCGCACGATGCGCGTCGTCGGCGCGAGCCTCGCGGTCGGTGGCCTCGCGCTGGTCGGCAGCCCCTTGCTGGGTCCGAGCACGGCGCTGTTCGTGTGCGCGGCCTGCGCGGCGTTCGCGGGGCTCGCTGGTTTCCTTCGGATGAGCGCGTCGACCCCCGCCGCGTTCACGCTCGGGGAGCTCGCGCGCGTGGCCCACTCCGCGGGCATGGCGCAGGGCCGCGACAGCGTCCGCGCCCGCGAGATGCTCCGATGGACCGGCGGACGCTCGGCGGGGTGCGCGGTCGGTGCGCCCGCGCCGGACGGTCCGTGCGTCACCCTGGAGGGCGCGGAGACCACCCTCGGCGCGGTGCTCGCGGCGGGGGATCCTGCCGCGCCCGTCGTGCTGAACCTGTGCTCGTACACCTGCCCCCACCTGCGCAAGCGCATCGACGAGCTCCACGACGTCGTGGCACGCTGGACGCCACGCGGCGTTCGCTTCCTGACCGTCTACATCGCCGAGGCGCACCCCGAGGACGGCTGGCGCCTCGAGGGCCAGTACGCCCTCGACCCGGAGTACGCCGGGGATCCGACCGCGTTCTGCTTCCACCACGCGCGCTCGATCGCGGATCGGACCCAGATGGCTCGCTGGCTGCTCGAGCAGAAGTCCCTGCAGACGCCCGTGGTGCTCGACGACATGCGCGATGGGCTCCTGCACGCCTACAACGCGTGGCCGATCCGGCTCTACGTGCTGCGGGACGGACACGTCGCCTTCGCCGGCGAGCAGGGGCCCTTCGGCTACAGCCCGGCAGCGGTGGACGCCGCCCTCACGACGATGCTCGGGTCGGGCTGACACCTCACGGCGCGGCCGCCTCGCTCCGCGCCGCGACCTCGTCCAGACGGCTGCCCTCCAGCCGCCCGTCCGGGTGCTCGATCCGCCAGTCGAGGATCGCGTCGATCGGCACCGACACACGCTGGCCGTTCTTCAGGGAAGCGCGGTAGGGCGGACACGCCAGCCGCCCGCGGACGTGGTGGCGGGTGAACCGGTCGACGCACAGCCACAGGGACTCCTCGCGGGCACCTTCCGTGAACACCGCACACACGAACAGCCGCGCGAGCGGGTCGAGCCCGGCGATGAACCGCTCGCGCACCTCGGGCAGCTCCCCGCGCGCCCGCGCCGTCGCCGCCTTCACCGCGGCGTCCTCCCGATCGAGCACCACGAACCGGTCCGCGGGCGCGCCACCGAGCACGCGCGCCAGCTCCGCGAGCGGCGGTCCGACGTCCGCGTCCACCCCGTCGAGCGGGTGCAGGCGCAACATCGGGCCACACCGGCTGATCCCGAAGCGGACACCCTCGACCTCGAGCCACGACAGCCGGTCGGCGGTCTCGAGCTGCGCGAGCAGGGCGCGGGAGGCTCGCTTCAGGATCGCCGCGATGTCCCCGAGCAGGTGGACCGGCGCCGGTCCGACCTCGAGCTCGGGCAACCCGAGGCGCTCGAGGCCCAGCGTGCCGGCCCACAGCGCGCCGTCCTCCTCGAACGAGGCGACCTTCACGAGGTCTTCGGCCGGCACGATCCGGGCGGGCGGCTGCCGCTGGTCGTCGAGCGGCTCGAGCGCGAGCGCGGCCGGATCGACGACGACGCCGCCGGTGTGCAGCGCGACCGCGCGCGCCGCGGCGGTCGCGAGCGCGAGATCCTCCTGCAGCGTCGTCGGATCGGCGTGGACCACGACGAACAGGCCGTGGCGGGCGCGGTGCAGGATCGCGGCCTCCTCGACGCCCGGCCGCCACATCTCGTGGTAGCCGCGACGCGCGAGCGGAACCGCCTGCTCGGCGGGGCACGGGAGGAGCGCGAGGTCGTCGACGCGGGCACGCAGCGCGCGGTGCCGGTCGTCCCGCACGTAGCGGTCGATCCAGGCGCGGATCGCGTCGCGCAGGATCGCGTCGCCGGGCGGCGGCGTGCAGGTCAGGACGAGCGTGGTGAGCGGCAGCGTATCGGACAGGTCGAGTTCGACGGACATGGGCACCTCCGCCGCGCCCCCCGAGCAACCACCATGCCCGCGATTTATCCTGGTTGTAGCGTCTTCGGGTCGACGACAGCCGTCAGCGCCACACGCACCCGGAGGCACCCGAGCCGCCCCGGCGCGGCCGCCGGGGGTGTCCATCCCCTGACGGCGGTCCCCGACACCCGGGCGACGCAGCGCGCGGTCATGCCGCGCTCACTCGGCCGCGCGCGGGGCCGCCAGCAACGCCTCGAGCTCGGCCGCGGCGCCCGCTCGCAGCAGCGTGCTCCGCTCACCGGCTTCCGTCGTCACCGCGACGCGACTCGTGCCCATCGCGCGGTCGGCGACGTGCAGGGACGTCGCCACCTCCAGCGACGCAACGACCGCCCACAGCCTCGCCCCCTCCGCCTCGGAGAGCGCCCCCTCGGCGGGCGCACCGCCCGAGTACACGCCGCTCGAGCTCGTCGCGGGCTGCACCGGATCGTAGCGCCAGCGGATCGGCGCACCCGCAGAAGGCCGGCTCAACGTGGTCGCGTTGCCGCTCCCGTCGCTGTAGCGCACCGTCCAGGGTGTCGGCTCACCGACGTGCGCGATCTCTGCGCCTTCCGACTTCACGGGGCCTCCTGGCCTGGGGCTGGCGCAGCCGACGAGCAGCGCAGCGACGACCCAGCGCGGACCGTTCATCGAGCCTCCAGCGACTCCCACAGGATAGCGCACTCCAACCGCCGTCGAGTCGGCGGTCGGCCGGGACGGCCGACCCACGGATCGGGCAACAGGTCGTAGGCCGGTCGGCCGGGACGGCCGACCCACGGATCGGGCAACAGGTCGTAGGCCGGTCGGCCGGGACGGCTGTCGATCCTACACATCTTGGCTGCGGCCCGAGATCAT
>CAYQSE010000193.1:0-11557 GCA_964419905.1 uncultured Enterobacteriaceae bacterium
TTGACGGCCCGCCTGCTCGCATCAGGCTCGCCAACCGTCCGTACCGGCCCGAAGCACCCGAGCTCCACCACGGAGGATCACCAAGGTCCACCGAGGTCAGCGGGTCGGATCCCTGTAGACGAGGCACGTGATCTCGAGGGCTCGTGGGCAAGACGTACTCCGACAAGGCGACGAGGACCGCGATGTCGATGCGGCGTGCGCTGTGGAACGCTGTGCACCTCTGTGGTCGAACCAAGGCGAGCGCGCCGGCGATGACGCTCCTCGAGGACAGAGCGCTGGAGGTCTGACCCAGGCACCCATGCCACCAGACAGCCCGACCGCAGCACTTCACACGCTGCTGCTGCAACGGGCGTACGGACTCAGAATCTCGGGCGGAACCGCGGTCTCATGGAACCGGATCCCGGGGGACTTCCGCCTGGAGGAGAACGGGCAGGGGCACGGGCACGGGCACCGCTCGCTCCGCGAGCTGGGAGGAGCCTGCGGGCGTACGCGCTCCGCGCGCTACGCCCGCGGGCTCCTACAGGCTCCCGGGATCGCCGAACGCGTCCAGGCGCGCCTGCTGCTCGGGGTCGACGAAGTAGGTGACGATGGCCTGGGTGGCGGTGTAGCCGTCGACGTCGCGGGCGAGCACGCTCAGCGTGTTCAGCCCCGGCTCGAGGCGCACCGACGCGGTGAAGGGCACGCTGCGGAGCCGCCCGTCGCGCCCGCTGCCGTCGAACGCGATCTTGTCGTCGCCGTGGAACACCATCAGGTGGTCGACGCCCACATCGTCGGTGACCACCCCGGACAACGTGACCTGGTCGCCGCGAACCAGCACCTCGGGCGCGCGGGTGATGGCGATGGCCGGCGGCTGCCGCCGCGCGGCGACGGGCACCGGCTCGTCGAGCGGGATCTCGATCGTGTCGAGGTTCGCGAAGTAGCTGTAGAACCCGCTGCGGAACACGCTCGCGTGGTCGTAGGCGGTGGCGTCGCCGACGGAGAGCTCCAGCTTGAGCGGACCGCGCACGCCGGCACGCGACGAGACGAGGAACCGCCCCTCCCACACCTCGCCCGGCAGCAACTTGGGCGTGCAGCCCTTCGGCCACGTCACCGGCTCGCTGCCCGCCACGGGCGCGCACGCGACGCCGTCGGCGTCGCGGTGTGTGCCGGGCGACAGGCTCCCGCGATCGAGATCGACCGCCGCGCCGGACTGGTTCTTCAGGCGAAGGAACGCCTCGCCGCTGACCCCCTCGCCGATGTTCTCGACGCGCACGTCGAGGGCGAGCGTCTCGCCCGCCTCGGTGACGCCGTCCCCATCGCCACCCTCGACCGCGTCGCCGAGCGTCCACGACCACGCGAAGCGCGGCAGCGCGCGGCCCTCGACCGGCACGCGCTGGTAGGCCTTGTCGATCTCGACGCCGTCCTGATCGCGCAGCGAGAACCACACCGGGGTGACCTGCGTGGGGTAGCCGTCGACGACCCGCACCCGCTGCACGTATCGACGCGTCTCACCCGGCTGGATGCGCCCGAACACGAACTCGCGCCCGTCGAGGATGTCGCCGTCCGAGCTGGACACCGCGACGAGGCGATGCACCGGCGCGTCGCCGTCGTTGCGAACCTCGACGGCGATCTGCGCCTCCTGCCCCGCGCGCAGCGTACCGTCTCCACCCACGTCGACCCGCACCGAGAGCGCGGGCCGCTCGGGCGTCGGACCTGCGCGCCAGTCGATGCCCAGCGTGGAGAACGCGCTCTCGATCGTGGCCTCGTTGCGCCGCGCGTGGCGCTGGACCAGCGGACCCACCGCCGCGAGGATCTCCCCACGCCGCCACGAGGGCGCGCCGAGCAGGATGTCCCGCGCGAGCTGCACCTCGTAGTCGCCCGAGAGATCGAGGGTCGAGGACCGACGACGCAGATCACTCGGGCGGTGGTAGCGCAGCGAGTACGCGGGCGACTCGGTGACGACGTCGGCGTTGCCGAGGTGCTGCCCCAGATCCGCCTCGCGACGCGCGCGCTCGCGCCAGAACACCAGCGCGTTCGGCTCCTTCGCGCCCGCGACGTCTCGCTCCTCGGCGATCGTCGGCACCAGCTCGATGTCGGCCGGGATCCCCACGGACTGGATGCTCCGGTCACCGGGCGTCAGGTACTTCGAGATCGTCAGCTTCAGCTTCGAGTCGTCGACGAACGCGTGCAGGTTCTGCACGCTGCCCTTGCCAAACGTGCGCTCGCCGAGGATCACGGCGCGATCGTTGTTGCGCAGTGCGCCCGCGACGATCTCGGACGCGGACGC
Source organism: uncultured Enterobacteriaceae bacterium (assembly GCA_964419905.1). Taxonomy (GTDB): domain Bacteria; phylum Myxococcota_A; class UBA796; order UBA796; genus JAFDJI01. The sequence continues at coordinate 2,267 of CAYQSE010000193.1, forward strand.
GCTGTTCGCGTTGACCAGCACGACGATCGGGTAGCTGGGCTGGGTGCCGGCGACGCGCGCGAGCTCCTCGCTGTCGCGCGCGCCGCGCCCGCTCACCTGCGCGACGATCATCCCCTGCTCGAGGAACGCGTCGGCGACCAGGACCGCCTGGGTCATGTAGCCGCCCGGGTTGCCGCGCAGATCGAGCACCAGGCCCTTGAGCCCGCCCCGGGACGCGGTGGCGAGCTGGCTCAAGCCCTCGGTGAGCTCGGCACCGACCGCCGCGTGGAAGCTGCGGATCGACACGTAGCCGATCGCGCCGTCGAGCAGCTCGACCTCGACCGGGTTGAGCTTGATGCGCTCGCGCACGATCGTGAACGTGAGGGGCTCGGGCTCGCCCTCGCGGAGGACCTCGAGGGTGACCGGCTCACCGATCTCGCCGCGTAGCCGACCGACCGCCTCGTCGAGCGACATGTTGATCGTCGTCTCGCCGTCGACACGGACGATCTGGTCGTCGGGCCGCAGGCCCGCGCGGTCGGCTGGGGTGTCGGGGAGGGGGTAGTCGATGACCAGACGCCCTTCGCGATCGACGATCGTGATGCCGAGGCCGCCGAACCCACCCTGGTTCTCGACGTCCATCTCCTTGCTGTCTTCGGGCGGCAGCAGCACGGAGTGGGGATCGAGCGTCGAGAGCACGCCGTTGACCAGCGCATACTCGATCTCGGCGTAGGGGTCGCCGCTGCCGACGACGTCGGGCACGTCGGCGGGGCTGAGGTGCTCCTGGAGCAGCGTGGCGACCTCGTGCAGCCGCGTCTGCAGCTGCCGGCGCGTCGACACGGGCTCGACCTCGAGCACGGTGCGATGCTCGCCGATCTCGACGTGCAGCAGGCTGCCACCCGGCTCGCGTCGGAACATCGTGACCGGGACCCGACGCTCCACCGCCTCGAGCGCCGACACGAACATCTTCTCGTAGTCGATGCGCTGCGGCTCGACGTAGCTCTCTTCGACGTAGTAGAGCGTCGACCCGAGGATCTCGAGGCGTGGCAGCGAATAGCCTGCTCCGAGCGACATCCGCGAGCCGAGTGACGCGTACTGCCGCGTGATCTCAGGCGCCGCCTCGCTCGTCGCGCCAGGCACCGCCCATTGGAGCGCGACGATGCTCAAGCCCCCAGAGAGGCCGAAGATCGCTAGGGAACGAATCAACCGCACCATCCCACGCGCGCTCCCTCCGACGTCGCCATGCCTTCGACCCCCGACCCTCATCGTAGGCAAGCCCCCGCACGCCGTCAACCAGGGCGACAACGGCGGATGCGCAGGCGCGGCACGCGACGTCCGTTGACCGTCCGTGACGCGCGTTCCCCGACGCATCGCCGATTCGTGCTTGGCCTCGGGGCGGACCTCGACTTATAACCGCAGCGGCCCCGGATCCCTCGCACCCCCTCCCCTGGCGCCCGCGGCGGCGCACGCGATGCCCCTCAAGCTGACCTGCCCCCACTGCGGACACCCCGCTCGGCTGAACGAGCCCTACCCGCTGCCCGGCGTGCGCCTGCAGTGTGAAGGGTGCGCTTCGGGCCTGACCGTGTCGTACCCGGACGGCGTCGTCGAGCAGCTCAAGGCGCGCGGGCGCATGTTCCTGAGCGAGGAGGCGGCGGTGGCCCAGAACACGCGCCCGCCGCGCGCCGCGGCCCCACCGCCGCCCACGGCGCCGCCGGCCACGCACGCCGCGCCGTCCAAGGCCGCGCCGCGGGTCGATCGGCCCACCGAGGTCCCGACCACGGTGGACCCCACCGTGCTGCAGCCGCCCGACGACGACGCGCAGTTCGAGCGCACCGTGCGCACCGGTCGCACGCCGTACGGTGCGCTGCCCGCAGGCGCGAACGAGCCCGAGGCGGCGCACGCCGGGTTCACCGACGCAGACGACCCGACCGAGCTCGACCGCGGGCCGATCCCCGTCGTGCAGGCACCGCGGCGCGCTGCCCGCGCTGCGGCCGATCCCGGCGAGGTCACCGCCACCGAGGCAGGGTGGAAGAACCGCCCGACGCCCGAGGCGCCGAAGGCCAAGCGCGGCAAGGTCGCCGCAGCGCCGCCCGCCCCGCCAGGACGACGCGGGCGCGGGTGCCTGCGCAGCACGTTCCTCCTCGTGCTCGCCGCCACGCTCCTCATCGCGCTGGTCGGCGGAATCACGGCGTTTGCCGGATACAAGTACTATGCGTCGCAGCTCCCGACCCTCGAGGCCCTCCAGGCCTACCGGCCGCCCTCGGTCACGATGGTCTACGACCACAAGGGCCGGCTGCTCGGCGAGATCTACGAGGAGCGCCGCTACGTCGTGCCGCTCGACGCGATCCCCAAGCACGTGCAGGACGCCTTCATCGCGTCCGAGGACGCGTCGTTCTGGTCGCATGGCGGCGTCGACTACATGGGCCTCAGCCGCGCGGTGATGAAGGAGGTGTTCAACCCCGGCGCGAAGAGCCAGGGTGCGTCCACGATCACCATGCAGGTCACGCGCAACTTCCTGCTCACCCGCGACAAGACCTACGAGCGGAAGATCAAGGAGATCCTGCTCTCGTGGCGCATCGAAGAGGCGTACACGAAGGAGCACATCCTCTACCTCTACCTCAACGAGATCTACCTCGGCTCGGGCGCCTATGGGGTCGAGGCCGCGTCGCGCACCTACTTCGACAAGAACGTCGGTGACCTCACCGTGGCCGAGGCCGCGCTGCTCGCCGGCCTGCCGCAGCGCCCGAGCGACTACAGCCCGCACCGCAACTGGCCCAAGGCCAAGGACCGCCAGGGCTACGTGCTCGGGCAGATGGAGTCCAAGGGCTACCTCGACGCCGCAGCCGCCGCAGCCGCACGCGCCGAGGAGGTGCGCATCGTCGAGCGCACCAACGAGTTCCTCACCACCGCGCCCCACTTCACCGAGTACGTGCGCCGCTACGTCATCGAGAAGTACGGCCACGCGAAGGTCTACAAGGACGGCCTGAAGATCACGACCACCTGCGACCTCGACCTGCAGCGCACCGCCCAGCAGCACCTGATCGCCGGCGTCGACGAGGTCGACCAGCGCATGGGCTTCCGCCGCGAGGGGGTCGAGACCCTGCCCAACGACGCGGCGATCGCCACGCGCCGCGCCGAGCACGAGGCGGCGCTGATCGCGGCGCACACCCGCGAGCTCGATCCGGCGGGCCGTATCGCCCCGCCCGAGCGCTCGGTGCTGGTGCCGGGGCGGGTCTACACGGGCGTCCTGCTCGAGGTCGACAAGAAGTGGGTGCGCGTGGCCGTCGGCGCGCATGAAGGCATCATCCCGATCGCGTGGGCCGACTGGGCCTACAAGCCCAACCCACGGATGTCTTGGCGCTACCGCACGCAGACCGATCTGACCGAGCAGGTCGACGCCGACGGCGACGGCAAGAAGGACGGCGGCATCCTGCGCAAGGGCGACGTGATCCTCGTCCGCATCGAGGGCCTGTCCACGAAGGACGCACCGCACGACAAGGTGTTCAAGGGCACGCCCGGGGCCGACGCGGCGCTCGTCGCGGCGCGGCTCTGGCAGAAGGCCGAGGTCGAGGGCGCGCTCCTCTCGTACGATCTCGGCACTGGCGCGGTGCGCGCGATGGTCGGTGGCGCCGACTACGAGACCAGCGAGTTCAACCGCGCGATCCAGGCCCGGCGCCAGGTCGGCTCGACGTTCAAGCCGATCGTGTACGCGGCCGCGATCGACTCGCGCAAGCTCACCACCGCCTCGATGGTCACCGACGGCCCGCTCGCGTACGCGACCGACCAGGACTTCATCTGGAAGCCGGGCAACTACGGCGACGACTACATGGGCAACATCACGCTGCGCAAGGCGCTCGCGCTGTCGCGCAACACCTGCACCGTGCGCGTGCTCGACGCGATCGACCCCGGCATGAACAACGACGTCGTGTACGGGTTCACGCGCGCGCTCGGCATCGGCGGGCCGCCCGCCCACGCGCTGCCCGAGGGCCGCATCCCGTCGCCGAGCAACGACCTGCTCTGCCCGTGGGTGCGCGAGCACAAAGAGTCCACGATCTGCATGGACCACTTCCCGCCACGCACCGACCCCGAGCAGACCAACACGCGCCACCGCGCGCTGCTCACCGACGCCGACGAGCACTGGTGTCGGTCGTGCGACCTGTCGATGGGGCTGGGCTCGGCGTCGCTGACGATGGAAGAGCTGATGCGCGCCTACTCGGCGTTCGCCGCCGAGGGCAAGCTGATCGAGCCCTACTACATCGAAGAGGTCGTCGATCGCGACGGCGAGGTGCTCGAGAAGCACGCCCCCGCCCAGCACGTGCAGGTGATCGACCCGGCCCTCGCCTCGATCATGTCCTGGCTGCTGCAAGGCGTCGTCCAGGAGGGCACCGCAGCCCGCGCGAACAGCCTCGGCGTCACCCTCGCGGGCAAGACCGGGACGACCAACGACGAGAAGGACACCTGGTTCGTCGGCTACAGCCCCGACGTGATCACCGCGGTGTGGGTGGGCTTCGACACGCCCAAGCCGCTGGGGATCAGCTCTACCGGCGGGCGCACCGCGCTGCCCATCTGGATGGAGTACATGAAGGTCGCGGCACCCAAAGAGAAGAACCGCGACTTCCCGATGCACTCGAGCCTCGAGTGGGCCTCGATCGAGGACGCGACGGGGCGGCGCGTCGAGCGCGGCGGTCGCCGCTACCCGTTCCTCCCCGACACCGCGCCGCAGTCCACGGGCATCAGCGCCGGACAGGTGACCCTCGAAGACCTCACCACGGAGCTCTGACGTGCCCCGATACCTCCCGCGCGCGGCCCTGCTCGCGCTCCTCGCCCTGGGGCACATGGGCTGCCGCACCCAGGCGCTGCCCGAGTTCCCACAGTGCCGTCTCGGCGTGGAGCTCTCGGTCGACGAGGGCGCGTTCGACGATCCGATCGTGATCTCCGGTCGCGAGTTCAGCGCGGCGTACGACACGGTGGTGACGATCGGCGGGCTGCGCGCGCCCGTCGACGTGGTGACCCGCGAGGAGTGCACGTTCTGCGACCTGTGCCGACAGGCCGCGTCGAACGCCCAGGAGTGCGACATCTGCGAGACCTGCGTGCAGTGCACGACCGCGTGCGAGCCCTGCGTGCAGCAGATCCAGATCCGCGTGCCCGACGCGGCGCCCGGCTGGTCCGACCTGATCGTGATCAACCGCTTCGGCGCCAGCCCCCCCATCCCGTTCTTGGTGCTGGTCGCCCCGGACACCGGTGAACCCGACGATACCGGCGCGACCTCGCGCCGCCGCTGACCGCAACCCGTCCGCAGGCGGTCAAAGCCCTTGAAACTCGGTCGCCCTCGGTGTACATGGGGTGACTTCCCGGACCCCCACCCACGGAGCCGTGATGCGTCGCCTCTCTGCCATCCTCTTCGCCCTGGCCTTCACAGGGAGCGCCCAGGCCGGGGGCATCGGCATCATCGGCACCGGTAGCGTGCGCACGCACCCGACCTACTACTACGACACCGGCGCCGAGCTGCAGCAGTACAAGCTCACCCAGATGATCCCCGGCGGCGGCGCCGGCATCGAGATCATCCTCGGCGACCGCGACGACAAGCTCGTCGGCCTGTTCCGGGGCTACTGGCTGCGCGAGGCCCCCGAGGCCCACCCGCGCGACCTGAACACGCCGATCGACTCCGGCGACGTGCTCGCCAACGTGCGCGAAGGTGTCCGCGACGTCGGCATGGCGATGGTCGGTCTCGACTGGGCGTTCTACGGCGACCCCCAGACCTTCACGATCTCGGGGATCGGCCTCATCGGCTCGGGCTTCCTCACCACCGACAAGACCGAGTACTTCCAGCTCGAGCTCGGCCCCGGGGTGAGCTGGGAGTTCGCCCGTCGCACCCGGCTCACCGGCAACATCGCGTACCAGATGCGGTACCGCAAGAACTTCGACCACGGAGTGAGCGGCTACGTCGGCGTCCGGTACATGTTCGACTGATCGACCGCGGCGTGCGCGCAACCTCTGCCATCGGCATCGGTCTCGTCGCGGCCACGCTGGTGGCCAGCGTGGCGTGCAGCCTGAGAGATCAGGCGGACTGGTCCGATCAGCTCGTCGCCGACTCGCCCTGCTACCGCGTCGATCTGCTCGACGGCCTCGACGAGGCGACCACCGACGAGGTCCGTGACCTCTACGGCTGCCTCAACCTGAGCGGGCACTTCGCGTCGTACGGCCCTGTCGTCGACGCCCTCGACACCACGTCGCGCTCCGGCCGTCCCGCTGGCGTCGAGCTTGCGCGCGCGGTGAACGCGATGGGGCGCGCCGACCTCGACGTGTTCGGGCTGGCCGGCGTCGCGCTCGACCTGCTGCGCAGCGACGACCGCCCGATCGAGCCGATCCTCGATCTGTCGCTCGAGCTGATCTACGGCCGCTCCGCGTGGGACGTGCGCCACCACGTCACCCTGACCGAGGCCGACGCCATCTCGGCCGGCGTCCTCGCGCCGCTCGGTCCGGTCGTGCCCGAGCTGGCCGGGGCGCTGCTCGACGACGACCTGCGCGCGGCGGCCTGGGCGGGCGACCTGCTCCGCGAGCCCGAGACCGCGCGGTGGCTGCGCACGGTCGGTAGCCTCACCACGAGCCCGCGCGCCGAGGTCCGGCAGCCGATACACGCGCTGCTCGGGAGCCTCGGCGAGGCGCTCGTCGCTTCGCGCTCACCCGGAAACGACCGTTGGTCGGACGCGACGGGCGACAGCGCGCGCGACGCGATCGTCGCGCTCACGCTCGGTGTCAAGGGCGGCCCGCCGCTGCTCGACACGATCTCGGCCGACGCCGCAGCGCTGCTCGGAGACGCCGAGGTGCGCGCCGGACTGCCCCCGACGCTGCGCGACCTGCACGCGGAGGGGCACCTCCACGCCCTGCCCGAGGAGCTCGCGTGGCTGGCGTCGGTGAACACCGACGGCTACACGCTGTGGCCCGGTGAGACCTCGGCGATGACGACGCTGCTGCGCCTGCTGCACGCGACGAACCGCCCCACGTCGTGCACCGTCGATCTCTGGGTCACCACGATCGACCTCGACCTCGGCAACCTCGCGGTCACGCTGATGGAGCTGATGGCCGACCGCGAGCCGTCCACGCTGCAGGGCGGCGCGAGCCTGCTCGGCTCGGTGCTCAGCTGGGGCCTCACCGACAGCCTGCTCGATCGCATCGCAGACTCTGGCTCGTGCCCGACGCTCACCCGCCAGGTCATCGACGACCTCGCCGTGATCGACCTGATGGCGAGCCCGTCGGCCCGCAGCTCCACCACCCTGTTCGTCCGCGCGCTCCGCGTGCTGAAGTACGCCGAGCGCAGCCGTGTCCCCGAGCTGGTCGACCTCGCGGCGGATCTGTACGCCTCGGGCGCGATGGGTCCGTTCGAGGAGCTGATCCGCGACCTCGACGGCGAGCGGCTGGTGGAGGACGTGGTCGATCTCGTGCCGGTGCTGGTCGCACCTGGCGACTTCGACGTGCGCGCGGGCGACGAGGCGGCGCCGACGCTGCGCGACGCGCTCGATCACGCCCGCTGGCTGTTCGACGTGCGCGACGGCCGCACCGGCTGGCAGACCCTGAAGCCGATGGTGCAGGCCGCGGTCCGCCACGACGGCACCTGGGTCGCGGTCGGCAACGCGGGCCCCCTGCTCGCCGACCGCCAGTCCCAGGCGGCCCGGATGCTCGATCTCGTCGAGCCGCTGCTCGGGGTCGATCCAGAGCTCGCGCTGCTCGAGCCGCTGGGCGACGTCGTGGCCGACCGCGCGGTGATCGAGCCCCTGCTGGGTGCGCTCGAGACGCCCGGCGTCGGCGAAGGGCTGTTCGTCGCCGCGCCACGCGGGCCGCACCCCGAGGTCCCGCTCGCGTTCGGGGCCCGCCTCGTCGTCGGCGGCGCGCTCGAAGACCTGCTCATGATGGTCGATCGCGTCGTCGGTAGCTTCTGAACCGCGGAGAGCCCATGCCCGAGACCGCCTACCTCGCGCCCACCGTCCCCGGCTGGCGCGCCGATCACGGCTACGGCCCGCGCGTCCACCTCCTCTCCGACCCGTGGGCCCTCTCGCTGCTCGCGCGCATCGGCCATCCGGACTGCAAGCCGCCCGTGCTGCACGACCTGATCGCGAGCGCCTACCGCCGCCTCCTCCAGGGCGTCGTCGAGCTGCTGCCCACCCGCAGGGTGTCGCTGCCCACCCGGATGACCGAGATCGAGCCCCGCGCGCGCTACGACGGGGTGATCGTCGATCCCGACCACCCGGTCGTCGTCGTCGACATCGCGCGCGCCGGCATCCTGCCCGCGATGGTCACGCAGCGCATCCTGCTCGAGGTGCTCGCGCCCGAGTCCGTGCGCGTCGACCACCTCTACCTCCAGCGCACCGCCGATCCGACCACCGGCGCGGTCACCGGCGTCGACCTCACCGGCTCGAAGGTCGGCGGTCCCGTCGAGGGCGCCACCGTGATCATCCCCGATCCGATGGGCGCGACCGGCTCGAGCATCGCGCGCGTGATCGCGCACTACCACGACCACGTCCCGGGGAGGCAGGCGCGCATCGTCACCTGCCACCTGATGGTCACGCCGGAGTACCTCGCGCACATCACGCAGCACTTCCCGATGGTCGAGGTGTTCGCGCTGCGCCTCGATCGCGGGCTGTCCCCCAAGCCCGTGCTCGACACCCCGCTCGGCGCCCGCTGGGCAGAGGAGCGGGGGCTCACCGACAAGTCCTACATCGTCCCCGGCGCGGGCGGCATGGGCGAGGTCATCAACAACTCTTTCGTGTGAGGAGCCCCCCTTGAACATCGTGCACACCGCGGACGCGCCGCAGGCGATCGGCCCCTACAGCCAGGCGGTCGTCGCCAACGGCTTCGTGTTCTGCTCGGGGCAGATCGCGCTGGACGCCGAGGGCCACCTGCACCCCGGCTATCCGCGCGATCAGACGCGCCAGGTGCTCCACAACCTCGCCATGGTGCTCGATGCGGCGGGCTCGTCGCTGTCGAAGGTGGTCAAGACCACCGTCTACCTGCAGTCGATGGACGACTTCGCCGAGGTCAACGAGGTCTACGCCGAGATCTTCGGCGACCACGCGCCCGCGCGCGCGACGGTGCAGGTCGCGCGCCTCCCGCGCGACGTGGCCGTCGAGATCGACGCGATCGCGACGCTCTGAGACCGCACCTGGCGCTTGCGGCTGGGTGCAAGACGGTTCATCACCGGATCAGGCCCCGAAGGTGAGCGCAAGGAGGGTCTTTGTGAGCGAATCCCGTCGGAGGGAGGACGCAGTCCGACCGGAGCTGGGGTGAGACGAGCAAGGAGCCCGACGACCCGAGCGAGCC
>CAYQSE010000194.1:0-11275 GCA_964419905.1 uncultured Enterobacteriaceae bacterium
ACACGCCCGCCCGGCGAACAGCGCCGCCGCGCCGCGCTGCGCGGCCGTCGTGTCGGGGAGCGCGAGCACGCGCTCCGCGAGCTCCACCCCCAGGCCGAACGGCCCCCGGCGCTCGAGCGCCCGCCACGCCGTGGCAAGCGCGTCCAGCGCGAGCGCGCCGTCCGCGTGCCGCGCCGCGCGCCGACACGCGGCGACGCGGTTGTGGAGATCCGCGCGCTCGGACGAGGGCGAGCGCGCATACCACGCCGCGTGGCGAAGCTCGGTGGCCTTCACCGCGCCCACCTGCGCGAGTCGCTCGGCGGCGTAGGCGTGCACGGTGACCAGCAGCGCGAACCGGCCGTCCGAGACGGGTCGCACCAGGCTCTTGTCGACCAGCCCCTGCACTGCGTCCACCGGCCAGGCCGCGTCCAGCGCGAGCACCGCCTCGGCCGCGGTGAGGTCGAAGCCGCCCTCGAACACGCTCAGTTGGGCCAGCGCCGCGCGCTCGTCCGCGTCGAGCAGCTCCCAGCTCCAGTCGAGCGTCGCGCGCAGCGTGGACTGTCTGGACGCGCGGCCGCCGGGCGCGGCGAGCAGCCGGAACCGCTCGCCGAGGCGCTCGAGGATGGTGGAGGGGCGCATCACCCGCACCCGCGCCGCCGCGAGCTCGATCGCGAGCGGGAGCAGGTCGAGCGCGTGCACGAGCGCGACCACCGCGTCGCGCTCCCCGTCGACGAGCGCGAAGTCCGCGCGCGCGGCCCTCGCGCGCTCGATGAACAAGTCCAGCGCGGCGCCCTCGTCGAGCGGCGGCAACGCCAGGGTGGACTCGCCGGGCAACCCGAGCACCTCACGCGTGGTCACCACGAAGCGCGCGTCGGGGCACCGATCGAGCCACGCGCCGAGGGTCGCGGGCGCGTGCGCGACCACCTGCTCGAAGTTGTCGAGCACGATCAGGCACGCGCCGCGCCCGGCGATCGCCTGGCCGAGCAGCGCCACGGCGTCGCTCGAGCCCAGCGGCACGTCGAGCGCGCGCGCGACCTGGCTGACCAGCCCGTCCCGGTCGCGCGCCTCGCTCAGATCGCAGAAGTAGGCGCCGCCCGGGAAGTCCCCGAGCCACGTCCACGCGAACCGCGTGACCAGGCGCGTCTTGCCGGCCCCGCCGGGACCGGTGACGCTCACCAGCGCCGCGCCCGCATCCAGGCGCTCGGCCAGGCGGCGCAGATCCTCGCTCCGCCCGAGGAACGCGTCCCGCTCGCGGGGGAGCCGATGCGGGACCTCGCGCAGCGGCACCCACACGCCGTCCTGCTCGGCCACCCGATACACCTTCGCCCCGTCGGGCGGCGGCGTGAGCGGCGCGCCGGGCGTCGCGACCTCGAACAGCGCGATCGGCTCGGACACCCCCTTCATGCGCCAGTGCCCGTGGCTGACGACGCGCTCCGCGTCCAGCGACGCGCGCGCGTCCGAGGTCAGCAGCGTCTGCCCCGCCGCGGCGACCGACATCACCCGCGCCGCGGTCGGCTTCGCGAGCCCCTCGACCTCGAGCGGCTTCGCGCCGCGCGCGCGGTCCGCTTCGGACGTCTCGATCAGGATCACCGCGCCCCGGTGGATCCCCACGCGCGCCGCGAACTGCACCCCGAAGCGCGCGGAGAGCGCTGTCATCGCCGCGTGGAACGCGCACGCGAACCCCACCGCGTCGTCGACCGCGTCGAAGAGGAGCAGGAAGCCGTCCGTGCGATCCGCCTCGCGCCCGCGCCAGCGCGGGAGCAGGTCGCGCACCACGCGGTCGTGCGCGATCCACACCTCCGCCATCCGCGCGTCGCCGAGGCGCTCGACGAGGCGCGTGCTGTCGACCACGTCCGTGATCAGCAGCACGGCGTCACGGATCGGAGCGTTCACCGGGGACTCGGGGGCCACGGGTCCGGTGTAGTCAGGACGCCCGGCCGTCGCCACGTTCGGCGCACCGAGCGCTGGGATCGCGATTCACGCTTGACGCTCGGCGCCGTCGCCCGCAGAGTGTGCCGGTGCAACTGTCGACCACCGGTCCCGCCGCGCCGCCCGCTCACGACGACTCGTCGTGGCGCGCGCCCCGTCTGCGGGAGGATCTCGTCGTATCCGAGGTAGTACGCCTCTCCCGCCTCCTTCTTGGACGCGCGGGGACCAGCGCACTCTGACGAACGACCGTCGAACGCAGAGATAGACGCCTGGCCCCCGCACCGAGACACTCGGCGCGGGGGCTTCGTCGTTGGCCCCGGCACGGGGCGCCGACACGAACCCCAACCTCCAGCTCCAGAAGATCGCCGATGAACGCTTCCTCGTCCCGACCCGATGCGCTGAACGAGCCCGGCACGGTGCTCACCGGCGCCGAGATCCTGTGGGAGGCCCTCGTCCGCGAGGGCGTCGACGTCGTGTTCGGCTACCCGGGCGGCGCGATCATGCCGGCGTACGACGCGATGGTCCGCTACCCGATGGTGCACCACGTCCTCGTGCGGCACGAGCAGGGCGCTGCCCACATGGCCGACGGGTACGCGCGCGCGTCGGGCAAGGTCGGCGTGTGCATCGCGACCTCTGGCCCCGGCGCCACCAACCTCGTCACCGGCATCGCCACGGCGCTGCTCGACAACGTGCCGATGGTCTGCATCACCGGGCAGGTCCCTGGCGCGCTGATCGGCAGCGACGCGTTCCAGGAGACCGACATCACGGGCGTGACGCTGCCGATCACGAAGCACAACTTCCTGGTGCGCCGCGCCGAGGACATCGCGCGGACGATCCGCGAGGCGTTCTACATCGCCGCGTCGGGACGCCCGGGCCCGGTCGTGGTCGACATCACGAAGGACGCCCAGCAGGCGAGCTGCGCGTTCGCGTGGAGCGACGCGCCGATCTTCCTGCCCGGCTACCGGCCCGAGCACGCGCCGCTCGCGTCCGAGCTCGCGGAGGCGAAGCGGCTGCTCGACGGCGCCGCGCGGCCGCTGATCCTGGCAGGGCAGGGCGTGATCCGCGCGGGCGCCACCGAGCTGCTGATGGAGCTGGTGGGCCAGGGCGACATCCCGGTCGCGTCCACGCTGCTCGGGCTCGGCGGATTCCCGGCGACGCATCCGCTCGCGCTCGGCATGGCGGGCATGCACGGCGAGGCGTGGGTGAACAAGGCCATCCAGGAGGCGGACGTCATCCTCGCGCTCGGGATGCGGTTCGACGACCGGATCACCGGCAACCCGAAGACGTTCGCGCAGCGGGCGAAGAAGATCCACGTCGAGCTGGATCCGGGCGAGGTGAACAAGAACGTGAAGGTCGACGTGGCGCTGGTCGGCGATGTGCGCGACGTGCTCGCGCAGCTCGTGCCGACGCTCGAGGCGCGCCAGCGGCCCGACTGGCTCGCGCGGATCGCCGACATGAAGGGCGACAGCGCCGTCCGCGACATCCAGTCGCTGCCCGACGAGGGCCGTCTGTACGCGGCGCACGTCATCCTCGACCTGTGGCGGCTCACCGAGGGGCGCGCGCTCGTCGTCACCGACGTCGGCCAGCACCAGATGTGGGAGGCGCAGTACTACAAGCACGACTATCCGCGCAAGCTGCTCACCAGCGGCGGGCTCGGCACGATGGGCTTCGCGCTGCCCGCCGCGATCGGCGCGCGCTTCGCGCTGGGCGCGCACCCGAAGCCCGACGACGCGCCCACCGAGGTGTGGGTGATCGCGGGCGACGGCGGCTTCCAGATGACCGCGTGCGAGCTGTCCACGATCGCCCAGGAGGGCATCAAGGTGCACGTCGCCATCATCAACAACGGCTACCTCGGCATGGTGCGCCAGTGGCAGGAGCTGTTCTACGGCGGGCGCTACGTGGCCACGCCGATGCGCAGCCCCGACTTCGTGAAGCTCGCCGAGGCGCATGGGCTCACGGGGCTGCGCGTGACCACGCGGGGCGACGTCGAGGCGGCGGTCCGCGCGGCGCAGGCGTCGCCCGGGACCGTGGTGATCGACTTCCGCGTCGAGCAGGAAGACAGCGTCTACCCGATGGTGGCCAGCGGCAAGGACATCGACGACATGATCCGGCGCCCCGAGCGCAAGCACAACCCGATCTACGAGACCGGCGAGGACTGAGATGAAGCAGACCCGAACCTTCGTCGTGCACGTCGAGGACCAGCCGGGCGTGCTCGACCGCGTCGCCTCGCTGTTCCGGCGGCGCAGCTACAACATCGACTCGCTCAACGTCGGGCGCACGCACGAGCCGGGCATCTCCCGGATGACGATCGTGTGCGAGACCGACGCGGCCATCGCGAAGCGGATCGAGGCCAACCTCTACCGCCTCGTGAACGTGCTGCGGGTCGACGACATCACCGACCTGTCGCGCGTCGATCGCGATCTCGCGCTGATCAAGGTGCGCGCCGGCGCGGACACGCGCCCGGCCGTGCTCCAGATCGTGCAGGTCACAGGCGCGCGCGCGGTCGACCTCGGTCCGGACTCGGTGGTCGTCGAGATCACCGGCACCCAGGGCGAGATCGAGCGTCTGGTCGCGGTCCTCGCGCCGTTCGGCATCCTCGAGATGGTGCAGACCGGGCTCGTCGCGATGACCCGCGCGGCGGAGCGCCCGCGGCTGTTTCGCGGTGAGCCGGCCTGAGCGTGCCCCTCAGCGGCGCGTCTCGTCCGTGTCGACCTGCCCGTCGACCAGTCCGATGAGCCGCCGCGCGTAGTGCATCACGCGCGGGTCGTGCGTCGAGAACACGAACGTGATGCCGCGCTCTTCGTTGAGCTGCTGCATGATGTCGAGCAGCTTCTCGGACGTTGCCGAGTCGAGGTTCGCGGTGGGCTCGTCCGCGAGCACCACGGCTGGGTTCGACGCGATCGCGCGGGCGACGGCGACGCGCTGCTGCTGGCCGCCCGAGAGCTCGTGCGGGCGGCGGTGCTCCATGCCGGCGAGCCCGACCTCGGCGAGCAGCCGCATCACGCGCTCCTTGCGCTCGGTCGCGGGCACGCCCTGCAGCGAGAGCACCGACTCGGCGTTCTCGTAGGCGGTGAGCACCGGGATGAGGTTGTAGGACTGGAACACGAAGCCGATCCGGTCGCGGCGGAGCTGCGAGAGCTGCCGCCGGCTGAGCTTCGACAGGTCGCGCCCCTCGAGCGCGATGTGGCCCGTGGTGGGGGAGTCCAGCGCGCCGATCAGGTTGAGTGCGGTGGTCTTGCCCGAGCCGGACGGGCCCCACAGCGCGGTGAACTCGCCGGGCGCGACGTCGAGGTCGAGCCCGCGCAGCGCGTGGACCTGCACGTCGCCCTGCTGGAACACCTTGGTGACCCCACGCAGGTGGATGGTGGGTGCGCCGTGCGCCTCGGAGGGGGTCGTCACGTCGGACATGCGCGCCTCAGATGAGGTTGATGGAGGCGACCGGATCGACGCGACCGGCCCGCCACGCGGGGTAGAGGCCGGCGAGCAGGGTCGCCGCGAGGATGAGCAGCGCGATGGCCACTGCGTTCTCGGGGAAGATGCCGATGCGCAGGATCGGGTCCATGCCGACGCCGCCGATGTCGAGCGCGCCGCCCTGCTGCGCGTACACCTCGGTCATGTCGATGCCGTGGGTGTAGAGGTAGTAGTAGGGCCCGGCGGTGACCACGAGCGACGCGACGAGCCCCAGCAGGGCGAGGATCAGGCTCTCGAACATCACCAGCGAGAAGAGCTGGCCCGGGCCGTAGCCGATGGCGAGCATGATCCCGAACTCGCGCGTGCGCTCCATCACGCTCATGAACAGCGTGTTGAAGATGCCCGCGGCGACGAGCAGCGCGATCACGAACTCCATGACCCGACCGCCGCCGACCTTCATCGCGACGAACGCCTGGATCTCGGGCTGGATCTGATCCCAGGTGAGCACCGCGACGTCGTCGCCGAAGCGCGCGCGCAGGTCGCGCGCGGCGCCCTGGCTCTTGCGCCCGTCCGAGAGGAACACGGCGAGCTGCGTGCCCTCGGTGGGGTCGTAGCCGAGCACCTTGCGCACGGTGTCGATCGGCAGCAGGCACAGGGCGGCGTTGAGGCTGGGGGCGCCGGAGTCGACCGTGCCGACGAGCCGCTCCATGCCGGACACGATCTCGCCGTTGCGGTCGGTCAGCGTGTAGACCACCTTGTCGCCGATCTTCGCGCCGAGGTTCTTCGCGAGCACGGTGCCGAGCACGATGCCCTTCGCGTCGGGCTGATCGAACAGCGCGCCCTCGACGATGCCCTGGGCGAACTCGAAGGTCTCGGACGTCTCGAGCGTGGGGTCGTACGCGATGAAGATGGCGCCGAAGCTGTCGTAGGCCGTCGAGAGCATCGTCTGGCCGCTGGTGCGGTCGACCGCCTTCACGACGTGCTCGGCGCCCTGCGCGGTCTCGCGCTTCGCGTCGATGTCGGTGACGGTGCGCGAGAGGGTGGGGGTGTCGAGGTACTCGGGGTGCTGGATGGTGACGTGCCCCGCGCCGAGGCGGGCGGCGGTGTCGATGAAGTCGGCGAAGCTGCGGTCCTGCATCGCGGTCATCAGCACCGCGAGGAAGCCGCCGAACGCGATCGAGGCGAGGGTGAGCAGCGTGCGGCGCCGCTGACGCCACAGGTTGCGCCACGACAAGGAGAGCAGCCGGAACATCCCGCTCATGTGCACCTCATTGGTGGCTCATCGCCTTGACCGGCGACAGCATCGCCGCGCGCGTCGCGGGGATCAGCACCGCTGCGATCACGATGAAGAACAGCATGATGACGGGCACCGAGACGACGGCGGGCGTGAACTCGGCGCGCCAGATCGCCGGCATCGTCATGCCCACCATCGTGACGCCGCCGAGCGCGCCGACGTCGATCCCGTACACCGCGAGGTACCACATCGCGGGCGCCGCGACAGCCGCGCCGGCGCCCAGCGCCACGGTCGCCTGGATCAGCCCCTCGAGCATCATCATCGAGAACACCTGCAGCGGGCTGTAGCCGATGGCCTTGAGCACGCCGAACTCGCGCACGCGCTCGAACAGCGCCATCAGCATCGCGTTGAGGATGAGGATGGCGACGGCCACGTAGATGATGAAGTACACGATCATGATCTGGGCCTGGACGCCCTGGAGCATCTGCGCGAGCAGCGGCGAGATCTCCATCCACGTCATCACCTCCGCGCCGGGCGCCAGCGGCTCGATCACCGCCTTCGCGGCGAGGAGATCCGTGTCCTTCGGCAAGCGGACGAGGATCTTGTGCGCGCCCTCGGGCAGCGCGAGCAGGTCGCGGAACGCGGACTCGGTCATGAAGATGCCGCCGCGATCGGTGCCCGCGGCGACCGTCATCAGCACGCCGCGGACCTTGTAGAGCTCGTTGGCCACCGAGCCGTCGGCGCCCTGCGAGAGCACGAGCAGCTCCGAGCCCACGTCGAGCGCGAGGGTGCGCGCGAGCCCGCGCCCGACGACGACGCCCTTCGGATCGGTGGTGTCGAGCCACGCGCCCCTGGCGACCGCCTGGTGGACGGTGCTGACCTTCGCGTCCCGTGCCGGATCGAGGCCGACGAACGACACGCCCGACGACGACTCGCCCGCAGCACCCAGCCCGCCGCCATACAGCCGCGCGCTGGCCGCGTAGCCCACGTCGTCGAGCCGCTGCAGCACCTCGGTGTGCGCGGGCACCGTCTCGTAGATCGACGGCTTCTCGAGGTACTGCTTCGAGAAGATCTGGAGGTCGCCGATCTCGAGCTCGGTCACGTCGGCGGCCATGTCCGAGACCATGCCGTTGACGAGGCCCGCGTAGATCAGCTCGACGGCCAGCGCGAGCGCCATCGCGGCGATGGTGATCGCGGTCCGGCGGCTGTTCCGCCACACGTTGCGCCAGGCCATTCGCAGGATCTGCACAGTGACTCTCCCGTGAGCAACCTACACCCTTTCGCCGGCGAGTGGGAGGGGAGTCACTGCGACGCGCGCGCGCATGCGCGCGCACCGCTTCAGGGGGCCCCGCGCAGTGCGCGAGACACGCTACATGCCGTGAAAAGCAAGGAGGAACGCGAAGAGGTTCCTCGGGTGTGCGATGGCACGGATGCTGCGAGGAGGGGTTGCGCATCCCAACCCCGGAGCCTTCCATGTCTCGCTTCTCCATCGCCTTCGCCCTCGCTCTCGCCCCGATGTCCGCGCTCGCGAACCACGTCGACGCCGACATCACCATCAGCAGCGTCAGCCCGATCTTCGTCTCGGTCAGCAACCTTTCGGGCAGCACCAACGTCAACGAGCGCCTGCTCACCATGACCACGCCGGCCACGATCACGGTCAAGGGGCAGGGCCAGTGCACGAACCTGGCCGCCGTTCAGAGCGTCCAGCTGCACTTCGGGCTGGACTACATCGAGTCCGGGCCGAACGGTCACACGCTGTGGGGCGTGTGGGACAGCTCGGCGCCGCAGGCGTTCCAGAGCACGAACAACGCGCAGTTCGAGATCACGCACGACATCGCGATCTCGCCGACCTGGTCTATCGACACCCTGGTCACCATCGCGCCGAACGCGGTGAAGGTCGTCGAGGACAACCTGAAGACCTACGTGAGCAACGGCGGCAAGGCGCTCGACTTCCTGCGTCAGGACGGCTCGTTCGAGACGACGGTCACCGCGAGCGCCACGGTGGCCTGCGAGCGCAACGGCAGCGTGTTCTTCGACACCGTGAGCCAGTCGACGACGATGCACGTCCTTTACAACGGCGACCCGAACCTCGAGGTGCAGACCGTCGGCCAGAACCCGAACGGGGTGCAGGTCAACCAGCCCGCGCTGCCCGAGTACGCGGTCTACGCCCCGCAGCTCAAGGGCGCGATCATCCTCGGCCACGCGAAGGGCGGCGTCGTGCGTCCCCCCGACGACCGTGACCCGATCGATGACCGTGACCCCACCGACGACGACGGCGAGATCCGCGACCCGGTCGACGAGAACGACGACCGCTCGGTGGAGTACGCGACGTTCCCGGTCTACGACATCGCCACGGGCACCTACCTCCGCGAGCCGTGGACCGGCTACGTCAGCTACTGGGCGGACGACGTGTGCGACGCGCCGCAGATGGGGGTGACCGGCGACGGCGTGTGCGTGCAGGTGCCCGAGTGCCTCCCGCAGGAGTTCGACAGCTGCCGGACCGTGGACGGCTGCTGCGACGGGCTGTAGGCACCGCGCGGATCCGGCCGGCGGGGTGGACCTTCGGGTCCGCCTCGCCCTGTCGCGTGCTCAGCGCGTCGCGCCGGGGCGCAGCAGCCCGACGCCGATCGCCGCGAGCAGCGTGGCCGCGGACGCGAGCGCCGGCCCGGGCTCGCGCCACGCCATCCAGCCCGCGCCGAGCGCGGTGGCGGCGACGAAGGCGAGGGGGACCAGCGGGTAGGCGCGGCTGGCCGGGCGCGCACCCTCCCGCGCGTGCAGCACGAACAGTCCGGCGACGGTGAGCGCCGCGGAGACGCTGAGCGTCAGCCCGACGTAGCCGAGCAGATCGCGCAGCGCGGTGACGCTCGCGGCGAGCATCGCGAGGCCTGCTTGCGCGGCCAGCGCGACGCGGGGGCGCTCGAGCACGACGGGGAGCTGGCCGGCGCGCGCGAGGTAGCGCCACACCTCGGCGCCGGTCCACACCATCGCGGCGATCGAGGTGAGCAGCGCGAGGCCGACGACCGGGCGCAGCCCGACGACGAGCGCGGGCACACCGAGCGCCTCGACGGCGGCGAGCGCGACATCGGGGCGGCCGGCGAGCGCGCTCACCGGCGCGGCGTACAGGATCGCGGCGTTCACGGCGAGGTAGAGCGCGGCCACCGCGCCCACGCCGGCGAGCACGACCGGCGCGCGCCGCGCGGACGTGGTGAGGTGCCCGCCGACGTACACGAACGCGTTCCACCCGGAGTACGAGAACGCCACCCACACCACCGTGGGGCCCAGCGCGGACCAGCGCGCGTCGGCGAGGGTGGTGGGGTCGGGCACGGGGAGGGTCGCGCGCCACGCGAGGCCGAGCCCCGCGACCAGCAGCGCGACCTTGAGGCCCACGGCCGCGGTCTGCGCGTGGCGTCCCGCGCCCGGAAGCGCGTGCAGCAGCGCCACGATGGCGATCGCCGCGACGCCGAGGCCGCGGACGTCGAGGTACGCGTCGAGCGCGAGCGCGGCGGCGGCGATCGGCGCGGTGAAGCCGGCCGCGAGGCCGATCCATCCGGCGGCGGCACCGAGCGCCGGGTGCCAGGTGCGCGCGAGCAGCGCGGCCTCGCCGCCGTCCACCGGATGCGCCTGGATCAGCCACAGGTAGCTGATCGCGCCGGCCGCCGCGTAGACCGCGCCGAGGGCCCACGCGACCAGCACCGCCTCGCGCGAGCCGAGGTCGGCGAGCGCGAAGCCGGATGTCGTGAACACCCCGGTGCCGATCATGCTCGCGGCCACCAGGGCCGCGGTGGTGACCGGCCCGACCGTCCTCAAGGCGCGTCGAACGTCACGACGTAGTTGTCGACCAGCCCCGCGATCGGGATCGCGGTCGGGTTGGACCACCCGAAGCCGCCGATCTCGGCGAGCGCCTCTTCGCGCGAGAGCTTGACGTGGCCGAGGATCCACGGGCTGCTCACGCCCTCGATGCGGTGGAACTCGACCAGCGCGAGGCGGCCGCCAGGGCGCATCGCGCGGGCGAGGTCGGCGAGCAGCGCGCCTGGATCGTCGAGGTGGTGGTAGACATCCACGAGGATCGCGAGATCGACGCTCGCGTCGGGCAGGTTCGTCGCGGTCGGCGTCGACTGCACGACGTGGACGTGGGCGAGGCCGGTGGCGGCGACGCGCTCGTTCAGGTGCGCGACGAACACCGGCGAGAGCTCCACCGCGTACACGGCGCCGTCGGTCCCCACCGCTGCGGCGAGCGGGTCGAGGTAGGCGCCGGTGCCCGCGCCGATGTCGGCCACCGCCTGACTGGGCGCCAGCCCCAGCGCGTCGACGATCGGCTGCCGGTAGCCGTACACCTCGCGCTCGGGGCGCTCGAAGCGCGACGACCACTCCGCCACGTCGAGGTCGGGCGCGATGAACCGGTCGTTGAGCCCGGCGGGCGGCGCCTCGGTGGCGGCGGGCGCCGCCGCCGCAGCGTCGACGGGCGGCGCGGTGCGCGGCGCGCACGCGGTGAGGGCGAGCAGCAGGAACAGTCGCATCGGGACTCCAAGCAGGCCCACCGGCTAACCCCAGCTACGCCGACCGGCCGCCGTTGCCGTGGGCCGGCCGTCCCGGCCGGCCGTGCCTGGTCGGGGAGGGCGGTCGGCCGAGACGGCCGACCCACGTCTTCTGGGCATCAGAAGCCTGCCGCCGTGGGCCGGCCGTCCCGGCCGGCCGTGCCTGGTCGGGGAGGGCGGTCGGCCG
>CAYQSE010000195.1:0-11326 GCA_964419905.1 uncultured Enterobacteriaceae bacterium
CCTTCATCCGGACTTCTTGGAGAAGTGATCAATCGACAGGCGGGACGCCCGCCCCCACGTTCATAGATCCTCGTGAACCCGCCTTCAGACTGTCTTCGTAGAGATGTGATCCATCGTGAGGCGACATGCTCGGTCCGAGCGCCCGCCGACTCTCGGCGATCTTCCGTGCTGTCGACAAGAACTTCGAGCTGGACCTGCCCCACAAGCTGGCGGCCGTTCACGCTGCGAACGCGTGCGAAGCGCGTCGGCGCGAGTCGATGCGCGAGTTGGAGCGCCTGGGCGTCAGGTTCTAGCTGACCGTCGCGCGAAGCACGCGGTGGGTCCCGTCGTGAGCATCCGTCATGCCTCCGAAGAGTCGCGAGACGTCTGCATCGGCGCGCTCATCAAGGTGTTCCGCGCGACGTGGCCATCGACAGATCGGGGAGAGGCCCAAGGGATACGCACGCTGTGGGTACGCAACGTCGCAACGCCGTTGGGACGCGAAGCCAGGTGGCGTACGCAACGGATCGCCCCGTTACGGCGCACACGCCACCTGCCCCACCCCCGGCAAGAACCCTTCCACGAACGCCGAATACGCCTCCTCGTCCGGGATCGCCTGTACCCCCATCGTGCCGGCGAGCTCACCCACCAGGAACACCCGCTCGTCGGGCAGGCCGGCCTGCTGGAACGCCTCGATGTCGCTCTCGGCGTTGCCGAAGCCCCACGCGAAGTCCCAGGCGTCCGCTTGCAGATCGGCGAGCACCCCCGCCTTGAGCGCGACGGCGCCCTCGCCGTAGGCCCCGATACCGTCGGCGAGGAAGAGCGAGCCGTCCTCGACCGGGAAGTCGTGCGCGACGAGCCAGTCGTGCGTCGCCTCCCGCATCGTCCGGCCGTCGTCGAGGGTGATGTCCTCGCCGCGCGCGGTCAGGTAGAACACGCGGTAGCCCCGATCGGCGAGCCCCCGAAACAGCACGTCGGCGTCCGGGCGCATCGCGGGGACATACGCAGCATCCTGGAGCTGCTGGATGAGCTCGGCGTCGAGGGCGGTGAGCGTCTCGTCGATGTCGGTGACGACCGCGGGGCCGCCGACACACGGCGCCGGAGCGCAGGCAGCGAGCAGAAAGAGGAACAGGAGCAACGTCGTCCTCCGAGCGGCGTCCTCACCCATAGCGTGCCCGCGCGCGTGCCGAGCCACAGACCCGCCGCCGGGTGGTATCAGCAGACTACCCGCCCTGGATTTCCGACCTTTCCCCCTTTGAACTCGTACGCTGGCCGAACTCCCGTCTCCGCTCGGAGGGCCAGATGTACGCGAAGGACAAGCGCCCGGACTGCGCCAGCGACCGCTACCCCGACGTCTCGCGCGATCCCACCGCGCTCCACGCCCAGCCGGACGCCTCCGGGCACGCAGGCAACGCCGCCACCCTCGCGGCCCTGCGGCTCCCCGCCGAATCGCCTCCCCGCTGTCCCACGCTCGACGCCGCCTCCGGCATGGACGCCTTCTACGCCACCGGCGCCTACACCCCCACCGCGCGCGCCAAGGAACGCACCACCCCACCCGCGCCGTCGGGCGACCTCGGCGTCAAGCCCGGTGCGCCCCTCGCCAACCACGCCGTCAGCTACGAGCACGAGGCCGACGGCTACACCGCAGGCGACGCCGGCGTCGCGGCGAAGGCGGGCCTCGCGCTCCACGACAACGGCCTCGCGGCGACGGGCTCCGGCAAGGCGACGGCCGACGCCGACAACGACGAGGGCCTGACGGCGAAGGCCGGCCTCGAGGTCGGCGCCGGGCTCTCCGCGTTCGCGGACGTGCGCGACCTCCCCGGCGGCGGGGCCGTCATCGCCGTCACCCTCACGGCGAGCGCCCGACTCGGCGGCACGGCCGGCTACGCACAGGGCGATCAGGGCGGCAGCCAGGTGGCACACGGCGGCGTGCTCGGCGCCTCGGGCAGCCTGTCCGGGACGTGGGACACCGTGGAGATCGTAGATGGCCCGAAGGCCGCGGCGTTCAAGGCCGCGTGGCGCGGCGGTGACGGCGTGCCAGCCCTCCGATCGCTCGCGTCCGCCGCCGCGATCCTCGATCGCGTCGCCCGCGGCGACGCCGCCCGCCCGACCGCCGACGGGCTGCAGGAAGGAGCGCGCCGTCGCAGCCGCACCGCGGTCGAGGGCGCGCTGTGTCTGTCTGCCTCCTGGGCGCAGCTCGGGGTGCGCGCCAAGGCCGGCGACAAGGGCATCGCCGAGCGCAGCATCGAGGCCACGCCAGACGGCCTGCTCCGGGTCGGTGTCTCCTTCACCGGCGAGGTGACGCTCCAGGCCTCGGGCAGCGTGAACCTGGGCCTCCTGACGCTGACGAAGGGCGAAGAGCGGCGTGTTGAGGCCGGCTTGTCGTCCACGTTCTCGTTCGACGGCGCCACCGAGCGCGCCCTGGCCGACGCCGTCCTCGCCGCCCCCGACCGCACCGCGCTCGAAGCGCTGGCAGACACCACCGGGCACGTCCAGGCCACCGTGCTCGACGCCGAGGCGTCCAAGCGCACGCACGGCATGGAGCGGGCGGGCGTCGCCGCGGGGTGGACAGACGCCGACGAGCGACGCGACGCGATCGCGACCGGCGCCGACGGCATGGGGGGCACCCGTGTCTCGGGCAGCAGCACCCACGGTTTCGCGGTCTCCGCCGGCGGCAAGCCGGTGGTGGGCGTCGAGGATCGCGCCGCCCTCGCGCTGCGGGTCGAGGGCGACCAGGCCACGGCGACGTTCGAGCGCGCCGAGACGTCGCACGGGCTCGGCCTCGGGCTGCCCTCGTCGGAGCGCGTCCTCGCGCGGGACTGGCCCTCCGCGCTCGCCGAGACGTTCACCCGCAGCCGGAAGGCGCTCGAGAAGGTGTCGCTCGACGACGACGAGGTCCGCCAGATCCTCTTCGACCGTGTGCACGACGAGGCCGCGTGGGCCCAGTGCGCACGCACGGTCGCCACGCACCACAAGTGGATCGCCACCGGCGCAGCGATCCGCGGCGCCGTCCCCGAGCCCGCGTGGGTAGCGGCCGACGAAGGCATGGCGCACCTCGTCGCGCGCATGCGCCACCTCGCCGACTTCGTCGCGACCACCCCCGAGAGCGCCCACGTCCTCGAGAACCTCACCGAGCGCTTCGGCAACCTGAAGGACGTGAACCTCGACTACCAGCGCATCGGCACGCTCGAGACCTGGCCCGCGGGCACCGAGGCGCTCCAGCAGACCTACGCCGCGCTGACGCCCCGCCTCGAGAGGCTGGATGCCGACCTCGCGGTGCACGCGGCGCGCGGCGACACGGGCGCCGGCCTCGCCCTCGTCGACGCGCTGCGCGACGCGCTCCACGCGCTGCAGAACGCCGTCGGCCGCGCCGATGTGGACGACACCGACAAGCAGATGCGCGTGGTCGAGGATCTGGCGAAGGTGCGCGTCGATCTCGAGTGGCAGCGCGAGCTCTTCGCGCGCTCCTCCGGCGCGTGCGACGCAAACGGCGCCGCCTCGGCGTTTGACGCGGGCGATGGCTTCGTCGAAGATGCCCGCCAGCGGGAGGCGTGGGTGCTGTGGACGACGATGGCCGACTACCAACGGGTAGAGGCGGGCCTCTTCGCGAAGTACCGCGGGGCCGGCGGATTCGACGCCATGCGTGAGTTCATGGAGCAGCTCAAGCGCCTCTACGCCCGCTGGATGGCGGCCTCGATCAAGGCGAGGCAGTCCGGCGCTGCAATGCGGGAGCCGACTCCTGAGTGGGATCGCGCGGCGGAGGTCTACGAGAGCATGGGAGCATGGACGGTGAACGCGAAGCCGCTAGACAAAGTCCTCGTCACGATCCGTGCGCATTGGAGTGAGTGATGTGGTGGTTGTTCCTCTTGTCGGCCGCCTGCGGTTCGCGTACGCCCGACGCTTCCAGCACCCAAGCCGAGATCGCTCCAACCGTCGAAGCGGGATCCGCAAAGCACGCCCACGATGCATCCCCTCCGAAGCACCATGCGTTCAAGGGGATCCACACCAGCGTGCCCCGCGACGGCAAGTGCTCTGGCCGCGATGCCGATGTCGACGCGAATCAGGGAGCGCCCGACCCGCTCTCTGCTGGCCTCCAAGCCCATCCTGGAGAGATCTGGCACGTCGTGAACTGCACAGACGCCAGCCAGAACCACGTTCTGGTCGCAGCACGCATGTCCGGAGTCATCACGGATCCTGCTGTTCGCATCGACCAGGACATGAAGGACCAAGAAGCCATCTCGCCTGCTGGCTCCCCCACAACAGGAACCACGAAGCTCTCTGGGCAGCTAGCCCATGCTCGTTCCGAGCCCGTCGAGTACTACGGGCACCAGCTCACCCGCCACCTCCGCTACCTCACCACCGACACCCACTTCTACTACGCCGCCGCCCTCGGCCCCGGCCTCACCGCCGCGCAGGCCGACGCCTGGCTCGACACCGTGACCTTCGACGAGCTCGACCCGTAATCCGAGCGCCGCGACCTGCCGGCGGCTGGTAGTACGGGCGCCCTGTCGGTTAGACGCCTCCCATGAACACGCTCGACCCCGACGCCCTCCGAGCCTACGCCGCGCGCGACTGGGACGCGCCCGCGCGATTGGCGCGCCAAGCACGCGCGGCGCTGCCCATCGCGCGCAAGGTCGAGATCGCCATCGCGCTCTACGAGGCGGCGCGCGCCACGCGACCCGACTGGCCCGACGAGGCCACGCGCCGCGAGGATCTCGCGTCGCACCTGCGGCTCCGCGCCCTCCTCGATCGGGCCGCCCATGTCGGCGCTCGGTGAGACGCTGGGCGCGCTGGCCGCGGTGCTCGACGCGCGCGGCCTTCGATGGTTCGTGTTCGGCGCGCAGGCTGTCGCCGTCCGCGGCGCGCCCCGCGCGACCCAGGACATCGACATCACGGTCGAGGTCGATCGCGCCGAGGTGCCCGCGCTGATGACCGCACTACAGGCCGAAGGACTGCGGCATCGGTACCCCGACATCGCCGATGAGCGCATGACGGGCGGCGCGGTGCTGCCGCTCTCGCATCCCTCGGGCATGGAGGTGGACCTCGTGCTGGCCGGATCGGGTCTCGAAGCGCTCGCGCTCGGTCGCGCCACGCGGTGCGCCATCGACTCGGTCGCGGTGCCGGTGGCCCACGCGACGGATCTGGTGGTGATGAAGATCCTCGCCGGGCGAGGCAAGGATCTGGACGATGTGCGCGCCGTGCTGGCCGGCGGTGAGGTCGACCTCACCGAAGTCCGCGATCTGCTGCGCCAGCTCGAGCAGGCGCTCGGCCAGTCCGATCTCCTGCCGCGCCTCGACGCGGCGCTCACCTGAAGGTCCGAGAGCGCCCGGCGCAACGGGCGACGAGGAAGCTGCGATGACCGACTTTCCGCAGGTGTGGCTCGACGAATGCCTCTACCACCCCGAGGCGTGGTTCCTGAGTCGCGCCGAGGTCGACGGGGACGAGAAGCGCGTCGTGGGGACGATGGACACCACCCGCCTCGGCCTGTTGGTCGACGCGCAGCGGGTGCTGCCCGGCCACCCCAAGCACGTGCCGGGCGCGGTGATGATCCAGGCCACCGGCACGCTGGGGCAGATCTGGGCGATCGCGGGCCTGGGACTGCGCCCGTCGCTGGGGTGGTCGGGGTTCGGCACGCGCATCCACGACGCGCGCTTCGTCCGCCTCGGCCGCATCGGCCCGCCCGTGACCGCCACGCTGCGCGACCTCGGCCACCGGCGGCTGCGCGACACGGTGTTCACCCGGGCCGCGTTCTCGTTCACCCAGGAAGGCGCGGAGATCTACCGCTCCGAGCAGTCCGCGGCGTGGGTCCTCGGCGCGCCGCCGGCGTCCGCCGAGCCGTAGGCGCGTCGGCGAGCGGGACCGGGCACTGGTTCGCCCGCAATCGCCGGGCAACCAGTACAGGTCGGCCAGGACGGCCGACCCACGACACCAAGCCCACCCGTGGGCCGGCCGTCCCGGCCAGCCGCCCATGCAAACAGGCCCGAATCCCAAGGCCGTGGGCCGGCCGTCCCGGCCGGCCGCCCACCCCACCAGGCCAAAGCCCTGGTCAACCCGCACCGCCGCCCCAAGCCGTAGGGCGGACGTCCCGCCCGCCCAGGCTCATCTCGATCCCCTGCCGCGACGCGCAGGAGCATCAGCCGGCAGCGCCCGGGCGTGACCGTCCCCTACTCGGCCTCGCACGTCGCGGTGCAGGTGTCCTCCTGGCTGCCCACGGCCAGCACCGTCTCGGTGTAGTCGGTGAGCTGGTCGACCAGGTCGCACACCTCGCACTGGGGCAGCGCGCTGCTGTTGTAGAAGGTGATGTTCCCCCCCACCGAGGTGAGCGCACCGAGACCCGCCAGGCTCGTCAGCGAAGGGTTCTCCCAGAACATCAGCTCCCCCTCCACCGAGGTGAGCGCGTCGAGGCCCTCAACGCTCGTCAGGGAAGCGTTCACCCAGAGCACCAGCATTCCTCCCACCGAGGTGGTGGCGTCGAGGCCCTTCAGGTCCGTGAGTGCCGCGCTGTATTCGATACTCAGGTCGCCCCCCACCGAGGTGAGGCCACCGAGACCCTCCAGGTTGGTCAGGGAAGGGTTGTTGGAAATGTTCAATGCCCCGCCGATCGACGGGAAGGCGCCGAGCCCGTCCAAGCTCATCAGGGAAGCGTTCGCCGAAATCATCAAGCCCCCTCCCACGGACGCGAGGGCGCCCAGCCCCTCGAGACTCGCCAGAGAAGCGTTGCTGGAGATCTCCAGCGTTTCGCCCATCGACGCGAGCGCGCCGAGCCCATCCAGGCTCGTCAGGGACGGGTTGCCATAAATCTCCAACGCCCCTCCCACCGACGCGAGGGCGCCCAGCCCCTCAAGGCTCGGCAGCGCCTCGTTCCCGCGGATGCTCACGGTCGCTCCCACCGCGGTGAGCTCCGGGAGATCCAGGCTGATCAGCGCATCGTTGCCTTCGATGAACATGCGAGATTCCACCGCGGTGAGCTCGGGGAGGACCAAGCTGGTCAGGGCATCGTTGTTCGTGAAGTGCAGCGTCCCCACCGTGGTGAGCGCCGGGAGGTTCAGGTTGGTCAGCGTGTTGTTGGCGTTGATGGACAGGGTGTCGCCCACCGTGGTGAGCGCCGGGAGATCCAGACGCGTCAGACCTGGCGCGTAGACGAACAGACTCCCGGTGATCTCCACCACCTCCTCGAGGAACGCGACGTCCAGCGAGTTGTCGACGTAGTAGTTCCCTTCGATGATCTCGGGCACGATCGACGTCGCGTCCGCACCGTCCGTACCGTCCGCGCCGTCCGCGCCGTCCGCGCCGGGCAACCCCGTCGCCCCCGAACAGCTCGCCAACGTCACCGCCAGAACCACCCAAAGACTCACTCGCATTGGCCCCTCCGATTGCGCCGCGGACGGTACCATGTTTCGCACGCGAATATGTTGCCGGCGACGAAAGCGTGCCCCTCAGCCCCCGACCGCGCGGCGCGAGCCCCGAAGGTCGCAGGGTCGCCATCTCCTTCACCGCACCTCGGCGTAGCCCGCAGCGCCATGGGCGCGACGGCGAGCCAGACCGGACCGCACATCGGCCGAGGTCGACGAGGTGACCGCACTGGTCGGCCGGGGCGGCCGACCCACGAAACCAAGCTCGAGCCGTGGCCCGGCCCTCCCGGCCGGCCGCACACGCCCGCCCCGCTGCACCAAGCCGTGGGCCGGCCGTCCCGGCCGGCCGCACACCAGCACGACGGTACGGTTCACACGAAGGAGGTTGGACAGCGAAACGACCCGTCCCTAAGGGAACTACCACGCACATGCGCGGCTCCGCCCGAAGCATCGCCTGTGCACCTCGGTACTCGACCGAATAGCGAGCCCGCGCGCGTTCGCGACGCGCCCGAACACCCAGCTCGTAAGGTCCGACCTGTCGTTCACCCCGCTGCGTCGCGCCCTCGTCACCAGCCTGCTCGTCCTCCCCCTCGCCGCCTGCGACAACTCCGAGGCGTCGGCGTGCGTCGTGGAGATCGAGGGCGTCGACATCTGCCTCGCCCGGGCCGGCGCGGTGTCGTGGTGCCGGGACATGGGTGGCACCCCCCTACACCGAGCAGCGCGACGAAGTATTCCTCTGCGAGGACGTGGGCTTCGAGGTCGAGTGCCCTGGTGACGTGATCCAGCGTGGCACGGTCACCGGAGACGTCGAGGGCACGTTCGAAGCGAGGTTCCCCTGCTGGGTGCAGGCCGCTGAGGACTGTGACGCCGCCGACGGCGCAGAGTTGTAGGCGCGGCGCCCGGAGGCCCACGCGCATGAGACGCCTGCTGCGCCTGGTCCTCCTCGCCGTCGTGTGCACGCCCGCCGACACCGCGCAGCCGCCCCCTCACGCGGCGTGAGCCCCGAGGGTCGGCGCGCGACCCGGTGCTCAAGCAACGACGTGACCCCGTGCCGCACCACCTGAACTCCTTGGCAGGTCGGGACGACAACGTGCGGAGACGATGCCGTCGCCCCGTAGCTCAAGGGGTCTCGAGCGCCTTGGATGCGACGCGCGCGACAGCCGGGTGCGTGTCGGGCGCCGCCACCACGACGGCGAGCCGCTCCGTCGCACCCTCGAGATCCCGCGACGCCCTGATCGCGGCGGTGGCGAGGGCCGGGTCGTCGTGGCCGATCAGCGCAAACAGGTCGTGGCGACTCGACGCGCGATGCTTGGCGTCGAGCAAAGCGAGGCTGTCGATCGCTGCCACCCGGAGGCCCGGCCCGCTCGCCTCGTCGCGCAGCAGCGCGACCAACGTCGGCACCACGTCGGGGTGGTCCGGGTAGTGGTGGAGCAGCCGCGCGGCGTTCTGTCGGACCAGGTAGCTCTCGTCCTTGATTGCGAGGCGGAGCAGATCGTCGGCAGGCGTCGCCGAGAGGCGCTCCAACGTGGCGCGATCCGGCAGCGGAGAGTCGATGGGTTGCAGCAACCCGCGAAGGGCGTTGGGATCCGAGGCGGCGGCCGACTCGGGTGCAGGCGTGGGCTCGGGCGGCAGGTGCGTAGGATCGCCACAAGCGAACGCGAGGAGGAGGACCAGGATCATCGGAGACTCCGTTCAGTACGGCGCGAAGCCGGTGTAGAGGGTGGCCTGGTCGTAGTGCCCAGGGACGGCAATCTCAGACGAGCGGAGGTCCTCGACAGAGAGCGGACCCGACCAGTAGTCGATGTAGTCGCTCGCGGTGAGATCCTCGTCCCAGGCGGCCAACGCGAAGGTCTGAGCACCGAGCGTCGGATAGATGTCGATCGAGGTCCACCACTCGGGCAGGAAGGTGTTCGACTGCGTCGGCAGGGTGCCCGAGCCGTAGCCGGACGCCCATTCCAAGTAGGGATCGGGCGCGCCGCCGCCGACGTCCCAGGAGATGCTGGAGTCGACGGCGATGCCGTCGAGGTACATCGCGTAGCGCCGCCAGTAGGCGGGCTCGCAGCGGCCGGCTTGCACGTTGCAGATCTCGAGATCGTTGCACTGGGCATGGGCAGAGCAGGTGTGTGGCGCGCTCGGCTGGACCGCGCGCAGGGCGGCGGCCTGCTGCGCGCTGACCCAGAAGTCGGCGATGTCGCTCCCTGCGACGGGGAACATGAGGTTGTCGGACCCTTGCCCGACGCAGGCCTGCGGTGTCACCTCGGCGGCGTAGCACTCCGGGGTGTCGGTCAGCGCGTCGTGGATCCCGTCGAACCGCTCGGAGGTGTGGCGGAGCCCGAGGAAGTGACCGATCTCGTGCAGCGCCACCTGCGCAAGTCCCCTCACGTCCACACCGTTCGCGTCGTCGTAGGCGGCCGTCTCCAGCATGACGCCGGAGGTGGGTGTGCCAGGATGACCGATCGCGCCAGGGATACCACCCGCGACGCCAATCGCTCCGAAGTCGGGGTCGTCGCTCACCAGATCGCGGACGAAGTACATCGGGATCGCGCTCGGGTTCCCCGCGACGCCGTCGCTCAGCGCGAAGAGCTGGCCGCGATCCGCATAGTCCACCACCGCCCAGGTCCCCGAGATCTCCTCGTAGGTCAGATCGCCGATGTCGATGCCATGCGGGACCACCAGCATGCGCATCGCGGTGAGGGTGTCCACGATCTCTTCGGGGGTGATCATCGCGCCGTCGGCGACGACAGCGTGGATGTCTACGCGGTGTGCGGCGGGCCGGCGGTTGGTGGTTGCGGTGACCCGGACGGGCGCATCGGAGGTGGCCGCGAACAGGCGCATCGCGTAGCAGCCGGACTGGAGCGGCGCGCCGGGGCTCGATGGGAGCTGGAATATCCTCTCATCCACACCGAAGTAGACCCTCGGCTCCAGCGAGACTTGCTGGTGGGTCGCTTCCGCGAGCCCGTCTTCGGCGGTGGACCACGGGCCCAGTCCGCTCTCGTAGATCACCTGGCCCGACGGCCCGATCAGGTCGGAGAGCAGGGCCGTCCTCGGCCATCGCACGGTCAACCCGCGCGTGTCCGGCGCGACGGCCAGCGCGACGTCGATACAGTGGAGCCCGTCGGGATCGTGGTCGGGCTCGAGATCGCCGTAGTTCACGACCAGCTCGCCGGGCGCGCCCAGGCTCGCCACCTCGTCAGGGCACTCGACGGGGCGCTCCCAGCACGCCAGCGGGCGAAGCGGCGTGACCTCGGCGTATCGCACCGTGCCACCGACTTGTCCGTCGTGGGGCGTGACCTCACAGCGGACGGTCACGTCAGCCGGATGCGGTGCGGCGAGCGTGGCCGTGGTGCCGACCACCGCGCCGTCGCGGTACCAGGCTACCTTGCTCGCGTCAGCGTCGTTGTCGACATCAGCGAAGCCGGACCACGAGCAGATCAGGTCGTCGTCGGTGGTCGGGTCGACGGGGGCGATGTGCACCGCATCGATCGAGGGCGGTTGGTTGACCGGTGTGCCCGAGTCGCCCGAGTCGCCCGAGTCGCCCGAGTCGCCCGAGTCGCCCGAGTCGCCCGGAGCCGTGTCCTGTGCGGCCGTATCTTCGGTTGCCGTGTCGGAGGGCGAGTCCCCAGGCGTGCACGCGAGCAGCGATACGACGAGCGGAAGCGAACGGAACATGGGGATCCCCAGGGAAGTGCCAAGCTCGGTTCTACCCGAGGGGAGACGCAGATTTTGATAGGGGCACCGTCGATTCCCCCGAGCCTGCACGATCGCGATCGATCCCCGTCCCGGCCTGTTCCTCTTCGAGTCCGTCGAAGGCCACAGCAACGTCTACTGCGAGGGCACCGACGCGATGGACTGGGTGGGGTCGTTCATCGACCAGATGTGGTGACGCCCCGCCCCGCTGACCCCACCCCACCACCTGTGGTAATCCCTCCGTTCCGACCCACCGCCGCAGGCACGCGATGACCACCGCGAACCCGATCCCCGCAGCGACCCTCGAT
>CAYQSE010000196.1:0-11209 GCA_964419905.1 uncultured Enterobacteriaceae bacterium
TCGCGCGGCGCGAGCAGCGGCGCCCACGCGTCGAGATCGCGCGCGGCGGCGGCGAGCGCCTCGGACCGCGCGGACACCCGCGCCTCGCGCGGCGCGGGGTCGACGATCCAGTCGCCGAGCAGCGGCCCCGCTGTGGTGGGCCGGTCGAGGAGATCGGCGAGCACCGGCGCGACGCCGACCGGCTTGCCCTCGACCGTGGCCGGCCAGGACAGCACGACCGAGGCGACGTAGTCGTCGTCGAGCGCGTTGCGGAGGAGCGAGCCGAGCAGGTAGCGGGCCTCGGCGAGCGGATCGACCGGATCGAGCGCGCGGTGCACCGCGAACGGCACCAGGAACGGCCCGGTGCGCCGCGGCGGCAGCGCGTTGCGGTGCAGCCCACCGAGCCAGGTGCGGCGCGGGGTGAGGCCGCGTAGCTCGAGCGCGCCGACGACCTGCACCCGCCCCGCGCTGGGCGGATCGGCGCGGTAGACCGCGTCGTGCAGCGCCGCGTCGAGGTGCTCGACCAACGCGCGCGCCGGCCACACGCCAGGCTGCGCGATCGTGGCGCGGCGCACCACGTCGTCCAGCGTGCCGAGGATGGCGCCCCACGCGTGCAGGTTCTCCGCGCCGAGCGCCGGATCGGCGGCGCGCCCGACGCGCTGCGGGATGCCGAGCGCGTCCAGCGCGGCGAGCACGGCGTCGCGCCACGTCGACGGCTCGGCGTCCTCGCCGATCGCCGCGAGCGCATCGCAGAACCCCTCCATCCACGCCAGCGTCGGCTCCGGATCGACCGCGACCGCGTCGCGACGGCGCGCGCGCTGCAGCCACGCGCCGAGCGTGGGTGCCCAGCCACGCGGGCGGCCCACGCTGACGCCTGCTGCACGACAGGCCTGGCGCAGCGCGGCTGGATCGGCCTCGCGCGGCCGCACGACCAGATCCGAGCGCGCGATCGCGAGCAGATCCTCGGCGCGCCATCCGCGGAGCGCGACCGAGAGCGCGCGGCGCACCACGTTGGTGACCGGCGAGTGCGCGAGCCGGGCGCCAGCCGCGAGCGCGAACGGCACGCCGTGGTCGTCGAACACCGCGCGCACCGCGGGCGCGTAGGTGGCGAGGTCGGGCAGCGCGACGACGCACGCGGAGGGTGCCTCGCCCGCCATCAACGCCGCCTTCACCTCGCGCGCGATGAACACGAGCTCCTCGTGGGGATCCTCGCAGCGGACGAGCCGAACGCGCCCGCCCAGCAAGGCCCGCGCCTCGTCTGGCGTGCTCGCCGGGATGGACCCGGCCGCGTAGATCAGGTCGGCGAGATCCGGCGCCTCCTCCTCGTCGGGCACGGTGAACGGCTCGATCTCGACCACCTCGTGAGCCCGGGCGAGCAGGATGCGACCGCCATCGCCCTCGGCGACCACGGCCTCGAACAGCGCCTGTCGGAGCGCGCGCGTGGCCGCGAACGGCTTGAGCGGGAACGCGACGTCGTCGACGTCTCCGTACTCGAAGAACGCCTCGGCCTCGCGCCCCCCGAGATCGCGGCCGGTCTCGAACGCGACCACGACGTGCGCGCCGGCGTCCTGCCACGCGCGGCACAGCGCGACGAGCACGGCCTGGCGCAGCGGCGAGGCCATCAGGATGTCGTCGAGCACGACCGAGTGCGTGGCGCGGAGCCATTGGAACAGGGCCGTCGGGGGCGCGGGCAGGACCGTGAGCAGGTGCTCGAGCGAGCGCGCGCGCGTGACGAAGCCCGGGATCGCGTCGAGCCGCGCGTCGAGCCGCTGCAGCGCCGCGACGAGCTCGTCGCGGTGCGGGACGTCGAGCGACGCCACAGGGCGCCGCGCCTCGGCGAGCTGACGGTGCAGGCGCGCGAGCGCCTCGCCGACGGCACGCCCGCCGCCGAGCGCGCGCAGCCAGGGCCACTCGGAAGCACCCTCGTCGATCACCCGCTCCGCGACCAGCGCGGCGACCTCGGGCGGCAGCAGCGCGCGCCCGGGACCGTGCCGCAGGTGCAGCTCGGTGAGGATCTCGGACAGCACGCGCACCCGGGGCGTGAACACCGGCTTCTCTCGCCGGTGCTCGAGGAACTCCCGCTCGACGATCGCCTTCTTGCGCTGGGTGTCGGTGACGTAGAGAAACGTGGGCATGCCGCGCCCGTCGACACCCGAGAGGTGCTCGTGCGGCAAGGCCCGCCGGCGGCGCCAGCGCGACTTCCCGAGGAGGATCTGGATCGAGCCCATGACGTGCCCCGCGGTGGAGGCACATCATCACCCACCCGGCGACCTAAAACTGTCCGGGTCCCCGCGACGCTTGCCGATATCGAGCGCGATCCCCTGCTCCAGCCAGCCCTGGACCTGCTGCCCGTGGGGATCGGGGAAGAGCGATGCGCCGAGCTCGATCCGCCACCGCCAGCGCTGCTGAGATCCGATCGGGAGGGGCACCTCGGCCCCGAGGCCCGCCTGGAAGCCGCTTCGGTGCAGCAGCCCCGCAGCGGTCCCCGCCGCCGCGCCGATCGGCTGCTCGCGCATCAAGGCGAGCGGTGCCTCGTGCTGGTGCGCGAGGCCTGCGTGCGCGAACACCGCGGGCGTCATGCGGATCCGCACGGACAGCCCGATCGTGCTGACGATTCGCTGGTCCGCCGACCAGTATCCCTCGCGTCCGGTCAGCTCGATGCCCATCCAGCCGGGTTGCCAGGCGGCGTGCAGCGCGCCGATCACCCCCACCGAGGGGGGAGAGACGCCCGCCGCCAGGGTCCCGGCGAGGGTGAACGGGGCGCGCGCGGGCGCGGCGAGCGCGAGCGCGCCGAGGAGCAAGACGATCACGAGGGCCTCCAGGCTGGGGTGTCCCGTTGGACACCGCGCGCGCCCGGAACCGCCCTCAGCGCGTCGCGTCCCGGATCGGACCTGGCGAGATCCGCTCGACGCGGAACGCGCGCGCCGCGTCGTCCAGCGACAGCGGCGGCAGCCCGAGCCAGCTCAGCGCGATCGCGCGCACCCGCTCGGCCGTCCACCCGGCGTCGCGCAGCGCGCCGACGTGGTGCGCGCCGTGCGACTTCGACAGCTTCCGACCGTCCGGCCCGAGGATCAGCGGGGCGTGCAGCCAGGTCGGAGGCGTCGCACCGAACGCCTCCCACAGCCGGACCTGCGCCGCGGTCTGCTCGAGGAGATCCGCGCCACGGACCACCTCGGTCACTCCGTCGGCCAGATCGTCCGCGACCACCGCGAGGTTGTAGGCGAACGTGCCGTCCGCCTGCTGCAGGACCGGATCACCAAGCATCGCGAGATCGACCGAGATCGGCCCACGACGGCGGTCCACGAAGTCGATCGCGCCTTCGGGCAGGCGGAAGCGCAGCTTGCCCTGCGTGTGGCCCGCGTCGCGGCACGTACCCGGGTAGACGCCGCCGGCCGCCGCCACCTCCCGCCGCGTGCACACGCACCGGTAGACCGCGTCCCCGAGCGCGCCCAGCCACGGCGCGTAGTCGCGGCGCGACTGCGGCGTCACCTCCTCGTCCCAGGCCAGACCGAGCCAATCCAGATCGCGGCGCTGCCCCTCGGCGACGTCCGCGCGCGCCCGCGACCCGTCGACGTCCTCGATCCGCAGCAGCACCCGACCGCCAGCACTCCGCGCGGACAGCCACGCCGCGAGGAACGCGGTCACGTTCCCGAGGTGGAGGGCGCCCGACGGTGTGGGCGCGAGGCGGCCGACGACCTGCACCGGCGCCTCAGAGGTAGGAGAACGAGATCTGTGCGCCGAACTGGAAGATGCGCCCGCCGATGTCGAACGCGTCGCCCTCGCGCGGGTAGCCGGCGGTCGGTGCGTCCGCCGTGCGCGGCAGGCGCCACCCCAGCAGCTGGTGGTACTGCCCGAACACGTCGAGGCGGATCGGCTTGTGGATCAGGCTGAACGGATCGAACGTCTCGACGCCCGCACCCACCGTGAACAGCAGCCGATCCGCGTCGAGCAGCGCGCTGTCACGCTGATCGACGAGCGGCGTGGGCTCGTACCCCGCGCCCGCGCGCACCCGCCACTCCCAGTACCGGAACGGCCCCTCGACCTCACGCCGCGCGACGAGCCACTCCCCGCCCGTGCGCACCGAGAACACCGACGCGAACGACACCTCGAACTGGTTGCCGTCGCTGACGGCGTCGTCGGGCACGTCGACCAGCGGCGCGTCCACCGTCAGATACTCGATGCGCGCGACGTTGAGCACCATGCTGCGCCACCGCGTCCACCGCAGGTCGGCGTAGGCCCCCCACCGAGGCTTGCGCATCGCCACGCTGCCCGCGACGGTGAGCGGCACGTAGTGGTCGTAGATGCTGAGGCCGGCGTCGAGCACCAGCGCGGTGACGAACGGATCGAGGTCGCCGACATCGGTGATGGCCGCGTTGACCTGCGCGTCGAGGATCACCTCGATCGGCAGCCCGACCGAGCCGCGGAACGACGCGCCGAGCACCACGCCATCGAGCGCCGGGATCCACTTGCCGAGCTCGGCCTGTACGCCGAAGATCGGGGCGAAGCCGGGCAGGATGTCGAGGGTGAGCTGGTGCACGTCGAGTACCACACCGCCGAGCAGATCCCCGGCACCGTCGCCCTCGGGGTCGCCTGTGATCGTCGCGTCGGCGGTCATCAGCAGCTTCAGTCGCGCCCGCGGCACGAAGTCGACGGACGCGCCGAGGTGAAGCCCCTCGATCACCTCCCCGCCGACGCCTACCGCGAGGGCGTAGCGGTGGGGACGGTTCGCGTACATGAAGTAGGTCGGCAGCGAGGGCTCGAAGGTCGCGAGGCGAAGCAGCCGGTTGGCCGGCACATACGCGGCGAGCCCGACGCCGAACTTCGAGCCGATGTTGCGCCCGAGGAACAGGTGCATCCCGGCCGGATTCTCGACGCCGACGTCGTACTGGAGCGGCGGATCGGCCTCGTTCAGCGCGCCGTCCCGGTTGGTGTCCCACCACAGCGCCGGGACCGGCTCGAACTGCTCGATCGCGGCAGAGAACGCGACGCCGAGCGACGGGTGCTCGGTGCGCGACAGGCCCGCGGGGTTGATCATCGCTGCCGGGCCATCGTCGACGTAGGCGACGCCGCCGCCCCCCATCCCGCTCGAGCGCGCGCCGATCCCGTAGAGGTCGGGCACGGTCGCGCGCCCCACCGCCGGAAACGCCGCGAGCGTGCCGAGGAGGGCCAGGATCACCGAAGGGCTGCTACGAATACCCAATCTCGGGCACCGGCACGAGCGCCGAGCGCTTCAAGATCTTGATCAGCTCGGTCGCGTTGCGCTTGCCGATGACCTCGGCGAGGCAGGCCGTCGTTCCCGAGAGATAGGCCGTCGCGAGCCCCGAGCCGCGGTAACGCCCCTTGTCGTTCCCCTCGCCGCCCGCGTAGCCGTGCGTGAGGAACTTGTCGCTGAGCACGCCCCACTGCTTGCGCGAGAAGCGCTTGGGGTGGAAGTAGAAGTACTTGTCGATCGGGCAGTCCGGGTGGGCGGCCACGCCGACCGTCTCGGGGAGATCCGCCGGATAGGCGCGCTCGCCCTTCGGGTGCGCCGCGGCGAGCACGACCGCGCCGTTGTCGACCGCGTTCGCGCAGCAGTCGCGCAGCAGCAGCGCCTTGCCCATGTTCGGCGTGCCCAGTGAGAGGTTCACGACGGACGCGCCGTGGCGGTACGCCGTCTCGATGCCCGCGGCCATCAGCTCCGCGGACGTGCGCAGCTTGTCGCCCATGATCTTCACCGCGATCAGGTTGGCGTCCGGCGCGATGGTGCGGATGGCCGCGGCGATCTCGGTGCCGTGGCCGTGCTCGTCCTTGAAGTCGCTGGAGAGGAGCGCATGGCCCGTCGCCCCCAGCGTGATCGACCATCCGTCGATGTTCGCGCCCTTCATGCGCGGATCGGAGACGTCGACGCCGGAGTCGATGATGGCGACCGTGATCCCCTTGCCGGTGTACTCGTTGCCCAGGTAGCGCATGAACCCTCGGGAGCGTCGGTGACGGTGCATCGTAAGGCCGCTACGACGCTCCGAGCAAGGGGGCGCTCCTCGCGCTAGTCTGACGATCACCCTGGAGGTGGCCGACGAAACCCGTCTCCCACATCGCCGCCGATCTTGCAGCATTCTCCGAGCTGCCGCGACGCCCGGCGGGCACGGAGGGCGAGCGGGTCGCGCTGGAAGCCGTGCGCGCGCGGCTCCCCGACGGCGCCGCGAGCAAGATCGAGGGCTTCGTCGCGCACACCACGCCAGCGCTGGTGCTCGGCCTGCATCTGGCGCTCCTGGTGGTGCTCGGCGTGATCGGCTTCTGGCAGCCCCAGCTCGCGGCGATGTTCTCGGCGCTCGTCACCGTCAGCCTGATCGGCGAGGGCACCGGCCGCTTCTCGCTGCTCCGGCACCTGCTCCCGAAGTCCGCGTCCTACAACCTCGTCGCGCGCCTGCCCGCGTCGCCGGCCCTGGGCGCCGTCGTCGTCGCGACCCCGCTCGATGCGGCCACGTGGCGGCCGCTGCGCCGCCGGTGGCTGTGGTTCCGGCCACTCCAGGCCGTGTTCGGCGCGGTGCTGGTCGTCGACGTGATGCTGGCGCTCCGCTCGTTCGCGGAGCCGTGGGGTCCGGCCACGCTGCGCGCCTACCTCGTGGCGCTGATCGGGCTCGGGATCACCGTCGCCGTCGGCGCGGTCTACCACCGGACGGGCGACGCGAAGGGCGAGACCGGCGGCCTCGCAGCCCAGCTCGAGCTGCTGCGACGGCTGCGCGAGCGGCCCGTGCCCGGCGTCGAGGTGTGGTTCGCGTTCACCGGATGCGGGCACGCGTTCCAGGGCGGCATGACCGCGTTCCTCGCGCTCCACGAGCGCACGCTGCCCGCACCGACCCTGGTGATCGCGCTCGACCACCCGGCGAACACGCCGCTACAGGCCACCGTCGCCGAGGGCGCGCTGCTCGCACAGCACCATCGCCCCACCGGTCCGGCGCTGGTGGAGCGGCTGCGGTGGGCGGGCGTGTTCGTGCCGCCCGTCGATCACGGCGGAGCGACCGATGCGCGCGCGGCGCTGGTCGCTGGCTTCCGTGCGGTGGCGCTGGTGGGCGGCGACGGCGAGCCGTCCGCCGAGTCGGTCGAGCGGGTAGCCGACGTCACCGAGCACCTCGTGCGGTGGTACGCCGAGGACCTCGCGCGCGTGGCCGACGTCCGCCCTGCCCTCGAGGATCTCGCGCGCGCCACCGAGGCGACACGTCCCGGACCGCGCGGCCGGCGCGCGCGCAAGCCGCCCGAGCTTTCCGAGGCGCTCGACGTGGAGGAAGCCGCGATCTCGGAAGAGACTGTCGCGCAGGAGGGCCCGTGATCGCACTGGGTCTGCTCGCTGCCGCATGGGGCTCCACGCTGCACGGCGACGTCGTCACCCCAGACGGTGACCCGCTGCGCAACGCCACCGTCGTCCTCTACGACCGCCGGCTGAACTATCGGCATCAGATCAGCGACGAGGAGGGCGCCTGGCGCTTCGACGACCTCGAGCCGGGCCGCTGGCGCGTGCGCGTGATCCCGTCGCCGCTCGACAACTACCAGGAGCAGTGGGTGGGCGGCGGGCTGCAGGTCTGCGAGGGCACCCTGTTCGATCCGGAGATCGACGGCGCGCCGGTCCGCGTCACCGTCCCGGAGGGCGCCTCCCTCGAGGGGACGCTGACGGGTCCGGACGGGCAGCCGATCACCGGCGCGCAGGTCAGCGCGCGACCGGTGGCCGCACCCACCGCGTTCCTGCGCGCCGGGATGACCAACGAGGCGGGGCGCTTCTCGGTGCGCGGGCTGGCGCCGCGACCGGATGAGGGCGACGCGGTGTATCGCCTCGAGGTGACCAGGCCCGGCTGGCCCACCCAATCGCTGCCCGGCACCTACACCGCGTCCGAGGCCACCGCCTACACGATCGTGCCCGGCGACGTGCAGGAGGTCGGCACGCACGCGCTGCTGACCGGCGTTTCGGTGGGCGGCTTCGTGACCGGACCGGACGGTCCGATCGAGAGTGGCTCCGTCCGCGCGTACAGCGGCAGCCAGGTCACCGAGGCGCCGATCGTCGGCGGCGCCTGGGCCGTGATCGGCTTGCCGCCCGGTGAGGTGCTCGCATGGGCCCGCGCGGACGGCCACGCGACGACGTGGTGGCCCGACGAGGACCGACCCGGCGCGCGCGTGCCGGTGCTCGGCGAGGGGTCCGAGGTCGACGACCTGGACATCGACATGCCCGCCGAGAGCCTGCTGCGCGGCCGGGTGATTGGAGGCGGCATCGTCGAGGGCATGAACGTCCTCGCCTACAACGACGATCGGACGGTCGCGACCGGCGCCGTGACCGACGCGGACGGCCGGTTCACCATCGGACGCCTGCACGGCGGCGTGTTCACGCTCTATGCCTACGGGGGGCGCAACGGCTTCGTCGAGGGCTGGGTCGGCGGCGCGACGCCGGCCACCTACCTGGTGCCCGCGGAGGGCGCGACGCCCGAGCTCCAGTTCGAGCTCGCGGTCGGCGCCGCGCTGACGGGCGTGGCACGGGACGCCGCGACCGGCGATCCCGTCTACGGCGCGACCATCCACGTCGTCTCGCAGGACACCGGCGAGGCGCGGGCGGTCAACTCCGGACGCGACGGCGCCTACGCGCTGCGCGGGCTGCCCGCGGGCACCTGGAAAGTGTGGATCGAGTACCAGCACTTCTGCGGCGCTGACCCCGGCTGGGCGCCCCAGTACTACCCGGATCAGGTGAACCCGGCGCTCGTGGGGCTGATCCGGCTGCGCTCCGGCGATGTCACCACGTGGGATCCCGCCCTGCCGCCCGATCACGACCACGACGGGATGGACGACGACTGGGAGCGAGAGCACGGGCTCGATCCGACGCGCGACGACAGCGCCGAGGATCCGGATGGCGACGGGTTCACGAACCTCGACGAGTACCTGCTCGGCACCGACCCCAGCGCCGGCCCCATGAGCGTCGGCGGCTGCGCCGGGTGCGGCGGCGGCGCGCCGGGATCCTGGCTCCTCCTCGTGATCCCCTGGTCGCTGGCGCGGCGCATGCGCTACCCTGGCGCCAGACACGCACCCTGAGAGGCCCCACGTTGCGACATCCGGCGCGCCTGCTGCTCCCGCTGCTGGTCTTGGGCTGTGATCCCGCGAGTGATCCCGGCGACACCGACACGGGCGGCGTCGACACCGACGCGTTCGCGCCGACGCCCGCCACGCCGCCGGTCTTGTTCCGCGGGATGCACCTCTCGCCCGATCTCGCGACCGGCTGCGACCTCGACGGCGACTTCGGCACCACCGAGGATCAGTACGCCGCATGCGTCGCCTTGTTCGTGGGCACGGGTCAGGTCCCGCTGTCGGCGTCCGCGTTCCCGTTCGGCGCCTCCAGCGGCTTCCTGCCCATGCCCATCACCGGCGGCCAGACGCTGCAGATCGTCGACTGGAACGCGTGGCAGGCCGCGCCGGCGTCCGGCAACGTAGCCGAGAATCGGGTGGCCTCGATCAGCGTCGCGCTCACCCCGGGCACCACGCAGACCGTCGTGCTGTACGGCGCACGGTTGACGGGCAACACCGGCTCCCGGATCGTGGCCGAGTCCTTGGCCCCGCCCACCGAGGGCGAGGCGCTGATCCGCGTGTTCCACGGCGCGTTCGGCGCGGCGCAGGCGTCGCCGGACGTCGCGCTCGGGGGCGCGCCGATCGCAGAGGGCGCGACCTACGGGACGTTCAGCACAGGTGTCGAGGTCGGTCCCGGCGCCGATCAGGCGCTCACGATCGACCTCGACGGCGACGAGGTCCCCGATCTGGTCGCGCTGATCACGCTCGAGGCCGACACCGCCTACGACCTCATGCTGGTCAACGTGCCCCCGTCCACCGTCCCGAGCGGATTCCTCGGCATGCTGCACACGCGCACGAGCGAAGAGCCCGTGCTGGTGCCATTCGGGCCGGCCACCCCGCCGACCTGAGGCGAGCG
The DNA here is from genome assembly GCA_964419905.1 of uncultured Enterobacteriaceae bacterium. GTDB lineage: Bacteria > Myxococcota_A > UBA796 > UBA796 > JAFDJI01. The sequence goes on from CAYQSE010000196.1 coordinate 9,911, forward strand.
GCTCAGCCCACCTCGGTGCGATCGTCGGTCTCGGGCAGGTCGCTGATCGTCGTCAGCGGACCCTCCGGCTGGCGATGCCCAGGCGGCGGGCCGCGCTGGGACCACGTCGGCTCCTCGAGGAACACCAGCGCCCCCTCGCCCGCGTAGTACTCGGCGAGCAGCGCGAGCATGTGCGGATCGCCGGGCGTGGCGGTGATCAGGCGACCGTGGCGCCACATCGTGAACCCGTGCCGCAGCCGCTGGCTCGCGTCCTCGATCACCTTCTCGTCGCCGAAGTCCAGTACGAAGGGGAACCCGCCCCGGTCGACGATCCGAGCGAGGAACCGTCCGTCCTTGCTGGAGCGAAGCGAGAGGCGCAGCATCAGTCCCTCCGGCCGCTACATGACCCGGCGGCCGGCTCCGCGCTACAGGGCCGAGATGGACGCGCTGCACCTCCTCGCGCTGGTCGGGATCGGACTCGCCGCAGGCGTCGTGAACACGCTGGCCGGCGCAGGCTCACTGCTCACGCTGCCCGCACTGCTGTGGGTCGGACTGCCGGCGACCGAGGCCAACGCGACCAACCGGGTCGGCGTGCTGCTGCAGTCGATCGTCGCGGGCGCCCGCTTTCGCCAGGCGGGCGTGCTCGACGGCGCGCTGGCGTGGCGGCTGATCGTGCCGACCTGCCTCGGCGCGGTGCTCGGCGCGTGGCTGTCCGTCGATCTCGACGAGGTCGTGTTCCGGCGGATCATCGGCGGGATGATGCTCGCGATGGTCGCGGTGATCTTCGCGCGCCCGCAGCGATGGATCGTCGGGCGCAAGGGCGAGCCCCCCGCGCACCTCCGGTGGAGCGCCCCGCTCGTGTTCTTCGCGATCGGCGCCTACGGCGGCTTCCTGCAGGCGGGCGTCGGCGTGTTCCTGCTCGCGGGCATCGTGTGGGCACAGGGCCGCGACCTGGTGCGCAGCAACGCGCTCAAGGTCGTGCTCGTCGCCGGCTTCACCCTCCCCTCGCTGCTCCTCTTCCTCGCCTACGACCTCGTCCGGTGGGTCCCCGGTCTCGCGCTCGCCCTCGGCGGCATGGCCGGCGGCTGGCTCGGCGCCCGCATCGGCCTCCACCAAGGCGCCGCCTTCCTCCGCTGGGCCCTCATCGCCGTCGTCCTCGTCAGCGCCACCAAGCTCCTTGGCCTCTGGTAGGCCTTCGGAGGCGGCTTGGGTGTCCTGCTGAACCTTGGGCTCAGACCTCGGTCGACTGGGCGATCCGGGCTGGCGGTGCGCACGGCCCCTTCGGTTCGCTCGGGTCGTCGGGATCTTTGTTCGTGTCAC
>CAYQSE010000197.1:0-11161 GCA_964419905.1 uncultured Enterobacteriaceae bacterium
GCCGGCGCAGGCGCCAGCGCGCCGAGCACCGCCGAGGTCAGCGCCGCTGTCGGCGCGCTCGCCGCCAGCGTGATCGCCAGGCGCGCGCGCATGTCCTCGGTGACGGCGCTGCGCGCGCGCGACAGCCGCTGCTTCACCGCCGCCTCGGACAGCTCCAGCAGCGCCGCCACCTGCGCGACGCTGCGGCCCTCCCGGTAGTAGAGGATCATCACGTCGCGGGAGCCGTCGGGCAGCGCGTCGATCGCATCGCGCAGCAGCCGGTGCGCCTCGGCGTCGAGGTGATCGCGCTCGCCGCCTGACACCGCCCGCGCGACCGCGTCGTCGTCGGTGACCACCCGCGCGACGTAGCGGGCCCGACCGCGGCGGAAGGTGAGCGCGACGTTGCGCGCCATCTGCCGCACCCACGGACCGAAGCTCTCGGGCTGCTGCAGCGTCGACAGCTTCGACCACGCCGTGACGAACACCTCTTGTGCCACGTCCTCGCTCGCCGTCACGTCACGCACGATGCCCAGCGCCACGGCGCACACCGCGCCCTGGTGGCGGGCGACGAGCCGCCCATAGGCCACCGCGTCGCCCGCCGCCGCCGCGCGCACGTCAGCCGCGACCCCGCTCACCACACCCCCGTCATCGCCGTGACGCTGCCGATCCACGCCACGCCGAGCAGACCGATCACGGTGCCGGGCAGCAGCCCAGGCTGCTCGGCGAGCGTCCCCTCACCCCGCGCGACCCTGGCCCACAGCGTCGCCGCGTGCGCCAACACCGGAACCATCGCCGCCACCGTCACCCCGAACACGATCATCTTCATCGTCGAACCTCCTCACCTCCCAAGTCGCCGCCCGCACCCAGAAGGTGACACGAAGCGCCGCGATGTCGCGGCCGGCCGGGACGGCCGGCCCACGAGCAAGGACGCAGCCGCAGAGACGGCCGGCCGGGACGGCCGGCCCACGGCATGGCTGCCCGACAGCGCTCGACGCGAGCCGGAGCCGGCGCGCGGCGCAGGCGAGCGGTCGAAGGCGCTCGCGCCGGCACACGCCCGAGCCCGCCGAGGCAGAGACCGCCGGCCGGGACGGCCGGCCCACGGCATGGCTGCCCGACAGCGCTCGACGCGAGCGGTCGGAGGCGCTCGCGCCGGCACACGCCCGAGCCCGCAACGAGTCCGCACCGAGTCCGCACCGAGTCCGCGCCGAGCCTGCGCCGAGTTCGTGCCGAGTCCGCCGAGGCGGAGGCGTGATACCCTCCCCCGCGTCGCGCGAGGAATCTGATGGGTCGTTCGGCTCGCCTTGTCCTGATGTCGCTGCTCGCATCGGCCTGCGTCGAGCGTGCCGAGCCGGTGACGTGGACGGCCCCGATGGATGGGCGCACCGCGCTGCCGCTCGACGCGCCGCTGGTGCTCGCTGGCGCGACGCTGGGCTTTCCCGCCGAGTACCCGGCGCCCGCGCTGATCCGCGTCATCGATCTCGAGGACGGCGGAGAGGTCCCCGGCACCCTCGACGCCGACGGCGATCGCCTGCACTTCGTGCCGAACGCCCCGTGGCGGCCCGATCGCCGCTACGTCTGGACGGTGGACGCACCGGGCGCGGTGCCGCACGGCCCCGAGGTCGACCTCCCGACGCGCCTGCTCGGCGCCGCGGTCTTCGACACCAGCGACCGGCTCCGCGCGGTCGACGCCGCGCGTGGCCCTGACGATCGAAGCTGCTTCGTGCTCTCCAGGACGCTCGACGACGCCACGCCGCTCCCAGCGCACGTCACCCTGAACGACGTCGCGCTCCCGGTGACCCACCTGCTGCCGCTGCCGCGCGAGGCGTGGGTGGTCGGCGTCGCCGACCAGGTGCCGATCGAGGTCGACGTCGCCTGCCTCCCGCCCACCCAGATCGTGTTCGAGGGCGCGCTGCTGCGCGTAGCGCTGGACGACGAGGGCCCCTGGCTGGTCACCCAGCGCGAAACGTCGGTGCTCGAGGCGACGCTGCACCGCCATCGCGCGGCCCACGACGGGAGCACGCCATGAGCCGCGCCTTCCTCGCAGCGCTGCTGGCCCCGGCGCTCGCCGTCGCGTCCGAGCCCGGGCTGGTCGCGCAGGGCCACCGCATCGACGCGATGGGCGCCGGCACGAGCCTCGGCGTGTCCGAGGCGATCGTGGTCGGCCCCGACGGCGGCACCCACGCGCTGACGATCAGCGCCCGGGTCCGCGTCGGCGACGTCCAGCTCGGCGGCTCGCTCCCGTACGCCTCGTTTCGCACGCCGGTCGGCCGCGACCACAGCCTCGGCAACGCGCGCCTGTGGGCCGCCGTGGCCCTGCCCGACGTCGGCTTTCGACACTGGGCCGGCTTCCGCCTCCACTTCGACGTCGGGGGGCCCGCGTACACCTGGATCAACGCCAGCGACGAGCTGTGGCCGGGTGCTGGGATCGAGGCGTTCTGGGAGGCGCGGATCGGCGACGATCCGCTGACCTGGATGGTCCGCGCGGCCCTGGGCGTGCAGGCCTTCGAGGCCTACGCGCCGTTCCCCGACCGGGCGCTGCGCGCCCAGGCCGCCGGTGGCGTGGACGCCACCGTGTGGGGACCGCTCGGGCTGATCGGTGAGGTCGCGGTGCAGACCTGGGACACCTCGCCGGTGGAGGCCGCCGCACTCGCGCGGCTCGACCTCGCACCGGGGCTCCGCTTCCGGACCGGCGCGGTGCTTCCGGTGGGCGTCTGGGCGGGGTGGACCCCGGCGAGCCAGCCCGCCGGGGTCCGCGAAGCGACGCTGCGGTTCGAGGTCACGCTGTCGCCCCGCGCACGGTAGCCCACGCCTCACTCGCCCGACGGTGGCTCGTGGCCCGCGTCCACGAGGACGTCAGCGAGGATCGGGACCATCAGGTCCTGCCCTGGCCGCAGGCGATCGAGGTCGACCGACGGGTTGAACGCCTCGAGGAGCCAGACCGGGAAGCCGTGCTGCTGCGTGGCGATCGCCCACGCGCTGTCTCCCGTGCGCACCCGGTAGAACTCGGTGCCGATCGAGCCCCCACGCGACGCGAGATAGCCATCGATGCGGCGGGTCCAGTGCGCGTCACGACGCGACACCACCTCGGCGAGGGCCTCGCCGTGCACCGGCAGCAGCACCTCGGCACCCACGTCGTACGCGCCGTCCAGCGGCAGCCCGGAGTACTCGGCGACGGACTCGACCGGGAAGCCCGACCACTTGGCGAAGTGGTCGAGCGTCTCGCCACGGCGCAGCGCGAACCGCGCGAGCTCGATCGCCTCCGCGGGCTCCGCCTCGCTCCGCGCGACCGCCTCGAGGCGCGCGGCCTCCTCGAAGGGCACCGCCGGCCCGATCGACGCGGCCCGCATCGGTGGCGGATCCTGCACCGCCGCGCGGGACATCGAGACCACCTCGTCCGAGGGCGACGCGCTGTCCAGCGCGGTGACGCCGGCAGGACCCCCACAGGCGCCCAGGGCCACGATCATCAGCAGGGAGAGTCGTTCGTGCATCACATCCTCCAGGAGCCCGTTCATTCTGGGCTACCTGGCGTCAATGCACCGCGCGTGCCAACCGCGCTTGCACGCTAGAACCTAGATTATTTCGACACGCGCACCGGATATCGTAGCTACCAATCGTAGCGTTGGCGAAATCCCGATAGATTCGCCTACGCGATGACGCCGCTCTCGAGCGCGTCACGAAGCGCGTTGAGCGCCTGCCGCCAGGTCTTGTCGAGCGCGGCGCGGGCCTCTTCGTCGTCGAGCGCGCCACCGCCGCTGTGCACGAGATTCAGCAGCGTCTCGTCGCCGTCCCGTACCACCTGGAACTGGACCCGTGTGCCGCGCGTGGGCGCCTTGCCGGCGGCGTCCCACGCGATCTCGACCCGACGGATGGGTCGAAGCGCATGGAAGATGCCCCGCTCCTCGAGCGGGTTCCCGTCGTCATCCTCGGACGTGAGGATGATCCGTCCGCCCTCGCGTGCATCGACGCGCGCCGAGTCGGCCCACCAGGCCTCGATGCCCTCGGTGGTGGTGAGGGCACGCCACACGGCTCTCGGCGACGCGACGATCAGGATCTGACGACGGATGGCGGCCATTCGACTCCCTCACGAATCTCGGGTCTGAGCGCGCCACGCGCGCAGCATCTCGAAGTTCTGCCAGGCGAACATGCCCGAGAAGAACAGGATGAACAGCTCCTGGGCAACGAGCGACAGGACGGCGAGCCCTATCGCGAGCACCAGGCCGAGGCCCCACGTAATCGGCCACGCGAGGCCCGGCGCGAGGAAGAGCTGCAAGAACGCTGAGAGCGCCTGGCCGCCGTCGAGCGGGAAGATCGGGAGCAGGTTGAACACGCTCCACAGCACGTTGAGGAACACCAGCTGACGCAGCGCGTCGCCGACGAACATCGGCAGCGGCAGCATGAGCGCGACCGCCCCGATCAGCGCGAGCAGAAAGCCGAAGCCGGGACCCGCCAGGATGATCAGCAGATCTCTCGACGGCGCCCCGGCGCGCGCGTGACGCGTGACCCCACCCATGCCGTGCAGTGTGATGTGGATCGGCTCGAGCCCGAACGCCCGCGCGAGCGTGGCGTGCCCCAGCTCGTGGAACAGCACCGAGAACAGCGCGATCGCGACGGTGGCCGCGATCAGGCCGAGGCTCCACTGCCAGCTCAGTCCGAGCAGGAAGAACACACCGGCGAGCAGCAGCGCGTTGGGCAGGACCTCCACCGGAAAACCGGCGAAGCGAAACCGGAGGCTGGTCAATGGCCCTCCTGGGCCCGACAGGGTGAGCACGGACGCACAGCGCGTCAACCCACCCGGGCGGCGACGAGGCGAACAGGCCCGAGGTAGGTGGCGATCAGCGCGATGCCGTCAGCGGTCGGTGTGGCGCTCTGCACCTCGACGATCCGGGCGGCCCAGCGACCCCACGCCGCGGTGGGCGCGAAGTCCACCGCGTCGAGGTCGTGCGCCCCCCCGCAGGTCGGGCAGGCGATCGGTGCGGGGCGCGGCCCCCGCAGCGAAGACCACGCTGCGGAGAGCACAGGCACGAGATTGGCCCCACACCCCGGACAGCGCGCCCGAAAGCCGCCCTGTTGGTTCGCGAACAGACGCCACTCGCCCGGGTCGTCGAGGAAGAGGCGCCGAAAGCCGCCGGGCACCAGCCACGGCGCCTGCTCGCCCGCGAGCCCGCTCTCCGTGAGGACGCCGCGGTCCACCAGCGCGGCGCAGAGCCGCGCGAACCCTGACGGGTCCGGCTCGGACGCGCACACGGCGAGCAGGTCGAGGCGATGGGAGGGACGTGGCAGGGGGTGGACTCCGGACAGGCGTGACGACGCGGGGATGTGCTGCCACGATAGTGGGTAGCAAGCCCTGGCACCGTCCGTCAGCCTCTCTCCCGGTGATGCGCGTGCGAAGAGACCCCGATCCACTACCCCGCCCCGACGCGCCCCGCGCGAACGGCGGGGCGCGTGGCGGGTCCGAGGCGGCGCGCGCCCGTCGCGTCCTCGCGATCGTCATCTCGGGCTGGGCCCATCTCGCGCTGCTGCTGATCGGACGCTGCGAGGCGGAGCCGCTCGATCGCGCCAGCACGGAGACGCTGCGCGCGGTCACGCTGGTCGCTGCGCAGCCCGCCAGCAGTCCGCGCGAGGTCGCGGTGTCGGGCGCGGCGAGCACGCGACCGGACCCCGCGACCGGCTCGCGCGCCCAGCCTGCGTCGGGCCCCGACGCGCCCGACGCGGCCCAGCAGGGCGACCCGGTGTCGCAGGCAGATGCGGTGACCGAAGGGGAGACGGCATCCGAGGAGACGGCATCCGGGGAGACGGCATCCGACGCGGCCGTGGCGCCGAGCGAGCGCGAGGCCCCCGAGCCCGTCGACGAGAACGACGCTCCCCCCAAGCCGCCGCCCGATCCGAGCTTCCAGGACTTCGTCCGCACCGACCCGGCGACGCCCGACGCGCCGCCGGTCGAGACCCCGGAGTACATCGGCGCCCGCGACACCCTCTCCGAGTCGACACGCCGTGCGCCCGTCCTCGCGCGGGAGGCGGGCCCCGAAGCCCCGACGCGCGAGGGCGCCGCCGCGTCGCCCGCCTCCGCGCAGTCCTCCGCCGGCGGCGCGCTCTCCGCTCCCGCCCCGTCAGCGCCCCCCGATCCTGCGGCCGACGTCGCGCGGTCGAGCCCAGACCCCGACGGCGCCGAGCGCGACGCGCCCACGCCCTCCCGGGACGTGACGGAAGCGGCGCGCGACGGCCAGGCGGACCGCCCCGCGAACGAGCCCCCGCCCACGGTCGGTGCGCGCGGCGCCCTGGGCGCGGCCAGCCCCCCCACCGATGCGCCCTCGGTCGACGCGATCGCGGACGCCGCCGCCCTGCCCGAGGGGGAGCTCCCCGCGTGGTGGGAGCCCGGTGCATCGTTCGTCGCGCCCTCGCGCCCCCCGAGCGCGCCCGCCGTACCCGCTTCGAAGCCGGTGACGCCCGACGACGCCCCGCCCTCCCGCGTCGCCGAGCGCGCCGAGCGCGGCGACGACGGGCCACCCGGAATCGTGCCCGAGCCGCCACCGAGCGCGGCTTCCCCCACGCCACACAGCCCGGAGGCCACCACGGATCCCGTGGACGACCTCCGCGCAGCGCTCGGCTGGGGCGCCGTCGACCGCCCAGCGGCCCCACCCTCGACGGCCCGGAGCAGCGCGACGCCGAGCACGCCGGCAACCTCCTCGCAGGCGGTCGTGCGCGACGATGTCGAGGTGGGTCACGTCACCCGCGCGACGGTGGGCGAGACCCCGCTCGGGCGCTACACAGAAGGCGTGTACGCCATCGTCCAGGACCGCTGGTACGAAGAGGACCTCGACGGGCACCTCGTGGCCCTCGGCGTGCAGGGACGCGCGACCGTGAGCTTTCTCGTGCATCGCAGCGGGAGAGTGACCGATCTCACCCTGCTTCGGAGCAGCGGACACCCCACCCTCGATCAGGGCGCGCTGCGTGCGGTGCCGACGCGGCTGCCCAGATTCCCGATCGACCTGGACAGCACGGTTGTGCGCCAGGAGATCACGTTCTCCTACCGCGGCGCGACGCCCCCCGAGGTCGCGCCGTGAACCGCCGACAAGACGTCCTCCGCGCCGCCAGCCGGCGCCGCGCGGGCAACCGCCGGCGCCTCGTGCTCCTCGCGCTGCTGCTCGCCGCGGGGCTCCACGGCGCCGGGCTGTACCTCGGCGGCAAGGTCATGCCCTACCTCGTCCCGGAGCTCCCCGACGCCGGACCGATCTCGCTCGTGGTGCTCCAGCCGCCCGACGAAGAGGACGAGGTCGCAGTCGACGAAGAAGATCCGCTCGACGACCTGCGCGGGCAGATCGTCGAGACGGCCAAGCCCAAGGACCCGCAACGCCCAGAGGACGCCGACTACCTCGCCGAGCACGACACCGTCGTCGAGAAGGAGATGCGCTCCGAGCTGTTCCAGATCAACCCCGAGGTGGTCGCGCCCGAGTTCTCCGAGGAGAGCAAGCTCGAGTACGAGTCCGTCGCCGACGTGAACATCGACGAGCCGTCGACCGGCGCGCAGGTCGGCGGCGAGCGCTTCGATCCGTCGCGCGACGGCTCGATGGCGACGCTGCCGTCCGAGTGGACGTTCACGAACCTCGACGGGCTGCAGAAGCCCACCGCCGCCTCCCATCGCTTCTCCACGCTCTCGGGGGCGCCCCAGAACGACCTGCTCGACGTCGAGGTCGGCCCGGCGACCCAGCTCAACACCAAGGAGATCCTGTTCGCGAGCTACCTGCTGCGCATCCGGCGGCTCGTGAACTTCTACTGGGAGCAGAACCTGTCCAACCTGCCGCGCACCACGCGCATCGCGCGGCCCCGCTACACGACGGGCGTGATGGTGGTGCTCGACGGCGACGGCGCGATCCAGCGCATCGACGTCAGCGAGGGCTCGGGTGTGCCCGAGCTCGACGACGCGGTGGTGCGCGCGTACCGCCTCGCCGGACCGTTCCCGAACCCGCCCGAGCAGCTGATCGCGAAGGACGGGCGCGTCTACCTGCCGCTGATGACGTGGACGGTCACCTTCGGACGCGGCACCAACCAGTTCACCGGCGTCGACCCGAACGCCGGCGTGCAGTTCCCGGGGCTGCTCAAGAGCCCTCGATGAGCCCCTCGTCCTGCCCCTTGGTCGTCCAGAACCACGCGACCCCGATGCTCACGATGTAGAGCAGCGTCAGCGGCACACCGAGGATGACCTGGGTGAGCACGTCGGGCGGCGTGATGATCGCAGAGATCGTGAACATCGCGACGATCGCGTAGCGGAAGCCCTTGATCAGGTCGCGGTGGTCGATGAGCCCGAGCCGCGCGCCGAACCACACCACGACGGGCAGCTGAAAGCAGATCCCGAACGCGAGGAGCATGCGCACCAGCGTGCTGAGGTAGCCCTCGACCGAGAGCACCGCCTCGACCTTGAGCACGGTGAGGAAGAACGGGAACGCGATCGGCAGCATCACGGTGTAGGCGAACGCCATGCCCGCCATGAACAGGAAGGTGGACACGATGGTGAGCGGGATGACCACCTTGCGCTCGGTCGCGTACAGCCCTGGCGCGACGAACTGCCAGCCCTGGTAGGCGACGACCGGGCTCGCGATCAAGGCCCCGGTGAGCAGCGCGACGCGCAGCCAGGTGTAGACCCCCTCCATCGGCGAGGAGGTCAGCGCGAGCGTCCCCTGGACCTGCACCTCGGTGATCGAGGTCGGGAAGATGGCGCGGATCGGCTGCGTGACCCACAGGTAGAGCGCGTCGATGTCGGGATAGGTCTGCCCGCCGTCGAGCAGCAGGCGGATCGGCGCGGTGAGGAACGCGAACACCGGCTGCGCGACGATCATCCCGAGCGTCATGCCGATACCCAGCGCGACGCCGCCGATGATCAGCCGGCGTCGCAGCTCGCGCAGGTGCTCGAGCAGCGGCATCCGGGAGCCCTCGACGTCGAGGTCGTAGTCGTCGGTCGGGTCGAACGGATCGCTCACGCGGGCGGCTCCTCGCGCTTCGACGCTTCGTCGGAGGGCGGCTCGGGCATCGTCATCGGGACGGGTGGATGGTGCAGGTCCTGGGGCACGACGCCCGGGCCCGCGTCGTCCACGGCCTTGCGGCGCGCCGCCATCGCCTGCTCGCGGCGACGCTGCAGATCGCGATAGCGCTCCTCGGCGTCCATCCGGTCGGCCTCGAGCACGAGCGAACGCCGAAGTTCGTCGGCGGCGCGACGAACTTGCCCGTAGGTCTTGCCGGCCCATCGCATCATCTCGGGGAGCCGATCGGGGCCCACGACGACGAGGATCAGGGCGGCGATGACCAGGATCTCGCCAACGCCGAGTCCGAGCATGCCACGCCTCCCGCGCACCGCCGCAGCCTGTACCCCAGGCCCCTCCTCACCGCAAACGCGCTAGGATGGGAGGTGTCGTTGCGAGGAGGTGACCCGGTGTGCAGGCTGTTCGGCTTTCGAAGCGCCGTGCCCAGTCGGGCCCACCGGTCGCTGACCGAGGCCGAGAACGCGCTCGCGCAGCAGTCGCTGGGCCACCCCGACGGGTGGGGCATCGGCTGGTTCGTCGATGACGACGCCTACGTGGTGAAGTCGGCGAACGCGGCGCACGCCTGCGAGCGCTTCGCCAAGGCCTCGTCGGCGCTGTCGTCACACACGATGCTGGTGCACGTCCGCCGCGCCACCGTCGGCGCCCTCGACCACCTCAACGCCCACCCGTTCCGCTTCGGGCGCTGGCTGTTCGCTCACAACGGCACGCTGTTCGGTTTCGACGCGCTGCGTCCGTGGATGGCGTCGCAGATCGACGAGGCGTTCCTGCCCCAGATCCTCGGCGACACGGACTCCGAGCACCTGTTCTACTACCTGCTCTCGGCGCTGACCGACAACGGCGTCGACCGCTCCGGGCATCGCCCGTCCGACGCCGCGACCGTGGGCGCGGTGGTGCGCAGCGCGCTCGCCGCCCTCGACGAGCACGCGATCCGCGAGGGCCTCGACCGCCCGATCACCAACGTGCTGCTCACCGATGGCCGGCTGTTCGTCGCGCACCGCGCCGGCATGCCGCTGCTGCTGTCGACACAGAAGCACCACTGCGCCGAGCTGCATCGCTGCCCCGAGCCGAGCAAGGTGTGCATGCTCGCGCGCCGCCCCGCCGAGCTGCCGGTCAACCACCTGCTCATCGCATCCGAGCCCATCGGGCAGGCCGAGAACGCCTGGGAGCCCATCGAGGACGGCACCACCGTCGTCCTCGACGAGCGCTTCCGGCTGACCCTGCTCGCGCCCACACCGGGCTGGATCGCCCCCACGCTCCCCGCGCCGCGGTGTGCCTCGGGCACGGCGGCGTGAGCGACCGGCGCGGCGCACCCTACAGGACGGGGCTCTCGCGGTACTCGCCGTAGACGTCGCGGAGCACGTCGGCGATCTCGCCCAGCGTGCACGACGCCTTCACTGCGGTGAGGATGCGCGGGACGACGTTCTCGTCGGTGCGCGCGGCGGCGTGCAGCGCCTCGGTCGCGGCGGCCGCCGCAGCCGGGTCGCGCTCGGCGCGCACGCGCTGGGTGCGCGCGACCTGCTCGTCCTCGAGCGCGGCGTCGATCTGCTGGAGCGGCGGCTTCGCCGCGTCGTCGCCGACGAAGCAGTTCACGCCCACCACGCGCTCCTCGCCGCGCTCGATCGCGCGCTGCGTCGCGTACGCGGCAGCCTGGATCTCCTGCTGCGGGAAGCCCTGCTCGATGGCCTCGACCATGCCCCCCATCTGGTCGATCTCGCGGATCAGCGCGAACGCCTCCTCCTCGAGCGCATCGGTGAGCGCCTCGATCGCGTACGAGCCACCGAGCGGGTCGACGACGTCGGCGACGCCGGACTCGTGCGCGATGATCTGCTGGGTGCGCAGCGCCAGCAGCGCGCTCTGCGCGGTGGGCAGCGCGAGCGCCTCGTCCTTGCCGTTCGTGTGCAGGCTCTGCGTGCCCCCGAGCACCGCCGCGAGGGCCTGCAGCGTGACCCGCACGACGTTGTTGTCGACCTGCTGCGCGGTCAGCGTCGACCCCGCGGTCTGGGTGTGGAAGCGCAGCGTGAGGCTGCGCGGATCGCGGGCCCCGAACCGCTCGCGCATCACCCGCGCCCACATCCGCCGGGCCGCGCGAAACTTCGCGACCTCCTCGAGCATCGCGCGGCCGTAGCCGCGGCCCTGAGCCGGTGGTAACA
>CAYQSE010000198.1:0-11142 GCA_964419905.1 uncultured Enterobacteriaceae bacterium
CGGCGGCCGGGCCGACGCGGGGTGGGGTGCGGTCGATGGGCGGGGCGGCAGGCGTCGCGGGCGCTGCGGCGTCGGGCTCGGACGACGCCTCGGCGGCCGGCTTGGCGCGGCGACCGATGCGCACGCGGGTGTCGCCGCCGCCGCCGAACAGGTCGTCCATTCCGCCGCTTCCGGACGGAGGCCGACGCGAGACCGGCGCCTCGGGCTCCGGGGTGGGGGGCGCCGTCGGGACGGGCTGGGCAGTGGGCGTCGGCTCGGCCTTCGCGACCGGCGGTGGCGGCCGGCCGGGCGGCTCCCCGCCGACGAGGACCTTGGGCCCCATGTGCTGGGGGGCCTCTCCGGCGCCGCCGAGCGCGCCGCCACGTGCGCGGGCCGCCTTGATCTCGCGCATCGTGCGCAGCGGCTCGCCCTGTGAGTCGGTCACGACGTGGTGCACCTTCGGCGGCGTGCGGTCGAGGCCGGGCGGCGCCTTCTTCGCCTTGGTCGGCGACGAGCGGGCCCCTTCAGCGGGGCCGCTGGCGCCGGGCACGATCCGTGGTGGCCTGCGGTCGGGGGTGTCGGCGACCACCTGGGGCCGTCCGCGGCGCCCCGCGGGCTCGCGACCGGACGGCGGCGCGAGACGCGGCGGCGTGCGGTCGACGTCGGCCGCGACCTGCGGCTTGCCGCGCGGCGCGGGCCCCTGATGGGGAGGCGGGGAGGCAGGGCGCGGCGGCGTGCGGTCGACGGGGGCCGTCCCCTCCGGCAGCTCGGGCGGGGCCTCACCGCCGCGCTGCGGCCGGGCGCGGAATCGTCCGGCGTCGGAGGCGCGTGGGCCAGGCGGTGGCGCGCGCGGCGGCTTGCGCTGGGCTGGCGGGAGGGGATCCCGCGCGGCGCCGAAGGTCGGCGTGTGCACCTGATCCGGTGCCTTCGCGGGCGGCTTCTTCGCGCCTTTCTCGGCCTTCTTGGCGTCGTTCGCCTCGCGCAGCTCCTGCATCTTCTCCATCCACGACGGCGCCTTCTTCGTGGCGGGCAAGCCGGGCTTCTTCGTCTTCGCCTTCTCGGCCTTGTCGATGCGCGAGAAGCGCTCCGCGACGTAGAGCGGGCGCGGGCCGGGGTCCTTGAAGTCGGGCGGCGGCAGGAAGGGATCGTCGGTCGACATGCCCTTGAACAGGCGCGCCGAGCAGCCCGCAGGGCGCCAGTACGCGCGACGGGACAGCCATGCGACGGTGACGTGGCCCACCGGGTCCCGCGCGGCCACCTCGCGGCGGCGCACCAGGTCTCGGGCGCGGAGATCGTCGTTCGCTTGGCTCATGGCGTGCCGTGAGGGTAGCGCACGGCGGGCGGACGGGCATCGCTCACGACACGCCGCCGACCCGTCGACGCGTTAGGCGGCCGCCCCAGGAGAGCTCCATGCACATCGTCGACACGCTGGTCGCGCGCGGCTTCATCCAACAGTCCACCGGGCTGCCTGCCTTGAAGGAGGCGATGGACCAAGGGCCGATCACGTTCTACGTCGGCTTTGATCCCACCGCGGACTCGCTGCACGTCGGTCACCTCGTCCAGGTGCTGATCATGCGGTGGATCCAGGCCGCCGGGCACAAGGCGATCGCGGTGGTGGGCGGCGGCACGGGCATGGTCGGCGATCCGAGCGGAAAGACCGAGATGCGCGCGGTGCTCTCCGAGGAGCGCATCGCGGCGAACCTCGACGGGATGCGCGCCCAGCTCGGCAAGCTGCTGGTGATCGACGGCGAGCGGGGCGTGATGGTCAACAACGCCGACTGGCTGCTGAGCCTCAACTACATCGCGTTCCTGCGCGACATCGGACGGCACTTCTCGGTGAACCGCATGCTCGCGGCCGAGGCCTACAAGCTGCGGCTCGAGAAGGGCCTGTCGTTCATCGAGTTCAACTACCAGCTGCTCCAGGCCTACGACTTCCTCGCGTTGTTCCGCAGCCATGGCTGCACGCTGCAGATCGGCGGCGACGACCAGTGGGGCAACATCCTCGCGGGCACGGATCTCATCCGGCGGGTGGAGCAGGCGGACGCCCACGGCTTGACCACCCCGCTGATCACCACGGCTTCGGGCGCGAAGATGGGCAAGACCGCGGGCGGCGCGGTGTGGCTCGATCCCTCCCGCACCTCGCCGTTCGACCTCTACCAGTACTGGGTCAACGTCGACGATCGCGACGTGGGGCGCTTCCTGCGGCTCTACACCGAGCTCCCGCTCGACGAGGTCGCGGCGCTCGAGGCGCTGCCGGGCGCCGAGATCCGCGACGCGAAGCACCGACTGGCGTGGGAGATCACCCGGCTGATCCACGGGGAGGCCGAGGCGGACGCGTCGAGGTCGGGCGCAGCGGCGATGGTCGCGGGGGCAGCCGACGACGCGCTGCCGACCGTCGAGATCGCGGCGGACGCGCTGCGCGCCGGGGTGCGGATGGTCGAGGTGCTGCAGCAGGCGGGGATCACGCGCTCGAACGGCGAGGGGCGGCGGCTGATCCAGGGCGGCGGTGTGCGCCTCGACAACGCGCGGATCGACGATCCGGACGCGCTGCTCGACGCGGCACGGGTCGGCGCGGAGGGTGCGGTGCTTCGCGTCGGCAAGAAGCGCGCCGTGCGGGTGGTATCGTCTCTCTGACCCTCTCCCCTGGAGCAGCGTGCTCGATCCGGGCGCTCGCATCGGCGGCTACCGCATCTCGTCCCACCTCGCGACGGGTGGGATGGGTGAGATCTACAAGGTGATGCACGTCGACCGCGGCACCACGCACGCGCTGAAGTTCATCGCGCTCCCGAACGCGCGCGTGCGCAAGCGGCTCCTGCGTGAGGCCGCGCTGCAGACCCGCCTCTCGCACCCCAACGTCGTGACGCTCACCGAGGTGATCGAGCACGAGGGCGATCCCGGCCTGATCATGGAGCTGGTGGACGGGCCGAGCCTGTCGTGGTGGCTGCGTGAGCGACACCCGACGCTGGAGGAAGCCGAGTCGCTGTTCCGTGGTGTGGTGGCCGGCGTGTCGCACGCGCACGCGAACGGGATGGTGCACCGCGATCTGAAGCCGAGCAACATCTTGTTGTCGCGCAGCCCGGACGGTCTGGTGCCGAAGATCGCCGACTTCGGGATCGCGAAGGCCCTCGAGGACGAAGGGCAGGAGAAGCTGACGCGCACCGGGCACTCGCTCGGCTCGCCCGCCTACATGGCGCCAGAGCAGATCCACGACGCGCACCACGTCGACCAGCGCGCCGACATCTATTCGCTCGGCTGCCTGCTCTACGAGCTGGTGTGCGGCGAGCGCGCGTTCAAGGGGGACGACACCCTGGATGTGCTCAACGCCGTGTCGCTGGGGCACTACGTTCCGTCCGAGCAGGTCGCTCCGTCGGTCCCGGCGCGATTCCATCGGGTGATCCGCGCGTGCCTGGTTCGCGATCCGGCGCGCCGTCTGCCGGACTGCGCGGCCGTGCTGGCCCTGCTCGACGAAGGCGGCGAGGGCGATCAGCCCGAGGTGCGGCGGCCCCACCGCGCGTTGTCGGAGGAGCGCACCGAGCCACGGATCCGCGCGGCGGGAGAACGAACCCGCACGATCCCTCGCATCGGCGGGCGGGCGGCGCTCGAGGGCGTCGCCGGCGCGGTGCTCACGGTGGTCGTGCTGCTGGCGGCGCTGCTGGTGGGTGTGCTCGGAGCCTGGCTGTTCCTCGGCTGATCGCACGGCGATCCGCGCGCCTGGGGCATCGGGCGGGCGCAGATCATCACAAGTCCGTTCATGGGTGGCGGATCGTGCTCGGATAGGGCATCTGGGGGGCGCTGGAGGCTCCCGACCATGAACGTCCGCGTGCTGTGCATCGCGCTCTCCCTGCTCGCTCTCAACACGGCCTGCTCCGATGGCGACGACGACGGGGACGGGCTCTCCAACCGCGAGGAGCGCCGCCTGGGCACCGATCCGTCGGTTCCCGACACCGACGAGGACGGCTACACCGACTTCCAGGAGTGGCACTTCGGCTCGGATCCGCTCGATGCCGCGGACCGGATCTACACCGGCGGCTACCCGTACAACCCCTACAAGGACGAGATCGTGGACCCCGGTCTCGGCGGGCGCGCGGATCTCGATGTCCGCATCGGGCGGTTCGTGACGATCGATCAGCACGGTGAGCAGGTCGACATCTACGACTTCGCGCAGCAGGGCAAGCCGGTGATGATCGACCTCTCCGCGCTGTGGTGCGGGCCGTGCCGTCAGCTCGCGCGCTGGCTCGGTGGGGGCAGCATGGCCGGCATGACGAACTACCAGCCCATCCGCGACGCGGTGGCGAGCGGCGACATGCTGTGGGTGACGGTGATCAGCGAGGACAACGACGGGGCCTACCCGATCCTCGAGGACCTCCAGTGGTGGGAGGAGCGCTTCCCGACGCCAGGTGTCCCGGTGCTCGCGGATACGTCCGAGCTGGGCATCGACGGCTACCTGCCGGTGCGCTTCTTCCCGACGATCTACCTGTTCGACGACGAGCTGAAGCTGGTCAAGGGGCCGAGCAGCCAGAGCTGGGTGCCGCCGCTCGACGAAGCCCTCCTCCGCCTCGCGCTCTGAGCGCGTCGCTGTGGTAGCCGGCGCGCGTGCCCGCGCGCCGGCACCGCGCCGCGCTACGCGAGCGCCTCGAGCTTCTTGCGGATCGCCTTGCGGGCGTCCTTGAGGTCGGCCTTCTGCGCGTAGTCGAGCGCGTCGGTCCACAGTCGCTTCGCGGCGCCGGGGTTGCCCTGCTGCTGTTCGATGCCGGCGAGGTGGTCGAGCGCAGAGATCATCTTCGCCCAGTCATTCGCCGCCTGGGCCGGACGGAGGCCGTTGTTCAGCGCCTGCTTGGCCTGCTCGAGCTGACCCAGGCGGAAGTGGGCGAGCCCGAGGAAGTACCAGAGCTCCTTGACCACCGGGTGGTTGCCGAGGACGCTCATGCCCTGCTGCGCCTGCTGGAAGAGCTGCAGCGCCTCGGGGTACTTCTCCTTCACGAAGTGGAAGAACCCGAGGTTGTACAGGTCGATCGCCATCACGTTCTCGAGCTTGAGCTGCTGGCTGAGCTGGAGGGTGCGGGCGGCGAGCTGCAGCGCGTCGTCGTAGTTGCGCAGCGCGCCCTCGGCCTGGGCGAGCAGCTCGGTGGCGCTCCGCTCACGCATCGGGTTGCGCAGCGCCTGCGCGATCTGGAGCACGCGGCGCAGCACGTCCCGGGCCTTGGTCAGCTCGCGCTGCGCGAGGAGCGCCTCGCCGTACGCGAGTCCCGCATCGAGCGCGAGCGGACCGAGGCCCGCCTGTCCGGCGACCTCATTGGCCCGGGCGAACGACTCGGCCGCGCCCGCGAGGTCGCCCTTGCGCCGCGCCACGAGGCCGCGGATGTGTTCGGCGTGCGCGAAGATCGCCGGCGGGAGCACCTTCTTGCCGTCAGGACCGTCCTGTGCGCCGGCCTCGAGCGCCTTCTCGACCTCGGCGAGCGCCTCCTCGGGCTTCCCGTCCTGGAGCTCGATGCCAGCGAGGTGGTTGTGGATGTCGGCCACGCGCGTCGGGTTGCCGAGCGCGGTGTACATCTCGATCGCCTCGCGGGCCCGATCACGCGCCCGGTAGTAGTCCTGCCGGCGCGCGTCGAGGCGTGAGCCGGTGTAGCGCAGCCACGCCTGGAGCTCCTTGTCGTCGAGCTTGTCGGCGAACGCCTGCACCTTGGTGAACACCTGCTCGGCGGTCTGCACGTTGCCCGAGGCCGCGAGGCGGTCGAGCAGGTTCATATAGACGGTGCGCAGCATCGCCTCGGGCCAGGCGGCCTCGTCGAAGTAGGTGACGAGGTCGTAGGCCAGGCCCCAGATGTCGGGGGCGTCATTCGACAGGGCCAGCGAGCGCATCACCTTGGCGCGACCCTCGGCGCCGTTCTCGGCGTAGACGCGGGCGGTCTTCACGATGAAGCCGTAGCCGCGGGGCACGAGGAACTGCTCCATGAACATGCCGACCCGGCGGGCCAGCTCGTGGCCGGCTTCGGTGTCGTTGCGCTCGAGCACGCCCTCGCGCCACGAGCCGCGCTCGAACTTGTAGATCCAGGTGCCGAGGTCCTCGGCGAACTGCACCTCGGAGAACAGGCCGTCGGCCGCGTCGATCAGGTCGTCGACGCTGTCGCGGTCGTAGCCGCCCATGTCGGCGACGAGGCCGGACGGGAACGCCTGGCCGAGCAGCGCTGCGAGGTAGGCGACCTGGCCGAGGTCGTCGGCGCTGGCGTGCTTGCGCTCGCCCTCCTTCGGCGGGCCCGACGGGGCCTCGAGATCGTCCGCGTCGACCTCGAGGGGCACGAGGCTCGCGAAGCTGATGTCGGAGAGGTCGCCGCCGAGCAGCGACTTCGCCTCGAGGATCTCGACCAGCTCGGCCATGAAGCCCGGGCGGCCCTTGCTGATTGCGGCCAGGCGCCCGGCGTCGGACGTCACGCCCTTGCTCTCGAGGTAGCGCGTCACCTCGGCCTCGCCCCACGGCGCGATCGTCTGCACCGTGAGCTTGTCGGTGCGGCGCTCGAACAGGTCGATCAGCGGCATCGGCCACAGGGACTTGGTGGCCTCGGACTCGGGCTCGTCGTGGAGGATCAACAGCAGACGTCCCTTGTCGCCGAGCTCGCCGACCAGCGCCTCGACGAACTGCGCGAGCGCGAGGGAGTAGACGACCTGCGGGTTCTGGAGCTCCAGCACGATCGGGATCTTGCGCGCGATCGCGGCGGTGACCTCGACGAGCCCAATCAACGGGTTGTCTTGCGGGAGCTTGAGCTGGACGGCGCCCTTCTCGGTGTCGGTCTTGGCCTCCTTCAGGGAGGTGACGAACGCCTGGTACCAGCCCTGGACCCGCTTGGGCTGGGAGGGCAGCGCGGCGTTGAGCACCATCTCGACCCGACCCTTGCGCAGCACGTCGCCGGTCAGGCTCGCCATCAGCGAGCCGTACATGCGCACGAGCCACTGCAGGCCGTTCTCCTGATCGAGGCAGGTGACGCGCCACAGGATCGCGTCGTCATTGCCCGCCTGGATGCCGCGCATGAGCTCGCCCACGAGGGCGCGTCGCCCCCCGCCGAACGGCGCCTGGAGGCGCACGAAGCGCGGGGTGCCGCCAAGCGCGGTCTCCCAATGGGACTGGAGTGCGGAGAGGTCCTCGTCGCGCGCGACGAACAGGGAGTCGGTAGCCAACGTCTTGCTCCGTTGTCTGGATTTCGTCGGGATCGCCCCGGCGCCGGCGGTGTGGGGCGGAAGCCCGGTATATAAGTGTGCGGGGCCCGCGCCGCAACGGTGCCGGGGAGGTGCCCTTGCGCCGTGTCTTCGCTCTCCTTCCGCTGTCGATGCTCCTGGTCGCGGGCGGCTGTCCTGCGCCCGAGGACCCTGCCTTCGTGTGGAGCGTCACGCTCGAGGGTCAGGAGGACGGCTGCGCCGACGGGCGCGCCGAGTCCTACGAGGAGCGCCTGGACTACGTCGTGCAGTTCGACGGCAACGCCGCGCGCATCGCGGTGCTCGAGGGGGACACCCCGGTCGTGTTCGGCGTCGGCACCGTCGCCGGCTGCCAGCTCGAGTACGCGTCGGTGGTGTGGGAGGATCGCCGCGACGGCGCGACCATTCGCTGGCGGCTGACCGGCGAGGCGACGTGGCGCACGGGCGGTGACTTCGCGTGCGGACTGCAGCCCGGCACCGACTGGGAGGGCTCCGAAGAGATCGAGGTCGTCGCGTCGGAGCACCCGGAGTACCGCGCGGGCTGCCGCGTGCGGCTCCTCGTCTCGGGCGCCTACCAGGGGCCGCGGTGATCGCGCCCGCGCCGCAGGTGGTCGACACCATCGGGCGGCTCCGACAGGCAGTCACCGAGGTGGTGCTCGGGAAGGACGAGGTGGTCGACCTCGCGCTCACTGCGGTGCTCGCGGGCGGCCACTTGCTGCTGCAGGACGTGCCCGGCGTGGGCAAGACGACGCTCGCGGCCACGCTCGCGGCGGTGGTCGGCGGCACGTTCGCCCGCGTGCAGTTCACCGCGGATCTGCTGCCCGGCGACATCACCGGGGTCAGCGTGTTCGACCAGCGCACCGCGAGCTTCTCGTTCCGTCCGGGCCCGCTGTTCGCGAACGTCCTGCTCGCGGACGAGCTGAACCGCACCTCGCCCAAGACGCAGTCCGCGCTGTTCGAGGCGATGGAGGAGGGCGCGGTCACCGTGGACGGGGAGACCCGGGCGCTGCCGCAGCCCTTCCTCGTCGTGGCGACGCTGAACCCCTACGACGACCACGGCACCTTTCCGCTGCCCGACTCGCAGCTGGACCGCTTCCTGCTTCGGCTGACGCTGGGCTACCCCGACCGCGAGACCGAGCGCCGGGTGCTGCGGCGCGACGGGCTGCGCCGCGTGGCGCCGGCCCCGGTGGTCAGTCCGGAGGAGGTCACGGACCTGATGGCCGCGGCGGAGCGCGTGCGCGTCCCCGAGGCGGTCGAGGACTACCTGCTCGACCTCGTCACCGCGACCCGCGAGGCCCCGGCGCTGGCTCGCGGGGCCTCGACGCGGGGCGCGCAGGCGCTGTTTCGCGCGGCACGGGCCTACGCGCTGGTGCGGGGGCGCGGCTTCGTCGTGCCCGAGGACGTCCGCGACCTCGCGGTGCCGGTGCTCGCACATCGCGTGCTGTGCCGGGACGGCGGCGGGCCGGGTGGCGACGGCGCGGCGCCGATCGTGCGCCGGCTGCTCGACGGCCTGAGCCCGCCCCGCTGAGGCCGACGTGCGGCTGACCCGCGACGGGCTCGTGATGGCGCTGGTCACCGCGGGCGTGCTCGCGGTGGGCGCGGCAGGCGGGCGCAACCCGGTCGTGCTCGTCGGGGCAGGGCTCGTCGCGCTGTGGACGGTCGAGATCTGGCTCGGCGGTTGGAACCTCCACGGGCTCACCGTGGGGAGGCGCCTGCCCTCCGAGGTGTACGCGGGTGGCGCTGCGCGCGGCGCGCTGCGGGTCGTGAACACGGGGAAGCGTGGCGCCGCCTGGGCGATCACGGCGCGGGAGGAGGGGCACGAGGACGCGGCGAGCGTGGCGTCGCTGCCGGCGGGTCGGGACGCGGAGGTCGCCCTGTCCTGGCGCTTTCCCCGTCGCGGAGTCGCGTCGCTACACGCCGTCGTCCTGGCGAGTCGCTGGCCGTTTGGCTGGGTCGAGCGGACGGCGCGGCTCCCGCTGCCCGCCGAGGTGGTGGTGTGGCCCACGCCGCGGCCTGGGCGGGGCGCGCTCGCGGGGACGGTCGACGGCAGCGAGCAGGACGGGGGGCGGCACGAGGGTCCGTGGGGTGACTTCGCAGGGCTGCGCCTGTATCGCGCAGGGGATCGCGCACGGGCCATCCATTGGCCTACGACGGCGCGCACCGGTGAGGCGACGGTTGCGATGCGCCGCGAGGCGGCGGGCGCGAGCGTGTGGGTCCGCGTGCCCGAGCGGGTCGGGCCTGCCCGTGAGGCGGCGCTCGGCGCGGCGTGCGGCGAGGTGGTGCGTGCGACGCGCGCGGGCCTCGGAGTCGGGCTGCACCTCGACGGTCGGACGCTTCCGATCCGAGCCGGCGCACGGTGGCGTCGCGTGCTCCTCGACGCGCTCGCGCGCGCCCCGGAGCGTCGGTGAGGGCCGCCGGGCTCGCGGGTCTGGGGGCGCTCGCGCTGATCGGCGTGTGGGGGCCGCTCGTCGCGGCCGCGGCTGCGGTCCTGCTCGGCGCGCCGCGCGTGCGTCGTGGTCCACCTTGGCTCGGTGACGTGCTCCGCGTGGCGCTGGCGCTCCTCGTGGTGGGCGCGGCGCGCCCGGGCGGGGTGCCCGCGCTCGGCGCGGTGCTCGCCTGGCTGATCGCGCACCGTGGACTCCGGGCGGACGGGGCCGCGCGTGGCGTGCTGCTGCTCTCGGCGCTGGCCCTCGTGCTCGCGGGGTCCCGCTCCGACGATCCGGCGTTCCTGGCGTGCTGGGCGCTGTGGGGGGGCGCCGCGCCGGCGGCGATGCTGCGCGCGTCGACCGCGAAGCTCGCGTGGCGCCGTCTCGTCGGGCCGATGCTCGCGACGATCTTGTTGTCAGCGCTGTGGTTCGCGGGGCTGCCGCGGGTCGTGGCGGCGCCGCCCCCTGGGCCGCTCGGGGCTGCCGTGACCGGCTTCGCGCCCGAGATGACGCTCGGTGGGCTCGACGCGCTGCTCGACGATCCGACGCCGGTGCTGCGTGTGCGCGTGCACGGTGATCCGGGCGGCCGCCTGCTGCTGCGCGGCGCGGTGCTCGACGCGTTCGATGGCCGAACCTGGTTGCACACCACCGCGCCGGCGCCGTTCGTCGGCGCAGGGCGCGGCGCGATCGCGGTCGAGGTGATCGAGGAGTCGGCGGTCGAGAGCGTGCTGTTCTCACCCGGCGAACCCGTGGCGGTGCAGGTCACGGGCGCTGCGCCGCTGCGAGACGCCGACGGCGCCCTGTGGGTGGCGCGCGGGCCGGGCTTGCTCCGGTATCGCGTGGAGGCCACCCTGCTCCCCGTCGCGGCGGTGCTCGACGCGGACGCGCGGGCGCGACTGACCGGGCTCCCCGAGCTCGATCCCGGAGTCCGCGCGCTCGCGCAAGGGCTCGTGGCACCGGATGCCACCGACGCCGAGGTGGTCGAGGCCATCCGCGTGTGGCTCTCGACGAACGCGACGTACTCCCGCGCGACGCGCGAGTCCGACGTGGCCGATCCGCTCGCGGCGTTCCTGCTCGCGCGCCGCACCGGACACTGCGAGCACTTCGCCTCGGCGGCGGTGATCCTCGCGCGGACCCGCGGGGTTCCGGCGCGGCTGGTCGAGGGGTTCGCGGGGGGGGAGTGGGACGCGGCGAGTGGCACCTGGCGGTTCCGCCGCGCGCACGCGCACGCGTGGGCCGAGGTCCACGTCGACGGGGCGTGGCACACGCTGGACGCGACGCCGGCGGTCGCGGCTCCTGCGCCTCCGATCGTGTGGCGCCGCGCGGTCGACATGTTGGATGGGGTGTGGCGCGATCGCGTGCTGGCCTACGATCGCGGCGCCCAGGTGGCGGCGCTGCGGGGCGCGGGCCGGTGGACCGAGCGGGTCGTGCTCGGACGCGCGCCGCGGTCGGCGCCGTGGGCCGGCTGGGCGCTCCTCTTCGGTGCGACGCTCGGGGTGGCCGTGCTCGTCGCGCTCGGGCTCCGCGCGACGCGGGGACGCGCGGCGCGTCC
>CAYQSE010000199.1:0-11135 GCA_964419905.1 uncultured Enterobacteriaceae bacterium
CACGTTCCCAGATCCTCGCGAACCCGCCTTCATCCGGACTTCTTGGAGAAGTGACCAATCGACAGGCGGCTGGCAGGCCCGTGCCCAGGAAGACGCGTGCCAGGTGCTCGGGCTCTACCCGGCCGACAAGTATCGCCCCGCCACCGAGACCGTGATCGCCGCCCTCTCAGGCGCTTGTGGCGCGCCCGTCGTCGCCGCGCGCGACCTGATGCGCCAGGTCGCGTTCGCGTACCTGACCTGCAACGGCGATCTGCACGCCAAGAACCTGTCGACGACTCGACTGGACACCCTCGACGCCCTCCCCTTCGACCCGCGACGGATCCACAAGCTGCGCGAGGCGATGCAGTGGCGACTCGACCGGGTGGGGCCGCCCGCTGGGATGCGTCGCACCCATCACTTATAGGGACGCCGCCGAGGAGGCGTCATGGTGCACGGGCTGTTGGTGTGCGCGCTCGCGCTGGCCGGGTCGGAGCGCACGCTGGCGTGGGACGACCTGCCGGCGGCCTCCGCCGAGGCGTTCGCACGGGGCCCCGGGTCGGCCTACGACGGGTGGCGCGACGGCGCGCAGTCCGCGCGCCGCGCCGAGCCGGCCACGCAGCTTCGGCTGGAGGCACAGACCGCGCCGAGCCTCGTGCCCGGGATCTCCACGTTCGACGACAACACGATGGCGTCGCTCAGCTTCACGGTCGGCGACCGGCGCGGGAGCCGCGTCGCGTGGTGGCGCGCGCAGACGACGCTGCTGGGCGCCGAGCAGGACGCGGACCGCCTCGCGTTCGACGACGCGGTCCGCGTCGCGTGGCTGGACACCTGGACCGCCGAGGCGTTCGCGGCGCACCTGCAGGAGCACGCCGACGAGCTGGCGGTGCGACTCGACCGGCTCGAGCCCGCCGCGGCGAGCGGCGTCGTACCGCGCGCGCTGATCGAGGACCTCGGCGTCGAGCTGGGCCGTCTCCGCGCCGAGGCCACGCTGCACGAGCTGGTCGCCGATGCGGGTGCGGTCCGCCTCGCGGGGCTGCTGGGCGAGTCGGTGCGCGTCGACGTCGCGAGCCTCCCCCCGCTCGAGGCCGCGTCGATCGACGCGAGCAACCCGTGGCATGCGGTGCTCGCGCACGTCGAGGCCATGCCGGCGCTGCGCCGCCTGGAGGCGGAGGCCGCGCTCCGTGACGCGGACGCCCGGGCCGCCCACACCGCACACCCGTGGGAGGTGATGGTCGGGGGCCTGTGGCGGCCCCTCCCGTCCGGCGCGGGCAGCGTCAGCCCGCTGATCGGCGTGAGCGTTCCGCTGACCAACCCGGCGCTCCCCGAGGCCCGCGAGGCGGAGGGGCGCGCGAGCGGGCTGCGCGCGCAGCGTGACTTCGAGCTGATCCGCCTGCGCGCCGAGGTCGCCGCCGAGGCGACCGCGCTCGACACCGCGCTGGTGCGCCACGCACAGATGATCGCGACCATCGAGGCGCCGCTCGAGGCGCGCCTCGCGCGGCTGACCGACGGCCTCGGACGCGGCGCCGCGACGGTCGACGCGGTGATCCGCGCCAGCCGCGACCTGCACGAGGCGTTCCACGATCGCGCGCGCACCACCGCCGATCTGATGGTCCGCCGCGCCCGCGGCGAGGCGCTGCTCGCCCACCTCACCCAGCTGGAGTCCCGATGATCGCCCTGCTGTGGGTCCTGCTCGGCTGCGGCGGCGCGCCGGACGCCGCGCCCGTCGAGGTCGACCCGCTCGCGCGGGTCGCGTGGACCGCGCCGCGGCCCGCGACCCACCAGATCCTGGTGACGCTGCCCGCCGAGGTCGAGGCGTCGCCCGACGGGCTGACCGCGCTCGGCCCGCGCGTGCCGGCGCGCATCGTGCAGTGGCTGGTCGCACCCGGCGACGCGGTCGCGCGCGGCGACGCGCTCGCGGTGGTCGAGAGCCCGTCGCTCAGCGGGCTCACCGCCACGGTCGCTGGACAGCGGCGGGCGCGCGACGCGCGCGAGGCGCAGCTCGGCGCCGGCATGGCGACGATCGCTGATCTCGCCGAGGCCGACGCCGCGCTGGCCGGCAACGCGGCAGCGCTCGCGTCGGCCCGCGCGCTGCTGCAGACCCGCGCCGGCGCGACGGTGTGGACGAGCCCCGCGGACGGCCTGATCAGCGCGGTGTCGTGCGCGCAGGGGATCGAGGTCGGGCCCGAGGATCCGTGCGTGACCCTGGTCGACCCGACCCGCACCACCCTGCTCGCCCGCGTGCCCGAGCGCCACCTGCCCCACCTGGACGGGCTCCAGGGACGCTGGCACGGCGCGGACGGCCAGACCCTCGACGGGCTGACGCTGCGCGCGCGCGAGCCGCTGGCGCACGCGCCGAGCCGCACGGTCGCCCACCGCTTCGCGCTGCCCGAGGGCGTCACCCTCCTGCCCGGCACGTCGGGTCGACTCGACCTGATCGTGCCCATCGCCGACACCTGGGCCGTGCCCGAGGCCGCCCTCACCCAGCTGGAGGGGCGCCCGGTCGTGTTCGTCCGCGACGGGGAGCACGCGCGCGCGGTGCCGGTCACCTCACCCGGCCGCGACGCGACGCCCGGCCACGTGCTGGTTCAGGGCGCGCTCGACGCGTCGAGCGCCATCGCGTGGCGCGGCGTGTTCCTGCTCAAGAGCCTCGCCCTGCTGGAGGAGGAGTGATCGACGCGCTCGTGACCGCGAGCATCCGCCTGCGTGGCTGGGTGCTCCTCGCGACGTGTCTCGCCGTGGCGCTCGGGCTGTACGCCGCCGCGGGGCTGCGCTTCGACGCGTTCCCAGACCTCACCAACGTGCAGGTGCAGGTGCTCACGACCACCGCGGGCATGGGCACCGAGGAGGTCGAGACGCTGGTGACGGTGCCGATGGAGCGCGCCCTCGCCGGCGCGCCCGGGCTGGTCACGCTGCGCAGCGTCAGCCGCCCCGGCGTCAGCGCGATCACCGCCGTGTTCCGCGACGACGTGGACCTGTGGCGGGCCCGCCAGGTGGTCGCCGAGCGCGTGGCCGCAGCGCGCGACGCGATCCCCGAGAGCGCGGGCACGCCCGAGCTCGCGCCGCCGACCACCGGGCTCGGCGAGGTCTACCAGCTCACCCTGACCTCGGATCGGCACAGCCGGCCCGAGCTCTACCGGATCTTCGAGCGCGATCTGGCGCCGCGGCTGCGCACCGTGGACGGGGTCGTCGAGGTGAACGCGTGGGGTGCGGGCGCGCCTCAGCTCGAGGTGCGCGTCGATCCGTTCGCGCTCGCGGCGCACGGGCTCACGCTGGGCCACCTGGAGCGCGCGCTCGGCGAGGCGATCGGCGTCACCAGCGGCGGCTACCTCGTGCACGGCCCGGAGCAGGACGCGGTGCGCGGCGTCGCGAACCCGCGCACGCCCGAGGAGATCGCCGAGATCGCGCTGATCGAGGCGCCCGTGCTCGTGCGCGTCGGCGACGTCGCCGAGGTGGGTCGTGGCGGCGCGCTCACCGTCGGCCTCGGCACCGCGGATGGCCAGGGCGAGGCCCTGTTCGTCATGGTGCAGTTGCTCGTCGGCGCCGACGCGCGCGTCGTCTCGCGCGACGTGGCCGCGCGCCTCGTGGAGATCGCCGACACGCTGCCCGAGGGCGTGCGCGCCGAGGCCATCTACGATCGCGAGAAGCTGGTCGGGAACACGCTGCGCACCGTGACCACCTCGCTGGTCGAGGGCGGGCTGCTCGTGATCCTCGTCCTGCTGCTGCTGCTCGGCGATCTGCGCGCGGGGCTGCTGGTGGCCAGCGTGATCCCGCTGTCGATGATCGGCGCGCTCGCCGGGCTGCGCGTGCTCGGGTTCAGCGGCAACCTGATGAGCCTCGGCGCCATCGACTTCGGGCTGGTCGTCGACGGCTCGGTCGTGGTGGTCGAGGGGCTCGTCGCGCTGCGGCTCGCCGAGGGGGTGGACCGCGAGCGCGCGTTCGCGTCGCGCGCGCGGAACCTCGCGCGCCCGGTGCTGTTCGCGATGGGCATCCTGCTGCTCGTCTACGTGCCGATCCTCGCCCTGGGCGGAACCGAGGGCAAGCTGTTCCGCCCGATGGCGGTCACGGTCCTGCTCGCGCTCGCCACCGCGCTCGTGCTCTCGCTCACCTACGTGCCCGCGGTCGCGATGTGGGTGATCCGGCCCGCCGGCGCACACGCCCCCCCGCTGATCCGGTGGCTGACCCCGCCCTACGCGTGGTTGCTCGCGGCGTCGACCGCGCGGCCGGCGGTGGCGGGCGTGGCCGCGCTGCTCGTCGTCACCTCGAGCCTGTGGGTCGGCAGCCGCCTCGGCGTCGCGTTCGTCCCGCGGCTGGAGGAGGGCGATCTGGTGCTGCAGACCGAGCGCCTGCCGGGCGTCAGCCCCGACGAGGCGCTGCGCGGCAACACGCGGATCGAGCGCGTGCTGCTCGGGTTCCCGGAGGTGGAGCGCGTCGCCAGTCGCACCGGCTCGCCAGCCGTCGCGACCGATCCGATGGGGCTCGGCGAGTCCGACATGCTGATCCGCCTCGCCCCGAAGGGCACCTGGCAGACCGCTGGCGACCTCGAGGGGCTGATCGAGGCGATGGAGGCCGCGGTGCGCGCCGCGGATCCCGCGGCGGCGCTGACGTTCACGCAGCCGATCGAGATGCGGTTCAACGAGATGCTCGAGGGCATCCCGTCGGATGTGGGGGTCGAGATCTACGGACGCGACCTCGCGCCGCTGCTGCGCGCCGGGCGCGACGTGGCCGCGGCCCTGAGCACGATCGAGGGCGCGTCCGACGTGCGCGCGCCGAGCGTCGAGGGCCTCACCGTGCAGGAGGCCACGATCGACCCGGCCCGCGCGGCGCGCCTCGGCGTGGACGCAGCCGACGCGCTCGCGCTCGTCGAGGCCGTTCAGCTCGGGCGCATCGCGGGCGCGGTGATCGAGGGCGAGTTCCGCGACGACGTGGTGGTGCGGCTCGCGTTGCCTCCGCACGTTCCGCTCGCCGACCTCCCGGTGGCGACCGCGAGCGGGACGTTCGTGCCGCTCGCCGAGATCGCCGACGTCGGCGCCCGCGACATGGCGGCCGCCGTTCGCCGTCAGGCCGGGGCACGGCGCGTGATCGTGCAGGCGAACGTCCGCGGGCGCGATCTGGGCGCGTTCATCGCCGACGCGCGCGCGGCGGTCGCCGACGTGCCGCTGCCCGAGGGCGCGTGGATCGGGTGGAGCGGCAAGTACGAACAGCTCCAGTCCGCGCTGTCGCAGACCGCGCTCGTGGTGCCGCTCGTGCTCATCGCGATCCTCGCGCTGCTGCGTGCCGCGTTCGGCGGGATGCGGCCGGCATGGATCATCTTCCTCAACGTGCCCCTCGCCGTCAGCGGCGGCCTGTTCGCGCTCGCGCTGGTCGGCCTGCCGATCTCGATGTCTGCGATCGTCGGCTTCGTCGCGCTGTTCGGGATCTCGGTGATGAACGGCATCGTGCTCGTCAGCCGCGTGCTCCAGCTGCTCGTGGACCATGCGCCGGCCGTAGCTGCGCGCGAGGGCGCGCTGGAGCGGTTCCGCCCGGTGCTCACCACCGCGACCGTCGCCGGCCTCGGCTTCGTCCCGATGGCGCTCGCGCACGGCGTCGGCGCCGAGGTGCAGCGCCCGCTCGCCACCGTGGTCATCGGCGGCCTGGTCACCAGCACGATCCTCACGCTGATCGTGCTGCCCAGCCTGTGCGGGCTGTTCCTCCGCCCCGCCGACGCCCGCCCGACGCACTAGCCGACGCCCACACCGATCCCGACGCTCCAGCACACCTCCGTGCATGACTGAAAACGGTGCCGACGATTGCGCACGGGGCGATGCGACAGACCTTTCTTTTCCGTTTGATCGCGCCGTTTCGCGCTGACGACAACAAACGAACCATGGTCCGGCGATCGGTGGGCGGGCATGGTGGGGTGCTCATCACGCGCCTCCCCAGTCCAGGAGCTCTCCATGTACAACCGGTCGATCGTTCTATCTTTGCTGTTCGCCTCCCAAGCGCACGCTGTCACGTTCTCGGGCACCACCACCGTCTTGTGTCAGGACCAGGACGAGTTCCCCAGCGGCATCACGATCTCCGAGACCCACGACGTCCCGTGGTCCCTGACCTGGAACCCCCTCGCGACGCCCGAAACGCTCGAGTACGTGGACGACTTCCGCTACGGCCCGAACGGCGAGTTCTACCAAGTGGGCTGGGTGCTGGACATGCAGGGCCCTGGACTCGTCACCGCCACGCTGGGTGGGGTCACCTATTCCGGATCGGGACAGGCGTTTTTCAATGACGGCATGCTGCTCGCCGACGGGACGTACTGGGAGGACTTCGTCAACCTCGCCACCGGGGCCGACGACCTCTCGTTTGGCTTCGGCGTCCAGCAGCGGGGTGGAGGCTCGCTGGTGAGTGGGCTCGACGCCTCGGGCGGCTACGACTACCGCCCCGACGATGCCACCTCCACCTTCATCTCGGGCGGCTTCCTGACGCCCGATGGTCTGTGGTGCTACATCTTGTCCCACGAGGCCCTCATCGAGACCGATGGGGACGGCTTCTGCCACGCGGCGGACACCGACGATCTCGACGGGAACGGATACCCCGACGACTGCGAGATCGACGGGGACTCGGATGGCGTCCCCGACGACGTCGACGCCTGCGCGAACACCGCCAGCGGCGCGGTCGTGGACGCCGCCGGCTGCTCGATCGCCCAGATCTGTCCGTGCGATGACGCGTGGAAGAACAAGGGCGCATACCAGAGCTGCGTGGCGAAGGCGAGCGACGCGTTCGTCGGCTGGAGCCTGCTCACGGACGACGAAGCCGACGACGTGGTCGCGAGCGCGGCCGCGTCGACGTGCGGCGCGTTGTGAACCACATGTGTACGACCGACCGGTCGTCACGGGTGTAGATCTCCCGTCACTCGCCGAAGGGGAGTGACGGGTGGACGCAAGTGCGCTGATGGACGTGTTGGCGGCCGCCTACACGGGAGCCGAGGACGACGCGCGCTGGCTCGAGGCCGTGGCCGAGGCCGCGCTCCCGCTGCTCTCGCGGGGGTGCGGCCTGCACGCCTGGCTGGTCGACGCGCGCGACCCCGCGCAGACCCGACTCTCCCACCCGATCGTCGTCGGCGCCGAGCCACAGTGGCAGCAGCGCTGGCGCGCCGACTGGTGGGAGCCGTTCATGGAGGCAGCCAGGCCCGAAGACATCGCCTACCTCCACCAGGTCGGCGCGTGCACCTACGCGACGGAGGTGTGGCGTGCGAGCCGGGTCGGCGCTCCGACCTACGCGGACTACCTGGGCCACCTCGCCGCGCACGGGTACGGCGAGACACACCGGGACTACGTACCCGACGGTGCCGTGGCCAACGGAGACGCACCACGGCTGTACCCGGACTCGTTCAACCTGGTCGCGCTCGACGCGACCGCGACGGGCTGCGCGCTCGTGGCGAACCTGAGCGAGCCGGTGCGGGAGCGACCGCCCATGCACGAGCTGCTCCAGTGGGAACGGCTGTGTGCCCACCTGGCCGCGGCGCTGAGGCTTCAGCGCGGGCGCCGCGCGCGAATCGACGGAGAGCTGATCCTGGAGGGTGACGGGCGCGTCGCCCACGCGGCCGGACCCGCCAAGGACGCAGCCGTGCGCGAGCCGCTTCGCGCAGAGATGCGCGCGGTGGAGGCCCTGCACCACGGGGCCTCACCGGCTCCGGCCCACACCCTGGCGGCGTGGCGCGCGTTGCACCACGCGCGCTGGTCGGTGTTCGCGCAGGTCGACAGCGACGGGCGACGCTTCATGGTCGCCCAGCCCAACGAAGCCAGGGCGATCCCCCGCGGGCGAGCGCTGACCGACCGCGAGGCACAGGTGGTCGCGATGGTGGCCCAGGGGAAGTCGAACAAGCTGATCGCGTACGACCTCGGCGTGACCGTCTCCACCGTGGGGACCACCCAGTCGCGCGTCCTGCTCAAGCTGGGCCTGAGGTCCCGGGCCGAGCTGATCGCCTGGGCGCGGACGTCCCCCACGGCGAGCGACACCGAGCCCGGCCAGATGCCTGCCGAGTTGAGCCCGGCGCTCCGAGAGATCTTCGACCGGCTGCGGATGGGGGCGGCGCTCGCGGAGATCGCGCGCGCCCGCGGCACCTCCGCGCGCACGGTGCGCAACCAGGTGTGTCAGCTCTACGAAGCGCTGGGCGTCCAGGGACGCTCCGAGTTCCTGAGCCGGTACGCCGGGTGATGGCAACCGCCGCTTGGCGGCGCCCTCCATCCGCGCCCACCGCTTCGTTCATCCCGACCTTTGGCCTCCACGCCAGGTCGCCCCACGATGGTCGCGCGTTATGGCGCTCGGCCTGGAGGCCTCGTGGACACCGATCTCCGACGCCGCTTCGCCGCGGCCCTGCCGTCTGGCCCCGACTTCGTGTCGCTGCGCGTCGTCCGCGAACACACCGAGGAGATCGGCGTGCGCAACGGGGTCGTGCAGCCGCCCGAGCGCAACCGCGACCAGGGAGCGATGATCACCGTCTATGAGGGCGGCGGCCTGGGGTATGCCGCCACCGCGGACCTGTCGCTGTCCGGGTTGCGCCGCGCGATCGACGCGGCGCGTCGATGGGCCACGCTGACCGCCGCGAGCGCGGTGTTCGACACGCGCGAGCTCCCGCACCCGGCGCCGCGGGGGAGCTGGATCGCGCCGGTGGGATCGGCGTGGTCGACGCTGCCGATCGCCGATCGCATCGCGCGGATCTTCCGCGCCGAGGAGAGCCTGCGCAGCGACCCGCGGATCGTCGAGAGCGAGGCGCTGGTGCTGTCGATCGACACGCACAGCCTGCTGCTGACGTCGAGCGGCGGCGAGGTCGAGCAGCGCGCGAGCCACGTCGCGCCCGAGCTGACCGTGTATGCCCACGCGGACGGCGTCACCCAGCGCCGCACGCTCGGCGGGCAGCGCGGGGCCTCGCAGCAGGGCGGCGCGGAGATCCTCGACCACTTCGGCTTCGACACCCGCGGTGCCGAGCTCGCGGCGCAGGCCATCGCGCTGCTCTCGGCCCCGGAGTGCCCGAGCGGTGCGCTCGATCTGGTCCTCGATCCGAACCAGATGATGCTGCAGATCCACGAGTCGATCGGCCACCCGCTCGAGCTCGACCGGATCCTGGGCGACGAGCGCAACTATGCGGGCACGAGCTTCGTCACGCCCGACATGTTCGGTACCTACCGCTACGGCTCGGAGCTGCTGAACATCAGCTTCGATCCCTCGGTGCCGGGTGAGTTCGCGAGCTACGGCTGGGACGACGACGGCACGACCGCCGAGCGCGTCCTGCTGATCGAGGGGGGCCTGCTGCTCCGGCCCCTCGGCGGGCGAATCAGTCAGGAGCGCGCGGGGCTGCCGGGCGTCGCGAACAGCAGGGCGTGTGCGTGGAATCGTCCGCCGATCGACCGGATGGCCAACCTGAACCTCGAGCCGGGTCACGAGAGCCTGGCCTCCCTCATCGGGCGCGTCGAGCGCGGGGTCTTCATGGAGACGAACGCGAGCTGGTCGATCGACGACAGCCGCAACAAGTTCCAGTTCTCCTGTGAGTTCGCGCGCGAGATCGTCGACGGGGAGCTCGGACGCGTCGTCCGCAACCCGAGCTACCGGGGTGTCTCGGCGACCTTCTGGCGCAGCCTGGATGGGGTCGGCGACCGTTCAACCGTCCAGATGTACGGCACGCCGTACTGTGGCAAGGGCGAGCCGAATCAGGCAGTGCGCGTAGGCCACGCCTCGCCGCCGTGCCTGTTCCGCGGCGTCGACGTGTTCGGGGGTGCGGCGTGAGCTGGCACGGTCATTTCCACGCGCTCGTCGACGCGCTCCACCGCGGACGCGCGGCCGACGAGGGCTTCACGTTCGCCCTCGAGGCCGAGGACAGCAGCTTCGTCCGCTTCAACCACGGCCGCGTTCGCCAGCCGGGCGACGTGCGGCAGGCTTTCGCGACGCTACGCTGGCTCCATGGGCGCCGGCACGCCGCGACCACGATCAGCCTCACCGGCGAGCTCGAGGCCGACCGTGCGCTGATCGCCGACGAGCGGGCAGCGCTGCGCGCGATGGTCCCGAACCTCCCCGAAGACCCGCACCTGCTGCTGAGCCCTGCGACCGTCGGCGCCGAGCGGATCTTCCCGAACGCGCTCCCCGACGCCGCGCGCATCACCGAGGCGGTGTGCGATGCGGCGGCCGGGCTCGACCTCGTCGGCGTGCTCGCGACCGGCGACATGCACCGCGGCTTCGCGAGCCATCACGGGCAGCGGAGCTGGTTCTCGCGCGGCGCCGCGCTGCTCGACTGGTCGCTCGTCGCCGGCGGGGACAAGGCGATCAAGCTCTCCTACGGGGGCGAAGCGTTCTCGCTCGACGCGCTCACCGAGCGCATGGCCCAGGGGCGCGCGCAGCTCGCCGCGCTGACACGCCCCGCACGCACCATCCCGCCCGGCAGCTACCCGGCCTACCTCGCGCCGGCCGCCGTCGAGTCGCTGCTCGAGCTCATCGCGTGGGGCGGCTTCTCGGTGCGGGCCCAGCGCGCCGGCAGCAGCCCGCTCCGCCGCCTGATCGACGGTCGCGAGCGACTCGACCCACGGGTCACGCTCGTCGAGGACACCGCCGGCGGCCTGGGCCCAGCCTTTCAGGAGGACGGCTTCGCGAAGCCGGATCAGGTGGCGCTGATCGTCGATGGCGGGCACGCGGGCAGCTTGATCTCGCCGCGATCGGCGCTGGAGTACGGGCTCGATCACAACGGGGCGTCCCTGTCGGAGCACCCGAGCGCGCTGGCGCTGCGCGGCGGCGACCTGCCGTCCGAGCGCGCGCTCGAGCGGCTCGGCACCGGCGTGTGGGTCTCGAACCTGTGGTACCTCAACCACTCCGACCGCAACGCCGGCCGGATCACCGGCATGACCCGCTTCGCGAGCTTCTGGGTGCAGGACGGCGAGATCGCGGCGCCGCTTCAGGTCATGCGCTTCGACGACCGGATCTACGACCTGCTCGGGCCCGCCCTCGACGACCTGACCCGTGAGGTCGAGACCCGCCCGAGCGCGTCGACCTACGGCGCGCGCAGCACCGCGAGCGTCCGCACCCCTGGCCTGCTGCTGCGCGGGCTGACGTTCACGCTGTAGCCGGTTCGCGCGTTCCCGCAGGGCGGGCGGGACGCCTGTCGATTGATCACTTCTCCAAGAAGTCCGGATGAAGGC
>CAYQSE010000200.1:0-11117 GCA_964419905.1 uncultured Enterobacteriaceae bacterium
AGGCCGCAGGCGGTGTATTCGGCGATGGTCGTGTTCTGTGGTGTCGAACGCGGGCGTGGTAGGTGGCGCCGTCGCACTCGACCGCGAGGACGTAGGCGCCGGGCCGCTCCGGATGGCAGACGGCGAGGTCGATCCGGTAGCCGCCCGCGCCGACCTGGGTGTGGACGGCATGGCCGCGCTCGGTGAGCGCCCGGTACACCTCCTCCTCGAACGGGCTGTCGAAGGTCAGCGCGCCGACGAGACCCACCTCGCGCCCGAGCGACGCCGTGCCGTGCTCGGCGTAGTGCAGGAAGTGCTTGAGGTGCGCGACGCCGATGGCGCGGGTGCGCGACAGGTCGATCTGGTCGTGGCGCAGGGTGCTGAACACGACGAGCCGCTCGCGGGCGCGGGTGATCGCGACGTTGAGCCGCCGCTCGCCGCCGTCGCGGTTGAGCGGGCCGAAGTTCATCGTGACCCGCCCGCCGGAGTCCGGGCCGTAGCCGATCGTGAACAGCATCACGTCGCGCTCGTCGCCCTGGACGCTCTCGAGGTTCTTCACGAACATCGGCTCGAGGACGTCGTCGCCGCGGAGCGCCTCGAGGTGGGGGCGCTCGAGGAACGCGGCGTCGACGAGGTCCTCGACGAGGCGCTGCTGCGCGCTGCTGAACGTGACGACGCCGACGGTGGGGCGCTGCCCCTCGGGGAGCTCGAGCAGGCGCACGATCTCGGCGACGACGGCCTCGGCCTCGGCGCGGTTGGTGCGCGAGCGCCCCCGGTCGTAGAAGCCTTGCGGGACGGGGCGAAGTGACACGCCACGCGCCTCGGAGACGTGCTCGGCGGACGGGAAGGTGTGCAGCCGGTTGTCGTAGTAGTGGTGGTTGCTGAACGCGATCAGGCTCTCGTGGCGGCTCCGGTAGTGCCAGCGCAGGTCGAGCTGCGGCAGGCCCGCGGCGACGGTCTCGTCGAGGATGCTCTCGAGCTCCTCGAGGTCCTCGTCGTCGGCGTAGGCGTCGTCGCCGGTGTGGTCGAAGAACGCGGTGGGGGGCAGCTGCTTGGTGTCGCCGACCACGATGACCTGGCGCCCCCGCGCGATGGCGCCGACGGCATCCCACGGCGGGATCTGGCTGGCCTCGTCGAACACGACGACATCGAACGGCGGCAGCTCCGGATCGAGGAACTGCGCGACCGAGAGCGGCGACATCAGCACGCACGGCTTGATGCGCTGCAGGACGGTGCGCGCCTCGCGGAACAGCTGGCGCACGGGCATGTGGCGGGACTTCAGCTGCATCTGCCGGCGTAGCAGCGCGAGCTCGTCGCCGGGCGCGCGCAGGTCGGGGATCCGTGCAGCGACGGCGGCACCCGACGCGGCCTGCCCGAGCGCGAACGCCTCGGCCTCGAGCGCGCGGAAGCGGGCGACGAGATCGGCGTGGTCGGTGCCGCGGAACCGGGCGAGCGCGGGCTGGCGCTCGAGGTGATGATCCCACCACCGGCCGCGCAGCGCGTCCTCGACGATGTCCTCGAGGTCGTCGAGCGGGGCGCGCCCCGTGGCGACGGCGTCGAGCGCGGGCCCGAGCCCGAGCCGCCGCGCGCGCTGCCGCGCCTCGGTTGCGGCGCACCACGGACGGAGCTGCTGCCGCGCGGCGCGCGCCCGGCGGGCCCACGCGACGACGGTGTCGACGGCGTCGTCGCCGAACGCGTCGGCGGTGTCGAGCGCGCAGGCCTCCGTCAGCCCGGCGAGGGCAGCCTGCCACCGGGGGCTCGCGTCGGCGAGCGTCCGGAGCGCGTCGCCGGTGCGGCCCTCGCGCAGCAGCTCGGCGTGATCGGTGGCGAGGTCGACGATCCGTCGCGCCGCCGGCGCGCTCGCGGGCGCGTCACTCAGGCGCAGCACCACGCGGTGCAGCGGGCCCGCCCAGTCGAGCAGGGCACGGACGTGGGCCCAGTCGGTGTCGGCGCCTCGCCACAGCGCGCCGAGCATCGCGGCGGCGCGCGCGTCCTTCGCCTGGAGCTGTGCGCGCCCGTCGCGGATCTCCCTGGCGCGCGCCACCTCGTCGAGGAGGCGACGCGCGGGCGGGAGCACCACGCCGCGCCGGAGCACCGCGCGCAGCGCTCGCCGAGGGCCCCACAACATCAGCCACGCGAGGAGCGCGAACGCGCCGGCCCACGACCGCAGCGCGCTGTGCAGCGCGTCGAGATCGAGCTGGAACAGGGCGTCGTCGAAGGTCTGCGCGAGCGCGGTGCGCTCGGCGGCGAGCGCCTCGCCCTGCTCGGCCCATCGCGCGATCTCGGCGTGCTGCTCGCGCACCCCGGCGCCCTCGATCAGCGCGCGCGGCGACGAGAAGCCGCTGAGGAGGAGCGTGGTGATCGTGTGCAGCCGCTTCAGCGCGTTGCTGTCGACGGGCGCGTCGACGGGCAGGTGCAGCGCGGTCTGCGCGTCGCGGACGCAGGCAGCGAGCGCGTCGCCTGTGGCGATCACCGCGTCGAGGCGGCGCAGCACGTCGCTCTCCCACGCGGGCGACCACGCAGCTTGCTCGACGCCGCGCCACGGGTGGTCGGCGATGGCGCCGACGTCGGACAGCGCGACCCTCAGCGCGTGAGCCGCCTCGCGACGCGCCTGGACGCCCGCCGCGTCGAGGCGGGACGGATCGACATCGGGGAGCTCGACCTGCGCGACGTCGCAGAGCGCGAAGCGGGTGGCGAGGACGTCGCGCACGGGGCCGCCGAACGGGGACGGCGCCGCGAGGAGGTCCGCGTGGCGGTTCAGCGCGTCGCGGGCCGTGCCCAGCGCCTCGAGGTGGGCGCGCCACGCGGTGGGCGCTTGCCGGTTGGCGTGGGCGAACGCCTCCTTGAGCTGGTCGATGACCGCGCGCCGGCTGGCCTGATGGCTGTGGAGCTCGAGGCAGTACGGCCCCAGCCCCGCTTGCGCGAGGCGACGGTTCACCACGTCGAGGGCGGCCATCTTCTCGCTGACGAACAGCACCGAGCGCCCGGCTGCGATCAGCTTGCCGATCAGGTTGGTGATCGTCTGGCTCTTGCCGGTGCCAGGCGGCCCCTGCAGCACGAAGCTGGAGCCGTCCATCGCAGCGAGGAGGGCCTGGAGCTGGCTCGGGTCGGCGTCCATCACGGTCGCGAGGTCGGACGCGGGGCGAGCGCGCTCGAGCGCGGCCTCGGCGACGAGCGGCGCTGCGAGCCCCGGCGGCAGGTCGCCCGGCGCATGGCTACGACCGAAGAGGTGGGCGACGACCTCGTTCTGCAGCAGCGCCTCGGTCTTCGCCTCGAGGTCGAGCCACATCAGGAACTTCGCGAAGCTGAGCTGGGTGAGCCACGCCTCGTCGTCGACATGCCACCGTGGCAGGTCCTTCACCAGCCCGCGGAACCGGCGCAGGATCAGCGGTACGTCCAGGCCCGCCGCATCGGTCGGGGGAACGTCGAGCGCTTTGGTGTCGAGGCCGAAGTCCGCGGTGAGCTTCTGGAGCAGCGTGACGTTCACCCGCGGCTCGTCCTCCTCGGCGAGGGACAGCGACCACGCGCCGCGCGGATACGTTGGCCGGGTGAGGGACACCGGCAGGAGGATCAGGGGCGCCCGGCGCGGCGTCTCTGACGACGGGGACTCGAACCACGTGAGCATCCCGAGCGCGAGGTAGAGCGTGACCGCGCCCGTGTCGCGGACGCTCGCGCGGCTGGCGCGGTACAGCTCGAGCAGGCGGGCGTCGAGGTCGTCGTGCAGGTGGTCGGCCAGGATGGCGCCCGTGGCCTGTCGCTCGCGACCGATCTCGCGGAGGAGCTCGTCGCGCTGGGCGGCCACCTTCGCCGGATCGGCGTCGCTGATCTCGAGCTCGAGGCTGCGGAGGTCGGGGCGGGCCTCCACGCGGATCCGCCCGCCGCCGACCACCTGATCCTCGAGGTCGCCGAGGGCTGCGTAGGGCAACCGCACGGTGGACTTCGCGGTCGGCCGGAAGTTCAGCAGCCGGTTGCGCAGGGTGAGGTCGAGGAGGCGCCGCTTCCACCGGACCAGCCGGTCTGCCACCGACGCGTCGGCGTCGAGCACGAGGTCGTCCTCGAGGAAGCGCTCGGCGGGGAGGGCGCCGCCCACCTCCGCGGCCGTGGAACGCCGCTCGAGGCGGTTGGAGGTCTGGGTTGGCCCGTCGCCCGGCAGCGGGGTGACCCGGTGCTGGCGTGCCGCGACCACGTCGATGGCGCAGTGGAACGTCGAAGCGCGCTGAAGCTGCTGCTCTGCGCTGCGCCGTGCGGCGTCGAACGAGGCGCCGGCGGCGAGCGGGGAGCTGTCGACCACCACCGCCTCGCCCAGCTCGACGCGCTTCCAGATCGGGAGCGGGTCGTCGAGCGCGGGCTCGTTCAGGTGGAACGGCGTCAGCCACGCGCCCGAGAACGCATGCCCCTCG
The DNA here is from genome assembly GCA_964419905.1 of uncultured Enterobacteriaceae bacterium. Taxonomy (GTDB): domain Bacteria; phylum Myxococcota_A; class UBA796; order UBA796; genus JAFDJI01. The sequence continues at coordinate 4,380 of CAYQSE010000200.1, forward strand.
ACGATCACCAGGAACGGGTGCAGCCCGCACTGCTCCCACAGCGCCGCCAGCGCGACGGCGAGATCGAGGCAGTTGCCCTGGCCGCCGCTCACGAGCTGATGGTGGGAGCGGATCTTCTGCCCCTGCTGCTCGAAGCTCGCCGGGGAGCTGATGTAGGTGATCCCTGTGGCCTGCAGCGCCTCCCAGGTGGCGCGGACCATCTCCCACGCGTGCTTCGGATCCCGCTTCTGGTAGCCGCACAGCGCGTCGTCCCCCGTGGTCGCCGCGAGGCGCGCCGCGGCGTCGCGCAGGACGGGCTCGAGCGCCGGGCTGTTCGGGCGGACCCACGCCGCGAGCAGCTCCGGCAGGATGGAGAGACCCGGCCAGTGGCTCGGCGGCAGCACGTCCAGGTCGTGGACGGCGCGGGCGACCTCGGCCTCGCCGGCTGTGACCCGCACGATCAAGCGCCCCGCCTCGCGCTCGCGCTGCGCGGACAGGAACCGCGGCGACAGCGACAGCGGGACGTCGTTCAGCTCGACCACCTCGCCATCCTCGACGTGATCCCGGCGCGCCGTCCACGGCTCGGCGAACGAGGGCTCGGCCTCGACCTGGATCACCACGTCGTGGAGCGCGCCACCCGTGACCCGCACCTTGACACTTCGGACGATGCGGATCCCCGCGTGGCGCAGCACGAGGCCGGTGCGCGGCATCGCGTCGAGGCTGACGGTGACCACCGGGGCGGCGGTGGGGGAGGCGGCGTCCATGCGTTCCACTCCGAGCGGCCCTCATCCTACGGGAAGGGGGTGTCAGGAACTGACACCGGTGGCGAGTACGGTGGGGCGGGGTGCTGGAGCGCGGAAGCCGTTGAGTTCCGGCCTACCTCCAGGTGGTCAACGGGTTGAACAGGTTGGACTTCGGCCAAGGCGCCATCGGACGACGGCAGCGCCCGAGCGTCCGGCGGACTCGGGTAGCTGCGTGTCCGGTTTCGCGTCGCCTGCCGACAACCGGGCCGTCCCAGCGTTCGCGCAGGGTGTCGGCGGAGATAGTATGAGGTTACGCTGCACACGGAGGTCGTCCATGACCCGTGCGTTGCGCGACCCTGAGTCCATCTACGACGAGCACATCGCGTCGTTGCCGGTCGACGTGAAGCTGAGGCTCGTCGCGCTGATCGCCGAGCGTGTCGCGGCGGGCAATGGACGTCAGGGTTCCCGCCTCGAGGATCTCGATGGTCTGGGCAAGGAGATCTGGGCGGGCGTCAACACGGACGCGCACGTCCAATCGATGCGCGATGAGTGGTCGGGTCGACCGTGACGCTCGCGGGTCTTGCAGGGGTTCGTCGCCTTGGCCTGGACTCGGCACCCCTGATCTACCTGATCGAGTAGCGCCCCGTGTTCCGGGCGCCGGTGCTCGAGGTGGCCCGGCTTCTCGACGCGGGGAAGATCGAGGGCGTGGCTTCCACCATCACACTGACCGAGGTGTTTTCGCAGCCGACGAGACTGGCGCGCAATGATCTGGTGGACGCATATCGGACGCTCCTCGAGCAGCATGCGCATCTGCGTCTCGTGCCCATCGATGCCAATGTAGCTTTCAGGGCGGCTGAGCTTCGTGGTCGATACGGCCTCCGCACGCCAGACGCGCTTCAAGTCGCTGCCTCCCTCGAGTCTGGCTGCGATGCCTTTCTGACGAATGACCGCGAGCTGGGCCGCGTTCAGGAGATCCGCGTGTTGTTCGTGACCGATCTCGTCGCTGGTTGATCCTGGTGGTCGACGCGCGCCTTCTCTGCCGGCGGGTCCTCGCCGAGCGCTGATCAGGGTCCCAGAGTCGACGAGCAAGTTCGTGAAGCGTCGCGTTTGGCTCACCACACACCGAGCATCCGCCTGTCACCGCCCATCGGCGACGCGGCGTCCGCGCCCCTGGTTGCACACCACTTCGGTCGTGGAGGACCAGCCCTGGGCGATCTCGACCTTCGTGCGCCCCTCGGCCGATCCGGCCTGAGACCACTCGGTCGTGGCGCAGCCGGCCGCGAGGCCAGCGTGGACCACCTCGATCGGGCCGTCCACCTCGATGTTCGCGAAGATGTAGCTGCCCCCGTCCGTGATGCCGGTCGCTGTCGCGTCGTGGGACATGTTCACCCCGAGGTAGTACGGGCCGTCGCCGACTGGCGGGTCCAGGGCGACGGTCGCGCCGGGGGAGCCCAAGACCTGCCCCAGCACGGTCCCTTTGGTCCAGTCGATCTCCAGATCCGAACAGAACGCCTCGGCGAAGTCAGCGGGCAGCACGACGATCCGGTCCGGTGACGGTGGCCTGTCCACGATCGTGATTCCGACGCGCTTCGAGACGATGTGCGGCCCAGACAGGCGCAGCGTGCTCTCGCCGACAGGCAGGTCGACCCGCACGGCGCCGTCGGTATCACTCACGGCACAACCCGCGAGACTGCAGACCTCGACGCCTCCCCTGTCCATGCCCGTGACGAAGGTCTCGATCACGAGGTTCCAGGGGACCGTGTCTCCCGTCCAGGTCGGGGCGTCGGAGTCGTCCTCGGCGGCAGGACCGCAGCCGGTCGCAGCAAGAAGCAGGATCGACAAGGGCTTCATGGGAACGGACCTCTGGGTGCCAGAGCCTATCAGACGCGCCGCGGAACCGAGGGCCGCAGTCGTCAATCAGCACGGCCGGTCGCTCGCCCTACGCCTCGCTCAGCGCTTCTGCTCGATGATCACCAGTGCGAGGCAGCCGGTGTTTCGATCGAAGCCCAGGCGGAAGTCGGCGAGGTCGTGCGCGTAGGTTCGCATGTCGAACTCGGGCGCAGGGGCGCCCGGATGGGTCGGGATCGGCGCGTCCATGCCGAACGTGCCACGCGCCTCCTCTTCGGTCACGCACTCCCCCTCGCGGACCCGCGCCCAGATCCGACCTCCGTTCGTGGCGCGCTCCTTGGGCAACGCGAGCTTGATCTCGCGGAAGGAGGGCGACGAGCCCGCGAGGTCGACGAACGCGGCGCGCTCCCCGGTCTGCGTGAACGTGCCGCCGACCACGGCGGCAGCACCCTTGGCCGAGACCGGCGAGACCGCTTGAAGCGAACGGATCTGCGCCATCAAGTCGCCCACGGGCTTGGGAGTCGGCGAGAAGCCGCACGCTGCCAGCGTTCCGGCCAGCACGGTGCTTCCAACGGCCCCGAGAGAGAGCGGCCGGAGTCCGGCCCAGGTGCTTCGGGTCATGCGATCAGGGAATGAGGTCATCGTGCCTTCGGTACGGCCCCGAGCGGGAGGAACAGCATCGTCGGTCGCGGCGTCGTCAGCGCGCCACCCTCCTCGTCCTGGATTTCGACGAACCCATACCGCCGGTAGAACGCTACGGCGCTGGCCTTGGCGTCTACGACCACACCCACGCATCCGACCTGGTCGCGCATGCGCTCCGCCAGCTCGATGCAGAACCGAAGCATCGCTTCACCGACCCCAACGCCGCGATGCGCCTCTGAGACGGCCAGGCGTGCGAGTCGCAACACGGGCAACGGGTAGGGCGGCATGCGCCGGCCGCCTGGAAGGTCGTCTGCGTCGAGTGATGCGGCGGACACGGTCGCGAACGCCAGGATCCAATCCGCTGCGATGGCGACGTAGCAGACGCCGATGTGGTGGCGGAACTGGTTCTGGCCGGCGTAGCGATGGAAGTACAGATCGAGCGCTGCGTCACCGCTCCGGAACGCGGCGCGGTCGTCCTCCGGCCGCAGCGCGCGGATCTCAACGGTCATCGAACAGGCGCTTCATCGCATCGGTGGGGGGCGGGGGGCGCTCGATGAGGTCGCGCACGCGCTCGGCGCTCTCGCGGGTGAGGACGACGCGCTTGGGCACGATCGCGTCGGGCGGCAGCTCGGCGAGCGCCTGCAGGTGATGACGCAGGGCCTCCTCGACGAGGTGCGCGCGGGTGGTCCCGGACGCGCGCGCCTGGCGATCGAGGCTGGCTTTCAGGTCGTCAGGGATGTGGGCCGAGATCTGGGTCGTGGGCATGCGCGGAACCTCTACTATTCTGTAGATTCTACAAGGTCAGGTGTCAAGCCAGAAGGTCGCCGTCCGCATCCAGATCGGCCAGCAGCGCCTCGACCACCTGCTCCTCCTCGACGCGCACCCCGCCGGCCATCGCGTCGGCGAGCGCCGGATCCCACGGGGTCGGGGGGAGCCTCGCTGGCAGCGCGGCGTTGGGTGCGTGGCACGCCGCGCGGTAGGCGGCGGCGTCGAAGCGCCACGGACGCGCTCCGCGCGCGATTACCGCGCCCGCGATCTCGAGGCCCGCGGCGTCGAAGTCGGCGTGGACGCGCACCGGCCCGGGGTGCCGTCGCAGCAGGCGCCAGAACGCGGTGCTCGCGCGGCCCTCGGTGGCGACGAGCGGCGCGCACCGGGGCCCGAGGCGCTCGGCGGCGGCGCGGACGACGGCGGGGTTCTCGCACACCGAGAGGGTGGCGGCGGCGAGGGTGGGCGGGTGCTGCACGAGCTGGTGGAGGGTGAGCCGGACGGGCACGCCCGCGGCCCGCGCGCCCTGCAGCCAGCGGTCGACGAGCCCGTCGCCGGTGGCGATCAGCCCGAGCACGAGGACGTGCGAGGCGAGGTCGTCGGGCACGACGCCGACCCGCTCCCACAGCGCGCGGCGCGCCTCGGCCGAGGTGGGTCGTTCGACGCCCTCGCGCAGCGCGAGCGCGTGGAGCACGAGGCGGTCGAGCGGGGTGTCGTCGAGCGCCTTGGTGCCGCCGGCGTGCGCGCTGGCGAACAGCGCGATGGGCAGGTCGTCGGCGGGGAGCGCCTCGAGGAGGGCGCGGGCGCGGACGAGCCGTGCGGCGTCGTCGGACCGGACGAGGCGGGTGGCGGAGGCGCCGTCGAGGGCGTCGACCCACGCCGCGTACCACGGCTGCGCGGCGAGCGGGCTCTCGCGGAGCGCGGCGAGCATCGCGTCGGCCGCGCGGCGCTCGGCGTCGGCCTCGGCGCGTCGGTCGCGGAGCGGTCCGCCGAGGCGGGTGAGCCACGCGACCAGCCCGCGGCCGGCCGGGCCCCGAAGGAGCGCGGCGTCGAGCTCGGCGAGGCTCACCTGCAAGGACTTGCCGGTGAACCGCCGGCCGAGCAGCCCGCCGAGCGCGTCCCGCTCGGCGGGCGTCGGCGACGACAGCACGATCCCGCCGCCGTGCAGGGCGTCCTGCTCGCGCTCGAGCCGCGCGCGGGCGCGCGCCCACATCCGCGCGAAGCCCGCCTCTCGCAGTCGCGCTTCCTCGCTCATCCGCTCGCCTCGTCGCCCTCGATCGTGCGCTCGCCGTCCCAGCGGATCGGCCACGCGCTGACCACGCGCGCGACCGGATCGTGCGCGAGGTCGTAGTGCATCACGCCGGGCAGGAAGGGCTCGGTGAGCCACAGGTCGTAGCCGGTGACGAAGAGATCGAGGTCGAACGCGGTGGCGAGGCGCAGCAGCTCGGGCACGCCGCTCGCGTCGATGCCGGCGAACGCCTCGTCGAGCGCGATCAGGCGCGGCGCCTCGGGCGCGGCGGCGGCGAGGTGCGCGTGCGCGGCGGCGAACAGCGGGAGGTGGAGCGTGGACGCCTTCTCGCCGCCCGACAGCTTCGCGTGCTGGGCGCGCGTGAGGCGGATCGTCGCGCCGGAGGCGTCGGTGAGCGAGAGGACGAAGCGGTGCCACCGCCGGTAGTCGAGCACCTCGCGCAGGATGTCGAGGTAGCCGCGGTCGGGACGCTCGCGGCGCGCGGCCTGCACCTCGTCCGAGAGGTGGCGCCTGAGCTGGTCGAGGCGATCGGACCCCAGGTGCGCGGGATCGAAGCGGAGCAGGTCGAGGAACGCGCGCCGCTCGGCGTCGAGGTCGCGATCGGGCTGCCACGCGATGCCCATCGTGCGGCGCCCCGCGAGCCGTCGCTCGCCCATCGCGCGGTCCATTCCGTCGACGAGCGCCCGGGTGTCGGCGATCCGATGCCGGAGCTGGCTGACGAGCGAGGTGAGCACCTGATCCTGGAACAGGCGGCGCTCGTGGTCGGAGAGGAGCGCGCGCGTCTCGTCGCGCCGCCGCGCGAGCCGGTCGACGAACGTGGGCAGCCCGTGCTCGCCGGACTCGTCGCGGATCGCCACCTGCAGGATGCCGTCTTGGAGCTGATAGGCGCTCGCGAAGCGCCCCCCGAGCTGCCCGTCGAGCGCTTGCAGGCGCTGAGTCACCCGCGTCTCGGTGGCCTTGTGCTGCTCTTCGGTGGCGACCACGCCCGCGACGGCGCGGTCGAGGCGCTCGGGGAACGGCGCGTCGTCGGCGTCGACGCCGAGCACGCGCCGGCACGCGAGCAGGTCGAAGGGCGCGAGCGCGCGCTCGGCGCGGTGACGATCGGCCTCGAGGTTCGGCAGGCTCTCCCGCAGCGCCTCGGCCTTGCCGTCGAACGTGCCGGCCTGCCGCTCGGCCTCGATCGCCTCTGCTTCTGCCGCCTTCAGCGCCTTCTTCAGGCGCGCGAGCGCGCGCTCGTCCTCGTCGATCCGCTGCTGGAGCAGCCGGACCTCGACGCCCAGCGTCGACTCCAGCGTCTCGAGCCGCGTGCGGGCGTCGAGGTGGGATGCCTCGCGCTGCGCGTGGTCGTCGCTGGAGGTCGCGTGGTTCTCGCGCTCGCGCGCGCGCACCGCCTCGGCGTCCTCGGCGCGCGCGGCGGCGGTGGACGCGTCGTCGCGGCGTCGTCGCCACGCCTCGAGCGCCTCGCCGATCGCGCTCAGGTGGCCCTTGCGCGCGCTCAGCGCCGCGGCGTCG
>CAYQSE010000201.1:0-5495 GCA_964419905.1 uncultured Enterobacteriaceae bacterium
CGACGACGACGACGACGGCGACGGCATCAAGACGATCGACGAGGACTGGAACGGCAACGGCGACCCGCGCGACGACGACATCGACGAGGACGGGCTCGCCGACTACCTCGACGACGACCACCACGACGGGCCGGCGGGCGACGCCGATCGCGACGGCATCTCGAACCGCGACGAGCTCGCGGCGGGCACCGATCCGTTCAACCCGGACTCCGACTTCGATGGCGTGCCCGACGGGCTCGAGTGGTTCGACGCCTTCGGCGACCGGCTCGACAGCGACGGCGACGGCACGTTCGACGTGAACGATCCGGACGACGACGGCGACGGGATCCCCACCTGGGTCGAGGGCGCGTGGGACGCCGACGGCGACGGCGTGCCGAACTACCTCGACCTGAACTCGGACGGCGACGACCTCGGCGACGACCGGGCCGAGGGCGGCGACGCGCTGGAGGCGGGGCTGCCGCTCCCCGACACGGACGGTGACGGCATCCCGGACTTCCTCGACCCGACGCACGACGTGTTCGGGGACGGCGACACCGGCGGGAACGGCCCGCCCGTCGAGAGTCCGGGCTGCGCGTGCAGCAGTGCGCCGCCCGGTGGCCTCTCGGGGCTCGCCGCGCTCGGCCTGCTCGCGCTCGGCGTCGCGCGTCGTCGTCGTGGCGCCTTGACGGAGGCCCCTCCCCGTCCATAGGGGGGCTGCCATGAGCAAAGCCCTCCCTATGTTCCGTCCGGTGCCGCGCACCGGCGTCATCTACGTCATGACCGAGGCGGCGCGCCGCGGCTTCCACTACGGGCATCCGGAGTGGGCCAACCTCGGTCAGGGTGCGCCCGAGACGGGTCCGCTCCCGGGTGGAACCCCGCGCGTGGACTCCATCGCGCTGTCCGACGCGATCCACGAGTACGGGCCGGTGGCCGGCATCCCCGAGCTGCGCGAGGCGGTCGCGCACCTGTACAACACGCGCTTCCGCCAGGGCAAGCGCTCGCAGTACACCGCAGAGAACGTCGCGATCTCGGCGGGCGGGCGCGCCGGGCTCACCCGGGTGGCCGCCTCGCTCGGCAACGTGCACCTCGGGCACCTCCTCCCCGACTACACGGCGTACGAAGAGCTGCTCGACGTGTTTCGGGCCTTCCTGCCGATGCCGATCGTGTTGCGGCCCGCAGACGGGTTCCGGCTCTCGCCCGAGGCGCTCTACGACGAGGTGCTCGGCAAGGGGCTCGGCGCGATCCTGATGTCGAATCCGTGCAACCCCACCGGGCACGCGGTCCGCGGCGCCGATCTGGACGGGTACGTGAAGATCGCGCGCGATCTGCGCTGTGCGTTGATCGTCGACGAGTTCTACAGCCACTACGCCTACGGCGTGCCGCCCGGCGCCGTCGAGAGCGCAGCGCGCTACGTCGACGACGTGGACACCGATCCGGTCGTGATCATCGACGGGCTCACGAAGAACTGGCGCTACCCCGGCTGGCGCGTGTCCTGGACGGTCGGGCCGCGCGAGGTCGTCGATCGGCTGAGCAGCGCGGGCTCGTTCCTCGACGGCGGGGCGTCGCACCCCCTGCAGGTCGCCGCGCTGCCGTTGCTGGATCCCGCGGTCGCCGATCGCGAGGCATTGGCGATCCAGGCCGCGTTTGGGGCGAAGCGGGCCCTGATGCTGGAGCGCCTGGACGCGATGGGTCTGAAGGTGCCGGTCGCGCCCACCGGAGCGTTCTACTGCTTCGCCTCCCTGGAGGATCTGCCGGAGCCGCTGTGCGGCGGCATGGCGTTCTTCCGCGCCGCGCTGGAGTGCCAGGTGATCTGCGTGCCTGGCGCGTTCTTCGACGTGAACCCGGGGCAGCGGCGCAGTCACATCCCGTCGCGCCTGCGCAACTACGTGCGGCTGTCGTTCGGGCCGGACATCGACACCGTGAGTCGCGGCCTCGATCGCCTCGAAGGGCTGATCCGAGGCGTGTGAGGGCGCTCAGCGCTCTACGGTGTGGCCCCTCGCGATCCACTCCGCGGTGCCGCCCGAGACGTTGACCACCGTGTACCCTTCCTTCGCGAGGCGGTCTGCGATGCGCGCGGAGCGGCCACCGACCTCGCACACCACGTAGACCGGCTCGTCCCTCGGATGGTCGGCGAGCTCGGGCGCGCTGGAGTTGGCGCGATCCATCGGGACGTGAAGCGCGCCGGGCACACGCCCGCTCGCGTACTCCCCCGGGGTGCGCACGTCGATCACCTTCACCCCCTCGGCGTGCCGGCTCGCGAAGGTCTCGATGTCGATGTCGGTACGGGTGCCGCGCTTCGCGGACGCGGTCCCGGACGCGGTCCCGGACGCGGTGGCCCGGATCGTGGGCTCCGACGCGGGCGGGGCGCCGTCTCCCTGGGAGAACGCGGGCGCGGCGCAACCGCCGAGCGCGACGAGGAACAGCAGTACGGTTCGGTGCATGGTCAGCTCCATCGAGTTCGAGTATTCACTGGCGGTCGGGCCTGCACGCCCGACCACGCGCAGTCCGAGGAGGCGTCATCTCCACCGTTCGTGTCAGTCGAGGCATCGAGCTCGCCTACGAGCAGTTCGGAGAGCGCGGTCCGACCGTGCTGCTCGTGATGGGCATCGGCGCCCAGATGCTGCTGTGGCCCGACGGCTTCTGCGAGGCGCTCGCGGCGCGGGGCTACCAGGTGGTGCGCTTCGATCACCGCGACGTGGGCGGCTCGACGCGGCTCGATCACCTGGGGCAGCCCTCCGTGCTCACCGGCATGGCGCGCTGGGCGCTCCGGCTGCGCGGAACGGCGCCCTACACGCTCACCGACATGGCGGGCGACACGATGGAGCTGCTCGACGGGCTCGGGGTCGACGCGGCGCACGTGGTCGGCGCGTCGAGGGGGGGGATGATCGCCCAGGAGCTCGCGATCCACTGGCCGCACAAGCTGCGCAGCCTCACCTCGATCATGTCCGGTGTCGGGAGGCGGCGCGATCTGCTCGGGCAGCCGGGCGCGGCGCTCACGCTGCTCGCGCCGTACGCGCGGGACCGGGCGTCGCTGATCCGTCGGCACGAGCGCCTGCTCCGGGTGCTCTATGCCGGCGACGATCCGCCCACGCGCGACGAGATCGCCGGGCTCGTCGACCGGATGAGCGAGCGGGGGCTCGCGCCCGAGGGCTTCCAGCGACACCTCGCGGCCCTCCTCGCGTCGCGCGATCGCAGCCCCGCGCTCGCGAACCTCGACGTGCCGACGTTGGTGATCCACGGTCGGGCCGATCCGCTCGTGCCCCCGCGCGCCGGCGCGGCCACGGCCCGTGCGATCCCCGGCGCCCGCCTTCGATGGATCGAGGGGATGGGGCACGGCTTCCCGCGCGCGCGCTGGCCGGTCCTCATCGACGCGATCGCGGCGCATTTCGCGAGGGTGGATCGCGAGTAGGAGCGACTCCGAATGAGGGAGACACGCCCGCGTTCGGAGGGTAGGATGGGCTCGTTGTTCTATCCCGGGTCGCCGCTATGAAGTCTTCGTCTTCTCTGTCTCGTGATCGCAAGGATTCGTCGGCCGAAACGGGTCTCTCGCAGAGGCCCGATCTGCAGGCGTCGGAAGAGGAATCTTCCTCCTCCGTGATCGCGTCCGGCGCCGAGTCCTCCACGGCGGCGCGCGCCGTGTCGATGCTCCACGCCACGGCGGGCAACGAGTTCCTCGGCGCGGCGCTGAGCGGCGAGGACCTCGGCGGCTTTGGTCTCGCCGTCGCCGACGAGCTCACCGGCGCCGTCGCCGGGCTCGACGGCGGGGGCTCGCTCGCTTCGAACCAGGCGATGGCCCGCCTGATGCGCCGGTCTGCCGAGGTCTTCGACGCCGAGGCTGCCTCGCGCGACATCCGCGGCAGCTCCGGGCGACCGCTCGACGTCGCGCAGCGCGAGCGCTTCGAGCGCGCCTTCGGTCACACCTTCGATCACGTCCGCGTGCACGCCGACGCCGCGGCCGGACGCGCCGCCGAGACGCTCAACGCGCACGCCTTCGCGTTGGGTTCGGACGTGTTCTTCGGTTCGGGCGAGTTCGCGCCGGGCACGGGCCACGGCGACCGCCTGCTCGCGCACGAGCTCACCCACGTCGTCCAGCACGACCAGGGGCGTCTGCCGTCCGGCGGCGACGGAATGGAGGTCTCGAGCCCCTCGGACGCCCACGAGCGCGAGGCCTACGCGAACGAGGTCGCGCTCCTGCGCGTGCTCGCGCAGGTCGACGCCGCGCTCGACGCGGAGGCGCGCGGAGAGGCGGCGCCCGAGCACGACGTGTCCGCGGGCGTAGCGGAGGAGGCCGCCGACGCCCGGAGTGCGACCGAGGCGTTCACCGAGGCTCCGGAGGTCGAGGTCGCCGCGATCGAGCCGCAGGTCGAGGAGGTCGAGGTCGCCGCGGACGACGTCACGCCGTCCGTCGAGGCGGCCGAGCCCTCGGTCGAGGCCGCGTCCGGCGCGCTGGCACTGGGGGACGACGGCGACGACGACAGCGTGGTCGGCACGGTCGACAGCGCACCGGCGCTGCGCAAGCGCAACGCGGGCGGCGGTCGGATGCGCGCGGATGCGGGCGCGCCAGAGGTCGAGGCGAGCACGGGTCGCGCCCTCCCGGACGCGGTCGCGCAGCGCATGAGCGCGGCGATGGGCCACGACTTCGGCGGCGTGCGCGTCCACACCGACGCGGCCGCTGCAGACGCGGCCCGCAGCCTCGACGCGCGCGCGTTCGCGCTCGGCGCCGACGTGTACTTCGCCGCGGGCGAGTTCACGCCGGGCACCGAGTCCGGCGACGCCCTGCTCGCGCACGAGCTCGCGCACGTGCAGCAGCACGACGAGGGGCGCCTCGGCGCGCTCTTCGGCCCGGGCCTGCAGGTGTCCCGCCCCACCGACGCGGCCGAGCGGGACGCCGACGCCCGCGCGGACGACGCGACCGCGCTGTTCGACCGCCTCGACGACGTGGGCGTGTCGATCGGCGCGCTTCCCGAGCCCGGCGAGGTCCGAGACGGACTGTCGCGCGGCGGCGTGGTCGACCTCGACGCGGAGCGCGGCGAGACGACCCTCGCGCTGCTCACCCGCCTCGGCAATGCCCTCGGGCTCTCGGCGTCGGACCTCCACGTCCGCGCCGACGAGGCGTCCACCCAGCGCGTCCGCGCGCTCGGCACCCGCGGCGTGATGGAGGGCGGCGAGGTGCTCCTCGACGCCGAGGCCTACGATCCCGCCACCGCCGACGGCCGCGCGCTGCTCGCCCACGAGGTGATGCACCTCGCCCAGGATCAGCTCCCGGCCGAGCAGGTCGGCACCGGCGATCTGGTCGAGGGCGAGGCGCAGACGTTCGGCGCCGCGTTCGCCGCCGGCCACGCCACGCCCACAGCGGTGATGGCCATGCCCGAAGGCCACAGCGCCCAGGAGGGCGGCGGGGATCTCACCGCGCTGTACGCCGGCTTCGACGCGAACATGAAGGCCAAGGAGGCCGCGAAGAAGGCCGGCACCGAGGGCCAGAAGAAGCCCGAAAAGAGCGCGCTGTCCAGCCCCGA
>CAYQSE010000201.1:5505-10489 GCA_964419905.1 uncultured Enterobacteriaceae bacterium
GAGAAGAAGCTCGACCAATACGAGGACGGCGTCGAAGAGCTCGCCGACATCATCGAGGACTGGGACAAGTTCGACGACCTGTGCGACGCGGTCGACGACGAGGATCAGGCCAAGATCGACGAGTACATGCAGTGGATCCGCACCCGCCAGAAGTACGTCGAGCTGACCGAGATGTGGCAGGGCGCCGTCGATGGCGAGATGGACGCCGGCTACATGAAGTCGGTCTTCGACAACACCTTCGACGGGCGCGGCTACTACGAGTCCACCGAGATGGCGTGGGCGATGGTCGCGCGCGCCGCCAAGAAGGACGCGAAGGCGAAGGCCGAGGCCGAGGCCGCCAAGGCGCAGCTCGCCGAGGCCCAGGGCAAGACGATGCCCGGCGACCACGAGGGGGGTGAGGGCGGCGGCGACGTAGACGCCACCGCGGCGGGCGCGGGTGGCGCAGGTGGCTCGCCCGCCGACCTGGCCAACGCGCTGGCGGGTGTGCCCGTCACCAAGGAGTTCCCCGAGACGCCCGCCTATCAGGAGGCCTACGAGACCAAGACGAACTACGGTGAGGCCGTCGGCACCGAGTGGGGACATTACGACACGCACGTCGGGCGCCTGACGAAGGCCGCCGAGTCCGGCTACCTCGACCGCTCCGCAGTGATCGGCACCGAGCTGATGAAGGCCACCGGCTACGGCATGGTCAAGGGCTTCACCGACGGCTTCCTCGACGGCATGGTGACCGACACCTTGTCCGACGCCGGGGACAAGGCCCTGCAGGGGATCACCAAGGGCAAGATGCCCAAGGCGCCCTTCGTCGGCTCTGCGATCACCCTCTACCAGAACGGCTTGCTCGGCGACATCGCCAGCGGCGACATCTTCTCGGGCAAGGGCAAGTTCATCGACGGGATCTCCTCCACCGCTTCGGGGATCTCCGACAAGTACACGAAGGGCCAGGAGAACTGGAAGCGCGCGTCCGAGGCCGAGGGCGTCGACGCGTTCGGCCTGTATTGTGCCGCTATCGCCGACTACATCGACATGGCGGCGGACACGCTGGGGATGGTGTCGAACATCCTCGGCACGCTGTCGGCCATCTGCTACGTCGTCGGCGGCATCCTCATCCTGGTGGGCATCGCGCTCGCGTGGCTGGGTGTCGGCGCCGGGCTGATCTCGGCGGGTGGCTGGCTCGTGCGCGCCGGCAACCTGCTCGACAAGATCAAGAAGCCGATCGACGCGATCGTCGACATCCTGAAGCCCATCGGTCTGTTCTTCCGGTTGCTCGCCGTGTTCACCGTGCCGGCCGACGCGTTCGCCGAGCAGCTTGGCACGCTCACCGACCAGACCAGCAGCTTCGTCGAGGACAAGTCCAAGAAGGTCGGCGACGAGACGTCGAAGCAGACCAAGGACAAGGTCGCCGACAGCATGAAGGCGAAGAACCAGAAGTCCGACGCGAAGGAGAACGCGAAGGTCGAGGAAGGGGCCGGTCAGGGTGAGGGCGCCGCGGACGAGAAGCTGAAGGACCTCGAGGACAAGCAGAAGGTCCTCAACGAGAACGAAGAGCTGGCGAAGAAGGCCAACCAGGAGATCGAGGCCGCCGAGAAGAAGAAGCAACAGGAGGCGCAGCTCAAGAGCCTCGACGAGCAGATCGAGTCTGCGGACTACCACCAGCACCCCGAAGCCGGTCAACTCGAGGCGAAGAAGAAGAACCTCAAGGACGAGATGTACGGCGGCGTCGATGATCACAAGAAGGCGAAGGATCCCGAGCTCAAGGGCAAGGCGAAGGTCTGGAAGTCGTTCAAAGACAACTTCATGCTGTCCAAGGACGCCTGGAAGGACACCTTCACCGTCAAGGACCTGCGCGAGAGCTGGACGGGGATGACGGGCGAGTTCAAGAAGTGGAACTCGGAGAACCGCGCCCTCGAGAAGTACAAGATGATGCAGCCGTTCGCCGACCAGAAGCAGCTCACCATCCAGGACGGCAAGCTCACCACGAAGCAGAACGAGCGGTTCGACAAGCAGATCGGGCCCGACAGCGAGCTCGCCGCGAAGGCGAACAGCCAGCTCGAGAAGCAGAAGAACGAATACTCGAAGAAGGTCGACGAGACGCTCGCCGTCGCCCAGGAGACGAAGAACAAGCTCAACGAGATGCAGGGCGAGTGGGACAAGCTGAAGAGCGCCAATATCGATCCTCAGCACCCCGACTTCGCCGACCTCGAGTCGAAGCGCAAGACCCTCGAGTCGCAGATCAAGGACAAGCAGAAGGCCTACGAGAAGCTCCAGTCCTCGCTCGCCGACGCCGACAAGGCGTATACCGACGCGGTAGCCCTCCAGAAGAAGATCCAGCAGACCCAGGAGGACCAGCGCAACGTCAACGAGGGCACGACCACCGAGGCGAAGCGCGCTGCGAAGCAGGCTGATCTCGAGGAGTCGAAGGCCGAGCAGTCCAAGCTCGAGACCAAGGAGAAGGAGCACAAGGACGCGATCAGCTCGCTCGAGCAGGAGATCAAGGCGAAGCAGGCCGAGCAGGAGCGCGCCAAGAAGCACGAGGACACCGCGAACAACCTCTCGAACAAGAAGCACGAGCACGACGCGCTGCTCGGCAACGCGGCCGGGATGGACAAGAAGGCGAAGCTCGAGTCCGAGATCGCGGACCTGAAGAACAAGTTCGAGCAGCGCAAGGGCGACGGGCAGAAGGTCGGCATCCCGAGTGACGACACGAAGAGCGGCGTCTCGGAGCGCACCATCAAGGAGGTGCGCGACGACGGTCTCGTGGTGAGCAACGGCAAGGACACCCTGTTCGTGCCGTGGCACAACGTGAAGAAGCCGAACAACCTCGCCCAGTCGGCCAACCAGCTCTCGAGCAAGGTCAACGAGAAGAAGTCCGTCGAGAAGTCGATCAGCGCCAAGTACACCGGGGCCAGCCCCGACGATCTCCGCGCCAAGGCCGGCGAGCTGGCCCCTCAGGTGGAGGCCCTGCAGGGAGAGCTCGAGGGCATTGGCGCGAAGCCCGAGATCTCGTCCGGCGGCCTCGAGACCGACATCAAGGTCGCCCAGGATCAGCTCGCGGCCGAGCAGACGAAGCTCGGCGAGGTGAGCGGCCAGCTCGAGCAGCAGAAGCTCAAGGTCAAGGGCCAGGAGGACGAGGTCCAGAGCCTCGCCCGCACGACCGCCCCCGAGACGGGTGCGTGGCTCACCGCGTTCGAGAACAAGGAGGACAAGGGCTTCAAGACCCGTGTCACCGGGCCAGTCCTCAAGCTCCTGATCAAGCAGCTGGGAGGGAACTTCTTCGGTGCCTTCTCGCCGGCTGCCCAGGCGGCGGCGCCCACGCAGGAGGCCGATCCGGGCCCGGACATGGGCAAGCTGCAGGACGACACGAAGGAGAAGATCGGCAAGAAGTCCAAGGAGGACAAGGTCGCGGCGGCCAAGGCCAAGCTCGACACGCCGGTCGAGGAGAAGAACGTCGTCCAGCAGGTGTTCACGGTGTGGAACGAGAAGGGCGAGATGGCCGCGGACGGCATCTCGCAGATCTGGGGTGGCCCGCATGTGGGCAAGCTCGCCGAGAAGGCGCCGCCCTACGACACCGAGGAGCTGGGCAACAAGTTCCAGGAGGCCGAGCAGGAGGCCGAGCTGTTCGCCGCCGAGCACGCGTGGGCCTACAAGGCCTACATCGGGCAGCAGGTCGCCGCGGGCACCGTGGCCGAGGGCGAGGCGCTGATCCAGTCGGGTGAGAGCCAGGTGATCAAGCCGGTCCAGGAGCAGAAGGGCCCGATGGACGAGGGCAAGAGCCAGGCCGAGCAGCGCAAGGGCCAGATCGCGGGCAAGGACATGGGGACCCAGCCTTCGGACCCCGAGGGGGGCGGTCTCATCGCCGGCCTGATCATGCGCCTGATGGACTACGGTGACTATGTCGACGACGCGCCCGACAACTCCACCGAGACGATGCAGGGCGGCGCCGCCACCGCGCAGGACGACGTGGACAAGGGCACGAAGGAGAGCAAGGAGCTGGCCAAGGAGGGCGCGGACGACCAGATCGACCTGCTGAACCAGGAAGAGAGCCACCGCGTCAACCAGGAGAATCTGGGCAAGGACTCGGTCTCGGAGCTGAAGAGCAAGAAGGCCGACGACCAGGCGAATACGCAATCCATCGAGAGCATGAAGGTCGAGCACGTCCAGAAGCGGGACGAGCACAAGGCACAGCTCGAGGGGCTCGCCACCGAGTACAACGAGATGATGGGCGACATGATCATCTGGTCGTCCGAGTACAAGCCGAAGCGCGAAGCGTGGGAGGCCATCGGCTCTGGGGGCTGACGCTCCGGCCGGGTGAGGACGCATGGCCCGAATCACGGATGAACAGGTCGCGCAGCTACGCGCGGCGCTCTCGGACGACGCGCTCGAGGGGATGCTCTCGAGCGCCCCGGTCGCGCTGCGCCCCCTGTTTCACGCGCTGCGCGGCGCGCTGGCGTCGCGCGATCCGGCGGACGCGCTCGGGGCGCTCGGCGAGCGCCTCGCTGGCGATCCAGAGCTGAAGGGGCTGGCCCAGGGGCTGTTCGCCCAGGCCGCCCAGGACGTGGGGCAGGCCGCAGAGCGGCTCGAACCCGCCGCGCGGGCGTGGGAGCGGATCATCGAGCCGCTTCGCGGCGCGGAGGCGAGCATCGCCTCGGCGCTCGAAGAAGCCGAGCGCACCGGCGCGGCGTCGGACGACGTCGACACGCTCCGCACGCTCCTCCACGCGATCGAGGAGGGCCCGCTGGCGGCGCCGCTGGGCCGTTTGCTCGGCGAGACCCAGGTCGCGGCGTCGTCGTTGGCGCGGGCGTTCGCCCAGGTCGCGGCGGATCCGGACGACGCCGCGCGCGCGGTGGCGCCGGTGCGGGCGCTGGTGGCCTCGCTCGAGGCGCTCGATGGCGACGGCGACCTGGCGCGGTGGGCTGCCCAGCTCCGCGAGCTCGCGGCGCGCCTGCGCGGACTGGCCGAGGCCCGCGGCGCCGCGCGCGATCCCGAG
>CAYQSE010000201.1:10499-11102 GCA_964419905.1 uncultured Enterobacteriaceae bacterium
CTGGCGTGGACGCACGCGGCCATGGCCGAGCTCGAGCGCATGCACAGCGGCGCGGATCCCGCGGGCACGGAGCCCGTGTGGCGCGAGGCGTTGACGCTCGCCGAGGGCGCGCGGCACGTGAAGGTGGCGCAGCGCAGCGCGGCGCGACTGCAGGCCGCGGCCATCGACGCCCGCGACTGGGTTGCGGTGGCCGAACTGTCCCGGCGCGTGCGCGCGGTGGCGGTCGCGGCGAAGGACGCGCGGCAGGAGGTGCTGTCCCGCGTCGAGGAGGCGATGGCGGTCGCTCGGGCGGGAGCCCCGGGTCGCGCGGTGGATCTACTCGACACCGCCAGGGTCCGCGCGCGGCGCGACGCGGAGGCGCTCGTGCCGCGGGTCGAGGTGAGCTTGGGAGACGTCCTCCTCGAGGAGGGCGACGTCGACGAGGCGCGGCGCTGCTTCGAGCGCGTCATCGAGACGCTGCGCGATCCATCGGGCCGCGAGACCGAGCTGGCGCGGGCGGCGCTCGGGCTGGCGCGCACGCTCAACGACGTGCCCGAGCAGGCCGAGCAGCGCACCCTCGCGCTGCAGATCGCCAGGGATCTCGGTGTCTCCACCGGCGACCCG
>CAYQSE010000202.1:0-11072 GCA_964419905.1 uncultured Enterobacteriaceae bacterium
CTTCCTCGACGAGGTGGGGGAGCTCCCGCGCGACATGCAGGTGAAGATCCTGCGCGCGCTGCAGGAGCGCCGCATCGACCGGGTCGGCGGCGTGCGCTCCATCGACGTCGACGTCCGCGTGATCGCGGCCACGAACGTCGACCTCCAGCAGGCGGTCAAGGACGGCGCGTTCCGCGAGGACCTGTACTACCGGCTCAACGTGATCCCGATCCACCTGCCCGCCCTGCGCGAGCGGGTCGAGGACATCCCGCTCCTGGTCGAGCACTTCCTGAAGAAGTTCAACGAGCGCCTCGGAAAGGGGGTCAAGGAGGTGTCGCCGGACGCGATGGCTGCGCTGCTCGAGCACAACTGGCCGGGCAACATCCGCGAGCTCGAGAACCTGATGGAGCGCTCGACGCTGCTCGCCGACGGCGAGGTGCTCCACCTCGAGGATCTACCGGGCCTCCGTCGCGGCGGCGCCGCGATCCCGGCCCGCGAGGAGGAGGATCTCGACGGGCTCGATCTGAAGGAGTACGTCCGCGTGCACACGGCCAAGCTCGAGCGGGCCCGGATCGCGCGGGCTCTCGACGCCGAAGCCTACAACGTCACCCGCGCCGCGCGGCGCCTCGGCATCTCGCGCAAGTCGCTCCAGACGAAGATGAAGGAGTACGGGCTGCGCGAGGAGCGCTGATCAGCCGCCGATCGGCCGGAAGAACGTGACCACCGGCGCCCACGTCCACCCGCTGCCGGTCACCACGTCGATCAGCGGCCCCTTCATCTCCGAGAGCTGGAACCGATAGTCGAAGCCCTCGGCGACCTTCAGCCCCGCGTCGGGGTCGAACAGCACGCCGACGTGCAGCCCGCGCTCGTACCGGGCGAACTCGATGCCGCGGAAGAACGCCGCGCCGCCCCGCAGCGCACCGACGCCGCCGCGCCAGTCGACCCGGTGGTGGGTGTCGACCACGCGCACGCGGTGGTCCGACGGGTCGAGGTCGAGATGCACCCGGTGCACGCGCGTCAGCCCGCCCGCCTCCAGCGGCCCCGCCCACGCCGCGTCGGCGATCCGCCACTCGGCGACCCACCGGCCCGGTCGAACCGGACGAACCTGGAACGGCAAGCCCAGCCCGTCGAGCGCGGCGAGCCGCTCGGCGAGCGCGTCCTCCGTGACAGGGGCAACCGGCAACGGCGGCACGCGGGCGGCCCACGCGCCGCCGCGCGCGAGGAACAGCAGGAAGCACAGGGAGTAGACGCCGAGGCCTCCGATGACCCACGAGAAATGCCCCGAGACCAGGCGCCACAGCGGGTTCGCCCGCGGGTTCTCTGCAACGAACGCGAGAGCGTCGAAGCGCGCGTCGACCGCCTCGCGCGTGGGCCCGTCGACGTGCACCAGGAAGCGGTCGAAGCGGACCACGCGACCGTACGTGCCGTCGGTGGTGCGGTAGCTGCGCGCGTGCGCGCCGCTGCTCTGGCGATCCATCCGGAGCCCGGTGAGCGACGTCGCGAGGGCCTCCTTCGCCGCCGCCTCGCTGTCGAGCCCATGCGCCCGGACCCGCGTGCCGTCGTCGAACGTGCGCCCCTCGGCCCACGCGTCGCCGGGCCCCTCGCCCACCGCGACGTAGGGCGGCGGGCCGAGCAGCGCGAACACAGCGGCCACCGCGAACGGCACGACGACCCACCCGAACGCGAGCGCGAAGAAGATCCCGACCTTCATCGACCCCTCCGCGCGGACGCTACCACTGCGCGAATCAGGTGAGCGGCGCCCCGCTCCGGGTGAGCTCGGCGCGCGTGTAGGCGACATGGAACCCGAGCCGCGCCGCGTTGCGTTCGGTCGGGATCCCGGGGCGCGACTGCACGGTCGCGACGATCGCCCCGGCCGAGCGCGCGCGGCGCAGCCGCTCGATCATCAGGGCTTGCTGCACGCCGCGCCGGCGCCCTTCCGGCAGGACGCTCGTGGCCATCAGCGCCGCGATCTCGCCGGCGATCTCGATCGCCGAGCCGCCCACGGGGACCCCGTCGAGCAGCGCGAGCAACCCCAAGCAGCGCGGGTGCGCGAGCATCGCGCGGGCCCCCTCGTCGTCGGTGGCCGAGATCGGCGCGCCGGGCAGCCGGAAGCCGCTGGTCGACACGTCGACGTAGGTCTTCACCTCGTCCGCGTCCGCGAGGTCGACCTCGCGGATCACGAGCCCGTCCGGCCACCCGTGCTCCGGCGCGAGCGCGTCGACGTCGGCGCCGAGCGCCCGGTACAGCACGTTCTCGAACACCGCGACGCGGAAGCCCCGCTGCCCGACGCCGCGCACCAGGCTCTCGTGCGCGTGCGGGCAGACCACGATCGCCGGCTCGACCCCGCGAACGGCGTAGTACGCGACGAGCGCGTCGAGATCGGCGTCGGTGACCGGCCCGGCCATCCCGAGCCCGACCGCCTGGTTCTGCCACGAGCCCGGCCCGCCATAGCACAGCCAACCGCCCGCGAGCGGCATCGCCTCACGGGAGATCTCGGCGACGCCGACCGCCTGCCGCCCCTCTTCCAGCGCTGCCACCTCGCGCGGGCCCAACGCTCAGCCCACCAGCCCGAGGGCCGCGTCGGTCGCGCCCGGGCCGTACTTGTCCTGGGGCGGCCACGGGCGTTCACGCCACGACGGGGCGAACGAGAACGACGACACGCTGCGTCCGTCGGGTAGCGCGCCGTTGCCCTGGCCCCGCGCGTAGTCGTAGTAGCACTTCACGACCTCCTCCCGGCTGGTCTGCTGCGCCATCGGATGCGCCAGACACGCGTCGTGCCATCGCCGCACGCGCGCGAAGTCCGGCGACGCCGGGAGCGCGAAGCCCTCGTAGTAGTCGAGGAACCAGAAGCGCATGAAGATCGGCGTGAACACGGCCTCGGCGAAGCCGAAGTCGTCGAACAGCCACACGCCGTCCGGGTTGTGCTCCTCGAGGAACGCGTCGAGCTTCGCGAACTGCGCGAGGGTCGCATCGGTGAGCGCCGCGCGCCGATTCACGTCCTGGTTCAGCACCAGACGGTAGCCCGCCTCGGCGAACGGCCCCTCCAACGCGACCAGCATCCCCTCCACGGCGCGCTCGTACGGGTCGCGCCGCGCGACGGGGCGCTCGGGGAAGCGCTCGTCGAGGAACCGCATCAGCACGAGGCTCTCCTTCAGGCAGCGCCCGTCGTCGAACGCCATCACCGGGCTGGCGGTGCTCCCCTTGGTGAGCGCGAGGAACGCCTCGGAGCGCGGCCGCGTGATGTCGATCACCTCGAAGCGCACCTGATCGCGCAGCCCCTTCAGGTCGACGACGATCTCGACGCGCTGACCGAACGGACAGACCGGGATGTGATGCACCGTGAGCACGCGCGCCTCCACCGCGGGGAACGCCCCGCTGTGGTGACCTATCCCGTCGGCCGAAACCGGGGCCGCGGTTCACGTCGTTGGCCCGCGTCGGCGATGATGGGGTGCCCCCGCTCCCAGGAGCCCTCGTGGCCGACCTCAGACTCGTCGGAAGAAACCTCGCCGCCGCGCGCATGTTGGCCGAGACCCCCTACGTTCGCGACCTGCTGTGGCGGTTCGTCAGCAAGGACTTCCGCGTCGCCGAGCTCGACGCGCTCCCGGCGACGGGGCGCGGGCGCGTCGAGGAGGTGCCGCGCCCCGTCCAGGGCGCGCCGCCGCGAAAGTGGGGCGATGGTGAGGACCTCGGCGCGCCGCGCGTCTCCCCGGGACGCGGCGCCGCGCTGCGCGCCGCGTACGCCGCGGGCACCTCCTCTCCGGTCGACGTGTGCGAGCGCCTGCTCGGTCGCCTCGATCGCGGGGACTTCGGGCCGAGCACGTGGAGCCCGTTCGTCGCGGTCGACGCCGCGGGCGCCGGCGGCGCCGCGGCGGCGAGCGCGGCGCGCTGGGCGTCCGGCGCGCCGCTCGGCCCGCTGGACGGCATCCCCGTGCCGATCAAGGACGAGTTCCACCAGCGCGGTCTGCCCACCCGCGGCGGCACGTCGTGGCGCAACGAGCCCGCCACGGTGGACGCGTTCCTCGTGCGGCGCCTCCGCGACGCCGGCGCGCTGCTGGTCGGCAAGGCCCACGCGACCGAGAACGGAATGAACCCGCTCGGCTACAACGCGCACTTCGACTACCCGCGCAACGCGTGGTCCGCCGAGCACGGCGCCGGCGGCTCGTCGACGGGCAGCGCCGTTGCGGTCGCCCTCGGGCTCGCGCCGGTCGCCATCGGCACCGACGGGGGCGGCTCGATCCGCATCCCGGCGGCGCTCAACGGGGTGTTCGGGCTCAAGCCCACGTTCCTGCGCCTCGGCCGCACCGGAGGCATCTGGCTCGGCACCGTCGGGCACGCGGGGCCGATCGGCCGCTCCACCTCCGATCTCGTGGACCTGATGGAGGTTTGCGCCGCGCGGGACCCCGACGATCCCCTCACCCACTTCGCGCCGGACTGGGGCGCGGTGGAGTCCACCTGGCGGCCCGCGCTCGGGCGCGGCGTCCGCGGCTGCCGGATCGGCGTGCTCGCCGGTGAGCTGGCCGAGGCCGATCCGGCGATCGCCCGGGCGTGCACCGCGGCGCTCGACGCACTGGCGGCTGAGGGGGCGGTGCTCGTGAACCTGGAGGTGCCGCTGTTCGACCTGTCGAACGCGGTCGGGCCGCTGGTGATCGCCGGAGAGTCCGCCGCGAACGCGTGGGACGATCTGCGCGCCCACCGATCCGAGTTCGGCGAGGAGCTCCGCCTGATCTATGCGCTGATGCAGTGCGTCACCGCGCAGGACCACCTGCGCGCCACCCGCGTCCGCGATCAGCTCCGCCTCGAGCTCGCGTGCGCGATCTCCGGCGTCGACGTGCTCGCGCTCCCGTCGCACGCGAAGCTCGCCCCGAGCTACCCGCGCGCCGAGAACCGCGTCGAGGTCGCCGACACCGCGACGACCGGCGCGATGACGCGGTTCAACTTCGCCGGGAACCTCACCGGGCTGCCCGCCGCGAGCGTCCCGGTGGGCGTGCACGACGGGCTCCCCATCGGCCTGCAGATCCTCGGCGACGCGTGGGACGAGGCGAGCGTGCTCGCGGTGTGCGCCCACCTCGAGCGGATCGGCGTGACCGACATCGGCCGCTCGCCCGGCTTCGTCGATCCGCTCGCCGCGGGCTGATCCCTCCTGGCTGGGAGCCCCGCGGCGTTTGCTTCGAGGTGCCTGCGCGCGCAGCCTCCCACGGGTCGACGCCTCGAATATCCCGCGCGCACCATCCGGCTCGAAGGTGAAAACAGGTCGGTGACAGAGATTGTGACAGCGGCGCTGACGCCGCCCTGTGGAACGCTGACCGCGTCGACATGGACATGGCCCATCATCGGAGGTTGCATGCAGCGAGGGAGTCGAGGTTCGTTCGTCGCGAGGGGCGCGATGGTCGGCCTGGGATTGGCAGGCGTCCTGCTCACGCGCCCCGCGCTGGCGCAGTCGACGATCTTCGTCCCCGGGCCCGGCGCGGAGGATCCGAAGAGCATCGGACAAGCGTTGCTGATCGCGACGGCGGGCGACGAGATCGTCTTCGACCCCACCGCAGACGGGTATGTGAGCGAGGACCAGGCGCTGGTCATCGACTTCGACCTGACGGTGAGCTCGACGACGGGCTCCACCGGTGCGCTGCTCCCCGGCTTCATCATCGAGGGCGGGTCGACGGTGACCCTCAACGGCGTCACCCTCGATCCCACCGTCGACGACGCGCAGATCGGCGGGTGGGGGCTCGAGGTGGTAGGGGCCACGGCCTCGCTGGTCGACGTCGTGTTCACCGGTTCCGGCAGCGGGATCTGGCTCGAGGACGCCACGCTGTCGGGCGATGGCGTGGTCTTGTTGGAGCTCGGCGGGGCCCATGGCGTGTACGTGGAGCGCTCGGACGCGACGTTCAACGATCTCGAGGCCCTGTCCAACCACACCTGGTCCTCGCTGCTCTACGTGGACGATGGCTCGCTGACCGTCGAGACGGGCCTGTTCGACGGAAATGGCGCCGGGGAGGGCGGCGGCAGCTACTTCAACGACGCGGACGTCGTGCTCCGCGACGTGATCTGGCGCTACAACCGCACCTATTTCGGGCCCTACGCGTTCTACGCAGAGTACAGCGACGTGCTCGTGGAGGGGGGTGAGCTCTACGAGAACTACACCGAGATGAGCGCGTGGGCCTGGTTCGAACACGGGAACCTGACCGTGCGCGGGCTGCACGGCCGGGGGCGCACCTACGCGGACGGCGACGTGATCTCGGACACGCCGCCACTGCTCGACGGGCTGCCGTTGGAGTACCTGCTGTGGGCCGGTGAGTCGACGGTTCAGTTCGAGGGCGTCGACCTCTCGGGCTTCCTCAATGCCCTCTGGCTCGATGCGACGCACGCCACCGTGGTCGACAGCGTGATCTCGGGCTGCGGGATCGCTGTCGGGAGCGGCCGGTACGACTACGCCACGCCGGACGCCTCCCTCACCGTCACCGGCAGCACGTTCGAGGGGAACGGGTACACCGCGAGCCCCAATGGCGAGGGATTGTGGGGCATCTACGGCGCCGCGATCTACGCCGAAGGTGCGCTGACGGTGGCCGACAGCACGTTCCGAGGCAACGTCGGCGACCTGGGCGGCGCCATCTACGCAGCGCAGACCTCCACTTCGGGAGCGCCGCAGCAGCTCGTCGTGACCAACTCGTTGTTCGAGGACAACGCCGCCTCGTTCGGCGGCGCCATCTACTACGAGTCGTGGGAGGACATCCGCGGCGAGGTCAGGGCGTCCGACTCGGTGTTTCGCGCGAACGAGGCGTACTGGGACTCCGAACGCCAGCCCATGGAGATGGTCGACGGCGGCATGGCCATCGGCTCCGGGGGCGCGATCGCGGTCGGCTGGGGTGCCGACGGCTCGTTCGAGCGACTCTCGTTCGAGGCGAATGAGGCCATCACGGGTGGCGACGTGGCGATCTTCGAGGGCGATCTGAAACTGCGCGACAGTACCTCCGTCGATGCGCTCGCCCACTACACCGGCGCGTTCGTCGCCGCGCACTCCCGGGAGTACGGCACGTTCGCGGGTGCCACGATTCGACTCGACGGCGTCGAGGTCCACGGGGCCTCCGCGGCGATGGCCGCGCTCGGTGCCCTCGGAGAAGGCTTCGCCTTGGAGGTCCATGGGTCGTCTTTCGTCGACTACGAGGCGCTCGGACACGCCGGCTTCTCGGTGGGTTCGGGCGGCGCTTCGCTGACCTGCAACGACTTCTGCGGCGGGACCGCCGCGATCGGAACCACCGCGATCGTGGTCATCGATCCGATCTACGGCATGTGGCGCGGCGCTCCCGTCGACACGCACACGCTGCTCCACCTCATCCCAAAAGAAGGCTTTGACGCAGGCTACCTGTACAAGGTCATGCTCGGGCACCACTATTGGGTGTCGTGGGGTGACGGCACCCCCACCCAGGTCACCTTCCGAAACAACACCGTCTCGAACCAGGTCGTCGGGACGGACTACTATTGGGTGGACGGCGCATTCCAGACGATGCTGCCGAACGGCACGACCGCTGTAGCGCACAACACCTTCGTGGACGCATTCGGGGACCTGGGCGTCCTGTCGCTGGTGTCGCGCGCGCTGGACGTGAGCCACAACATCCTGCAAGGACAGACCTCGGCCTATACCGAGAACGGGTGGGAAGGCGGCGCCGCGGCCTACCTCGAAGCGGAGACTGGCACCTCCGACTACAACCTCTGGTGGAACAACGAGGCGACGCTTCAGGACTTCAGCACGGTTGCGCTCGGTGATCACGAGGTGACGGAAGAGCCGGTGTACTGGTCGCACACGACAGGAACCTGCGGCGGAACCCTGTACCTCGTCACGGACACCGCACCGGTGGGCGGTGGTGAACGCTCACCCGGGGTGGATCAAGGCGATCCGGAGATCCTCGACCTGGATCGCACGCGCGCCGACATCGGAGCGTTCGGCGGCCCCGGCGCGTGCATTCCCGACGCCGATGGCGACGGCCTGCCCGAGAACGTCGACTGTGACGACAGCGACCGCCATACCTACCCGGACGCCACCGAGATCCCCTACGACGGCAAGGATCAGAACTGCGACGGCGAGGACCTCTGCGATCTCGACGGCGACGGCTTCATCTCCACGGTCTGCGTCGACGAGGACGGCAACCCCGGCACCGACTGCAACGACGCCGACCCGAACATCAACCCGAACGCGATCGAGATCCCGATGAACGGGATCGACGAGAACTGCTCGGGTCACGACGAGTGCGATGTCGATGGCGACGGCTTCCTCTCTCCGTCCTGCGTCGACGAGGACGGCAACCCCGGCACCGACTGCAACGACGCCGATCCGAGCATCCACCCCGGCGCGACCGAGATCCCCTACAACGGCATCGACGAGGACTGCGACGGCGAGGACCTGTGCGACGTCGACGGCGACGGCTTCCTCTCCCCGCGCTGTGCAGACGAGGACGGCAACCCCGGCACCGACTGCGACGACACCGATCCGGACATCCACCCCGGCGCGACCGAGATCCCCTACAACGGCATCGACGAGGACTGCGACGGCGAGGACCTGTGCGACGTCGACGGCGACGGCTTCCTCTCCCCGCTCTGTGAAGACGAGGACGGCAACCCCGGCACCGATTGCGACGACGCCGATCCGAACACCCACCCCGAGGCCGAGGACATCCCAGGCGACGGGATCGATCAGGATTGTTCGGGCGCGGACGCCGAACCGGCGGTCCGATGGATCCAAGGCGGCTCGTGCAGCACGACCGGCGGTGCGCCGACCGGCGCGTTCCTGAGCGCGCTGCTCCTGCTCTCGATGCGCCGCCGGCGCGCGACGGAGGTGACGCGATGAGCCGCTTCATCGGACTCGGGCTGCTCGCGCTGCTCGCAACGCCCGCCCTCGCACAGGATTCCGGCTTCGATGGACACGGCTTCACGCCCGTCGCCTCGGATCGCGATCTCGAGGACCTCGTGCTCACGTGGCGCCCCGAACGGCAGGTGGTCGGCTCGGTCGGGTTGCAGGGGCTCTTCGAGTTCGCGAAGGCCCCGCTGGTGCTGCTGGAGGACAAGGAAGGGGTCGTCGAGCGCATCCCGCTGCTCGACAACGTGTTCGCCATGAACCTCGGCGGGCACGTAGGCATTCACGAGCGCGTGGGGCTCGGGCTGTCCATGCCGCTGTTCTTCGCGAGCCTCGGGGAGGCGGGTCGCAACCCCGTCGGGATCGGGGACCTCCGCGTCTCGATCCCCGTCGGGATCGTGCTTCCAGACGGGGACGCGGGCGGGTTCGCGCTGGGGGTCGTGCCGCATCTCGTCGTGCCGACCGGCGCCGATACGAGGTACTTCGGATCGCGCAGCGTGGGCGCCGGCGGCGCGGTGGCCGCCTCCTATGGGCTCGGGCCCGTCACGTTCCAGGGCAACCTCGGCCTCGACGTGGGCCCTCCCGTGGGCTTCGAGAACGTG
Source organism: uncultured Enterobacteriaceae bacterium (assembly GCA_964419905.1). GTDB lineage: Bacteria > Myxococcota_A > UBA796 > UBA796 > JAFDJI01. The sequence continues at coordinate 9,424 of CAYQSE010000202.1, forward strand.
AACGGCGGGGCGCGGCTGACCACGGCGGTCGGCGTCACCTATCGCGCCACCGACTACATGGCGGTGGGGCTCGAACATCGCTTCGATCCGACCCTCACCCCGAATCGCGTCGTGATGAGCGAGAGCCCGGGCGAGCTGGTCGGCTCGCTGCGTGGACGCTACGCCTCGGGGCTGCATTGGACCGGCGGTGCGTCGGTCGGGACGACGCGCGGTGCGTCCGCAGCGGTGTTCCGCATCTTCGCGGGCGCCGGGTGGACGTTCGGCAAGCACGGCGTAGAAGCAGACACCGACGGCGACGGATTCGTCGACAGCGAGGATCGCTGCCCGCAGGACGCCGAGACGTTCAACGGCTACCTCGACGACGATGGCTGCCCCGACGCGCTCGCGACGGTGCGCCATCAGGTCCGCGATCCGGTCGGCAACCCGCTGCCCGGCGTCGCGGTGCGCGTCGATGGCATCTCGTTCGGGGTGACCGACGCGGACGGGACGGTGGTGATCCCGGATCGGATGCCCGAGAGCGCGCTCCGCATCGAGGTCGAGCCCGCTCCGGGGACCGGCATGGCCCCCCACGCGACGGAGCTCACCCCCCGCGCAGGCGAGCAGCAGAGCCTCGCGGTGCTGGGCTGGCTGCCGGGCGCCGTGAAGGTCGTCACGCGCAGCGTAGACGGCGTGATCGGTGACGCGACGGTGTCGTTCCGCGGTCCGACCGAGCAGGCGGACGCACCGGTTGGCGAGGACGGAGAGGAGATCGTCGTGCTCGCGCCCGGCGCGTGGACGCTCCTGGTGTCGGCGCCGGCGTTCGGGACGGAGCGGCGGGATCTGACGATCGCGCCCGAACAGACCTCCCTCGTGGTGGTGGAGGTGACGCTCCTGCCGCCCGTCGTGGAGGTGACGAAGGAGGAGGTGCTGATCCTCGAGCAGATCCTGTTCGAGTTCGACAGCGCGACGATCCGGCCCGAGTCGCGGAAGTTGGTGGAGCAGATCGCGTCGACCCTCACGCTCAACCCACAGCTGAAGCGCGTGGAGGTCCAGGGGCACACCGACTCGGTGGGTCGGCCCGCGTACAACCTGGAGCTCTCCCAGCGCCGCGTCGAAAGTGTGGTCGACGCCTTGGTCGCCCAAGGGGTGGCGCGTGAGCGACTCACAGCCAAGGGATACGGGCAGTCGCAGCCCATCGCGGACAACGCGACCGAAGAGGGGCGCTCGCAGAACCGGCGCGTCCAGTTCATCATCGTCGACCCCGCTCCGACCTCGGAGTAGCGCTCGCGTGCGCCGCGCGGTGGGTTGATGCCCGCGCGGCGCCGCGGCTGTTCGCCCGCCGGTCTTTGCGCTAACGTGCGCGTGCCCGTGGAGACCGCCGTGCTGTCGTTGCTCGCCATGCTGCTCGCGTCCGCCCACGCCGCCGAGGTCACCGAGATGCCGCCGGCGCTCCACGGCGATCTGCGCGTGGCGTACGCCGGGCGGTTCGAGCGCGGGCCGCTCCGCGAGGACGGCGTGACGTACGGCACGCGGCGCAACACCATCCACAGCGTGTCCTACGCCGCCGAGTTCACCTACTTCCCCGGGTTCTCCGCGTGGGTGCGGGTGCGTCACGAGGCGCTGCACCGGCTCGCGTTCGACGACGCGTGGAAGATGGGCCGGGATCCCGC
>CAYQSE010000203.1:0-10943 GCA_964419905.1 uncultured Enterobacteriaceae bacterium
CTTCCCGGACCCTCCACCAACCTCAAAGCCGTGGGTCGGCCGTCCCGGCCGACCGCCTTCCCTTGACTCAGCACGGCCGGGCGGGACGCCCGGCCCACCACTTTGGCCCCCAAGCCTAGGATCGGCCCCCAGGCCGTGGGTCGGCCGTCCCGGCCGACCGTCTTCTCCTGACTCCATGGGGCCAACTTTCGGGCACCGCAGGGTTTCGCGCGGTTGTTGCACAGCCGTCACAGCCGGGCACTAAGCGTAGGGGCACATGAGCTGGCTCCCTACCGACAGGCCCTCGAAGCGACGCACCGCGCTCAAGCACGGTCCGTTCCTCCTGTTCTACGCCTACCTCTTCTTCCTCTCGATCGCGGCGATGGGCGAGGGGATGAAGGTCTCGTTCAAGGACGCGCTCAAGACCTACCTGCTCGAGAACGCCGCGAACTTCGACGAGCTGGTCTCGTTCGTGATCGGCATCCTCGGCACGTCGCTCGTGCAGAGCAGCAGCACCGTCACCGCGATGGCGGTCGTGCTCACGCAAGAGGCGATCGTCCCGCTGATCATCAGCGTCGGCATCGTGCACGGCGCGAACCTCGGCACGTCGGTCACCTCCAGCCTCGTCGCGTTCGCCGCCGAGACCCAGGCGATGAGCGGCAACCCGCTGCGCGACCTGCGCGCGCTGCTGTTCCAGAAGCGCCGCCCGGGCTTCCACCGCGCGGTCAGCACCGCGGTCGTGCACGGGCTGTTCAACGCGATCATGGTCACGATGATCCTGCTCGCGCTCGAGCTCCCGTTCGGGATCATCCACCACGCCTCCGAGGCGACCGCGGGCACCATCGGGGCACTCGCCGCGCGCGGGGGGCCGGTGGTCGAAGTCTTGGAGTGGATCTCGCCGACCACCTGGACCAAGCCGGTCGTGATGCTCGGCTTGGACGCCGGACTGCCGGGCTGGTCGATCGTGCTCGCGGGGTTCGGCTTCCTGTTCTGGTCGCTCAAGGGCTTCTCGCGCACGATGAAGTCGATCGTGCTGTTCGACACCCACGAAGAGGACATCGGTCGCACCGTCGAGATCCTCGGGCACCGGCTGCTCGGCAAGACGCCCTTCGACACCTTCGTTCGCGGGCTGGTGCTGACCTTCCTCGTGCAGTCCAGCTCGGCGACCACGTCCATGGTGGTGCCGTTCGCTGCGATGGGCTTCTTCAGCGTGCGTAAGGTGTTCCCGTTCATCCTGGGCGCGAACATCGGCACCACCGCCACCGCGCTGCTCGCCGCCGCGAGCGCGATCGGCCAGCCCGGCTTCGAGGCGGGCATGACCATCGCGCTGTCGCACTTCTACCTGAACGTGCTCGCCGTCGTGCTCGTGGTCGCCATTCCGCCGCTGCGCACCAGCATCCTCGGGCTGACCGAGTGGCTCGCTGACGCCGCCGCCCGCGCGCCGGTCGCCCTGCTCGGCTACCTGTTCACGATGAGCGTCGTCGTGCCCGCGGTGGTGTACTTCCTGCCGCTCCAGCTCGCGTGGGCGGCACTGGGCGCGCTGGTCGCGGTGCTGATCGTCGGTCCGCACTTCTACCTGCGCAAGAAGCGGCGCAACGGCCAGGTCATCTACGCGATGCAGACCCGCGTTCGCGAAGAGGACGCCGAGGCGGCCTGATGTTGCCCTGGGCAGCCTGAGGCTCTACGTGAAGCCAGTCCCCACCGCATGGAGCGCACCATGAGCGCCGCGTTGACCTCTCTGGACCCGTTCGACGAGCTCGAGCGCCTCAAGCGCGAGCGCAACGCCGTCATCCTGGCGCACTACTACCAGGAGGACGACATCCAGGACATCGCCGACTACATCGGCGACTCCCTGCAGCTCGCGAAGGCCGCGCGCGACACCACCGCCGACGTGATCTTGTTCTGCGGCGTGCACTTCATGGCCGAGACCGCGAAGATCCTGAACCCCGAGCGCATCGTGCTCGTGCCGGACATGAAGGCGGGCTGCTCGCTCGCCGACAGCTGCCCTGCACCCGCCCTCGCGAAGTGGAAGGAGGCGCACCCCGACCACCTCGTCGTCTCCTACATCAACTGCACGGCGGGCACCAAGGCGCTCTCCGACATCATCTGCACGTCCAGCAACGCCGTGCGCGTGATCGAGAGCCTGCCCAAGGACCGCCCGATCCTGTTCGCGCCCGACCGCAACCTCGGCGCGTACCTCATCCGCGAGACCGGCCGCGAGATGGACCTGTGGCAGGGCACCTGCATCGTGCACGAGACGTTCAGCGAGCGCGCGCTGCTCGACCTGATGGCGAGCCGCCCCGACGCGCGCGTCATCGCGCACCCCGAGTGCGAGCCCCCCATCTTGCGGCTCGCGCACCACATCGGGTCCACCTCCAGCCTGCTGAAGTACACGCAGACCAGCGGCTACAACGCGTTCGTCGTCGCGACCGAGCCCGGCATCATCCACCAGATGCGCAAGGGCAACCCCGACGCCGAGTACATCCCGCTGCCCGGCGCCGACGAGACCTGCGCCTGCAACGAGTGCCCGTTCATGCGGCTCAACACCATCGACAAGATGGTCGCCGCGCTGCGCGACCTCTCCCCACGCATCGAGATGGACGAAGAACTCCGACTCGCTGCGCTCAAACCCCTCGAGCGGATGATGGCGCTCGGCTGAAGCGAACTCAGATCGTCGACGGCTTCGGACGCCTCGTCCGGCTCGCCTGCGCCGCGCGCCGGCTACAGCTCGCCTCGATCGCTGTCGGGCAGCCTATCCGTGGGCCGGCCGTCTCGGCCGGCCGTGTGTGCCGCGGCGGGCGCGGTGGGGGTGCTGGAGAGGCAGCGCCGGCGTGTGGCGGGGCGGTCGAGCGAGGTGGAGCCGGCGTGCGGTGTCGGGGTGTCCGGGCGGCAGACGACTTGGAGGCAGGGGGCCCCGCCGTCGCGAAGCGACGGGAGGGGTACGCCGGACGGGGGCTGACGAACGGACACCCCGACGCCGCGATCAGCCGGCGACGCCGAGACTGGCGGAGCGCTCGTAGCGGAAGAACCTGCCATCACGACGCAATCGGTTCAGACGCCCCGCATCGCCTCAGCCGCCTGAACGATCCGGTCGACGACTTCGGGGAGGTCCTCGGCGCGCACCGAGCAGAACGCGATGCGGAGGGCGTTGTGCTCGGGGAGCACGATGGTGCCGACGCCGTGGTCCTTGATGAGGGCGAGGCGCAGCGCGTCGGCGTCGATGCTGGGGTGGACGGCGACGAGCGCGAACAGGCCGGAGTTGAACGGGTAGGGGGTGAGGAGATCGGTGTCCAGCGCGTCGAGGGCGGACTTGAGGGCGCGGTAGCGGGCGCCCATGTCGGCGACGCGCAGCGCGACCTCGGCCTCGATCGCGGGGTTGGTGATGGCGTCGTAGACCATGGCCTGCGACGGGCCCGGAGGCGCGCCGACGGTGCCGCGGCCGACGCACTTCAGCTTGGACTCGAGGGCGGCGGCGGCCTCGCCCGTGAGGTCGCTGGTGAGGAAGCCGACCCGGCCCGGGAAGAACAACAGCTCCTTGGTGGCGCCGTCGACCTTGAACAGGACGTGGCGGCTCGGGTCGCGGCGCTCGAGGAGATCCCAGAACAGGGAGCGCTCCTGCAGGCCCGGCTCGAACACGAGGCCGGCGTAGGCGTCGTCACACACCACGACCAGCGGGCCGTCGGCGGCCGCGACGACGTCTGCGATCTGCTGGCCCTGGGCGAGGGTGGGGGAGAAGCCGGTCGGGTTGCTCGGGAAGCCGAGGATGACGATGCGCTTGCCCTTCGTGCTCGCGAGCGCGTCGGCGAGGCCCGCCACGTTGTAGCCGCCGTCGGCATACGTCGGGTAGGTCACGATCGGCGCGTGCGCCCGCATCTGGAACAGCAGCTCGTAGTTCTCCCAGTTCAGGTCCGGGAGGATGATGGTGGTGTCGGGATCGGCGAAGAGATCCGCGATCAGCGAGATGCCCTGGGTGAGGCCGTGGGTGACGAGCGGCTTCGAGGTGGGCAGCGTGCTGCCGCCGGACAGGCGCCGCTGCCGCGCGGCCCACGCGTCGCGCAGGTCGGCGTGCCCGGGCTGCGGGCTGTACAGGAACCACTTCTTCGCGTCGTGCGCGCCGAGATCGGTCTGCATCGACGGCAGCGGCAGCGCGCCGCCGCGCCCGTCGGTGACCTGGCCGATGGTCGCGTTGAGGCGGGTGCCCTTCGCGTCGACGGACTGCGCGGGGTTGCCCATCGGGAACGCGACGCGGCGCCCCAGGTCGGAGAGGGCGTCCCACACGGCGGGGGCGTCCCGCCGTAGGATGGCGTTGATCCGTTCCACGTCGCTCATGCCTGACCTCTGCGGGCTCTCGGGGAGGCGCTCCCCTAAATGGGGGCGGGACTGGACGCAATAGGGACGTGTGCCCATTACGTAGGGGCTGTGAGACCCGTGGAGACCCGCCGATGACCGATACCCCCAAGCAGGGCGCACGCAACCTGACGAACCAGACCAAGGCGCGCATCGCCGGTAGCGTGCTGATGTGGCTGTTCAGCGGCGTGTACACGGTCTCGCCGATCGACCTCATCCCCGACCTGATCCCGGTGCTCGGGCTCGCGGACGACCTGTTCATCGTGCTCGTTGCGGTCGCGTTCACGGTGTACACGGTGACGACGATCCGCACGCGCGGCATCGCGGCGCTGCGCCCCGGCCCGGTGTTGCGTGAGCCGTCCCGGCCCGCGATCGATGTCCAGCCGGTCGGCGAGCCCGCCGACGGTTACCAGCCTGTCCCGGTCGACGAGATCAAGCGCCTCTAGCGCGCAAGGAGCCCAACGCATGTCCCTCGCTGTCGCCCAGCCGCTCGCCCGAGCCGACGAGAGCACCCGCATCGACTACCTGCAGCGCGTCGCGCTGCTCACGTTCACCGGGCTGCTCGCCAGCATGGTCGCCGGCATCGTGACCGCGCTCGCGGTCTCGGTGGTTCCGGTGCTTCAGAGTCAGGTCGCCTCGCTCGTGATCATCCTCGGCGCCTATGGCATCGCGAACTTCGCGGCCCGGCCGCTCGTGTTCTCCGGGACGTCCAGCAAGTACCTCGGCTTCGCGATGGGCAGCGTGTTCCAAGGCATCGCGATGGGCTACCTGCTGCTCGCCGCGGTGGTCATGAGCGCCCAGACGCTCGGCAACCCGTTCGCGCTGGTCACCCAGGCGCTGCTGCTCACCGGCACGGTGGCGTTCGGGATGCTCGTCTACCTGTGGAGCCGCCCGCGCGAGCTGTCGATGATCCGCGCCGGGCTGTCGATGCTGTTCATCCCGATGCTACTGCTGATGGGCATCAGCTTCGTGTTCCCGATCGGCGGGCCGCTCGGCATCGCGCTCTCGGCGGTGTTCGTGGTCGTCTCGGCGGCGGGGCTGCTCTACCAGGTCAACGCCGTGCTGCACGAGCTGCGCTCCGACATGCACGTCGAGGGCGCCTACATGATCACGATGGGCGTGCTGATCCTGTTCTGGAACATCCTGTCGCTGCTCATGCGCCTGCAGCGGCGCTGATCCCGGCGCCCGAACACCACGTCGGGCAATGCGCCGCGCCACCACGGGGACGACCTGCACGGCGGTGGGCCTGTGCAAGTTCGCTGTCCGTGCTCGTGTTCGTTCGGAGAATCCAGCCCTTTCAGACGCCGGCGCAGCGTCGGTACAAAGATCCGGGTTCGCTCGCGCGGGCACGGTAGCCTCCTCACATCCAAGACAGGCAAGGGGGGCACCATGCGGGTCGTGCGCAGTGAGGGCGGTAGCGTGTCGCGGTGGATACTCGGGCTCTGCGGGGTGGTGTTCCTCTCGGCGAGCGCGCCTGCCGCAGCGCAGACGGCCGTCGAGGGGGGCGTCGAGACGCCCAAAGACAAGCTGCCGTGGCCAGCCTATTCCCACGCTTGCCGGACTGACGACGACTGCGCTGCGGACCGCGTCTGCAAGGTCGTCGAGGTCAGGAAGGAGATCAAGCAGGCGCCCGACGCACCGTTGTCCGCGGGCAGCAGGTTTCATGGGGTCTGCGCGCCTGACCTCGTCAGCCCGACGGTCACGCTCGACCTCTTGCCGGAGTTCACCGACTCTTGTGTGAGCGTCCGGGTCTCGGCCACGGTGGACGACAACCGCTGGATCCAGTCGGGGAGCTTCCTCGTGGACGGCCAGAAGGTTGGGGCGACAATGTCGTTCTCGGGTCAGGAAACGAGCTTCTCGACGATCTTGTCGCTGGAGCCCGGTCCGCCCTACGCGCACGAAGTCGAGCTCCGCGTGACGGATGCCCGCGGCAACACGGCGAGCGCCACGGGCGTCGTCAACGCCGATCTGTGGTTCTGTGACAGCTTCGACGAGGCTCTGGGCGACTCCGACCGATTCTACGTTTGGGGCAACGACGCGAGGCCCGCGTCGAGGGCTCGGATCACGTCGGATCACCCCCGCGCCAACGACGCCACCCACTCCCACCTCACCACGGAGTGGCGCCCGTTCGACTGGGCCGCCAGCGGATACCGGACCGAAGTCCACATGAGAACCCTGCGACGTTCAGGGGAGGAGTACTTCACCGTAGAGGGATTCTACGAGGGCGACGTCCAAACGCCGAACGGAGCGGCGCCGTGGTCAGACCAGCCCCCTGAATACCAGGACCAGTGGTATTCCTGGTTCATCCACGTCCCATCGTCGGTGAACGACCTCGACGACGAGATCCCGCTGCCCGAGGGCGCGAAGTTCAAGAGTATGCATCTCGCCCAGTTCCATCCGGGTAATCTCGACGACCCTGCCACTCCGGAACGAGAGCAGGGATGCGCTCCGCTCATCGGTCTCGACTACCGCGAGAGGCTCCAGATCAACCGAAACTCAAGGTGCGGGGAGGAGGCATCCTGTCTGCTCCTGGTCGCCAAGGAGCTGGAGCGGGTCGATGGCCAGTGCACGAACCGGACCCTCGGCGAGCTGCCCATGCCGCTCGACCAATGGGTCAGGATCGTTCTTCACGTCGTGTGGTCCGAGGTCGCAGCGGACGCCCTGCTCGAGGTCTGGATGGTCCACGAGGACGGTTCTGTCGAGCCCTTCGAGTGGGGGGCCACCGTCGACAGGGCGTGGGCCGCCACCCGCCGGCTTGATGAGGGGTGCAACCCCATCACCTGCCCAGGATGGGTCACCGATGCAGCGGGGGATCCGATCCACTGGAGCGATGACGGTGAGCTGGTGGGCGTAGGGACGCGGTTCCACATCGCCAACACGTATACATGGCCGAGTTTCCTCAAGCTCGGCCAATACCTGCACTTCGAGGACGGCGCGGTCGCCCAGGACCCCAAGAGGGCCCTGCTCGAAAGACCCGGTGACTGCACGGATCCTGACGGGCTGAGCCTCGGGTGCGCCTTCAGCAGTCTCGTGCACTACGACGAGCTGCGCATCGGGGCGACGGCAGCGTCCGTCGGCTTTCAAGTGCCCGAGTGAAGCGAAAGAACACGAAGGGGTGTTGATCGGGTCCTGGAACATCCTGTCGCTGCTCATGCGCCTGCAGCGGCGGTGATCTTCCCGAAGCGCTCGGCGACCTGCGCCGCCGCGTCGAAGAACGCGGTGAGCTTCGCCGAGCCGCGCCGCGTCGGCGGGTAGAGCACGTAGATCTTCGCCGGCGCGCCCAGGGCGCCGGGCAGCACCGGCGTCAGCCGACCGGCGAGCAGCGCGGTGGCGACGACCGGCAGCGGCAGCATCGCCAGCCCGAGGCCGCCGATCGCCGCCTCGCGCACCAGATCGAGGTCGTTGGAGCTCAGTAAGGGCGTGACGCGCACCTCGCCGCCCGCCCGCAGCGGCCACGTCTCGTCGGTGAGCGGGTCGCCGAGCAGGCATAGGGCGTCGTGGCCCGACAGATCCTCGGCGCGCGAGGGCACGCCGCGTCGCGCCAGGTAGTCGGGGCTGCCGACCAGCAGCCGGTCCGCCGGCCCCATCTCGCGCGCGATCCACGGCCCGACGGGCGGCGGCCCCTCGAGGACGACGAGATCGAACGCCGCGTCGATCAGGTGCGGCGGGTGGGCGGTGATCACGACCTCCACCGACAGGCGCGGGTGGCGCTCGCGCAGCAGCGCCACGAAGTCGACGAGGAACTCGCGGCCGAAGCCGGGCGGGGTGGCGATGCGCAACACGCCGACCGGATCGCCGCTCGAGCCGGCGACGTCGTCGGCGAGCGCGTGCAGCGCGCGCACCAGCGGGGCGCCGCGCTCGAGCAACAACCGCCCGGCGTCGGTCAGCGCGACGTGGCGCGTGGTGCGCTCGAACAGCGCCTCGCCGAGCGCCTCCTCGAGGCGGGCCACGCGCCGGCTGACCGTGGACCCGGGCACGCCGAGCTCTTGCGCAGCGGCGGTGAAGCTGGCGTTTCGCGCGACGGCGAGGAAGGTCTGCAGGCCGGGGAGGGGATCCATGCCCATTGATAGCACCAACGCACGACTGTTTCCATGATTCATCGCGGGCGGGCACCAGTAGGCGGACCTACGGTGAAGGACATGGAGGTCGTCCATGACCGTCTCGGTGCTTCGTCCGTCGTTCTATTCGCCCGCCCCGCGTCTCTCGGACGCCGAGGATCTGTGGGCGGACTATCAGGCCTTTCTCGCAGACCGGAACGGTCGCCTGGACGTGGTGGACGGCTTCGAGCGCCGCGAGGCCGCGGTCGCCGCGCTGAGCACGGCGCAGCCGCGCTATGGCGGGCGCATCGACGCGGCGCGCTTCCAGCGCAACTACGAGGCGTTCGACGGCGCGGGGCTCTCCGAGGCCGAGCTCGCGCTGCTCGCGTTCGTGAAGATGAACGCGGGCGAAGCCTACGGGGTCGAGGTCACCCGAAACGCCCGCGCGCGGCTGACCGAGCGCGCCGAGCCCGTGTTCCAGGTCGAGAAGCTGCTGTCGCACGAGGAGGACTTCCACACGCGGATCCTGCTGTCGGCGACCGGGCACTTCGACGGGGTGACCGTCGCGGGCCCGTGGCGTCCGCCGTGGCCGCTGCGCGTGCTGATCTTCGCGATCGCGACGGCGCCGGCGGCGCTGTTCCATCCGATCCTGCTCGCGTCCGAGATCAGCGGCGTGTTCACGTTCAACTGGATGCTGAACCGGCTGGCCCGCGCGTTCCCGGACGATCCAGCGGTGCGTGAGGCGATGGAGGCGCGCCTGATCGAGGTGCTCGTCGACGAGGTCGGGCACATCGCGTACAACCGCATCGCGTGCGGCGCGCTCGGGATCCGTGTGGCCCGTCCGCTGGCTGCCGCGGTGAACCGCGGCGTGCGAACCATCGTGCCCGAGATCGAGGCGCTCGGGCTGGACCGGCAGGCGCGTCGCACGATCGCGTCGTTCGATCTCCAGTCGTTGCCCGAGGAGGTCCGCCGCCGCGCGTGGTTCGTATGAGCCCGGCCGGCGCTCCGGGATCTCTTGCTTGACATAATATCCCTTATCGGACCTTGCGGAGATCGCTGAACGGTACGGCACGACGCTATAGTGCGCGCATGCGCTTCGCCGCCTCCACGCTGCTCTGGCTGCTCGCGTGCAACCCGCCGGGCGCAGCCTTGCCGGTCGAGCGGCTCGAGGCGCCGGCCGAGCTGCTGATCGCCGATGTCGTGTCCGACGTGGCCACCCAGCGCGCGTTCACGCTCACCAACGAAGGCGCCGGCGGCGCGCGAGTGCGGCTCTCGGTCACGCCGCCGTTCTTCCTCCCGAACCGCGACGTGTTCATCCCCGCGGGCGCTAGCGTCACGCTGCGCGTGGGCATCGAGGCGCCGGGCTACGCCCCGATCGATGGCGGGCTGCACATCGCTGGGCCGTTCGACCGCAGCACCGAGGTCGCCCTGCGCGCGACCTTCGATCTCGACGTGGATGGCGACGGGTTTGTCGCCGTGGAGGCCGGTGGCGACGACTGTGACGACGCCGACGCGCGCGTCCATCCGGGCGCCCCCGAGCGCTGCGACGGCCTCGACAACGACTGCAACGGCCTCGTCGACGACGATCCGGTCGACGCGCCGACGTGGTACCGCGACGCCGACAACGACACCTGGGGCCGCGACGACGAGACGCTCGCGCAGTGCGCGCCTCCGGTCGGCCACGTCGCGCGCGGCGGCGACTGCGACGACGGCGACCCCACGATCCATCCCGCCGCTACAGAGATCTGGTACGACGGCGTCGATCAAGACTGCGACGGCGCGTCCGACTTCGATCAAGACCGTGACGGTCACGACCACTGGCTGCATGGTGGCGGCGACTGCTGGGACACCAACCGCAACGTGCACCCCGGCGCACCCGAGCGCGACAACCTGATCGACGACGACTGCGACGGACTGGTCGACGAAGACTTCCTCGTCGCGGGCGACCTGCTATTCACCGAGATCCTGCAGGCGCCGCGCGCGCACATCCCCGAGCACGGTCAGTTCGTCGAGATCTACAACGCGACCGCTGCTCGCACCCTCGATCTCGTGTCGATGCGCGTCGCGACCGACGCCGGCGACGTTGTGCTCCCCGCACGCCGCCTCGCGCCTGGCGAGGTCGTGCTGCTCTGCGGCCACCTCGCGCCGACGTGGAACGGCGGGCTGACCTGCCTCGCTCGACTCCCCGGCTTGCTGGCCGAGGACGACGCGATCTCGATCACCTCCGCGGCCCCGCTCGACGTCGTGGACTGGACCGGCTGGGCGTGGCCCGAGGGCGCGTCCCTCCAGCTCGGCGTGCTCGATGAGGCCGCCAACGACGACCCGACGTCGTGGTGCCCCGCGACCACGCCGTGGCGCGACGGCGACCTCGGATCACCGGGCAGCATCCCCGCCTGCGAGTGAAGAGCCGGGCGTGTGGGCTGCGGGGAAGACGGTCGGCCGGGACGGCTGTCGATGGATCACATCTTCACGAAGACCTGCTGCAGGCGGGTGCGCGAGGATCCATGAACGTGGGGCGGGCGTCCCGCCTGTCGATGGATCACATCTTCACGAAGACCTGCTGCAGGCGGGTTCGCGAGG
>CAYQSE010000204.1:0-10935 GCA_964419905.1 uncultured Enterobacteriaceae bacterium
GCCAACTACGCTGGTCCGATAGGCATTCCGGGCTTCCCGTCAGGACGGGCGGGCGTCCCGCCCGCCCCGCGTGTTCTCGCGCCCCAGTCGAGATGTGTGGGATCATGAGGCCCGGCGGGGTGCCCCGAAGGCAATCACCACGGAGGTCGACGCAGCGGTCTCGGTGCGGTCTTCGACCGACGGATTCCAGTGAGGCGCTTCGAACAGGGAAGATCCTCTGCGCTCGCACTTGGAGGCGCTCCGCGTGGTGGACCGCCGCCCTCCGACCGGACCCTTCGACCGAGCGTCCCTCGGTTCTAGCGATCGCGGCTGCGGGGCGTCGGGCGCGGCTACGCGGAGGTGGCGGGCTGGGGGCGCGGGAGGCGGAGGTCGCCGCGGAGCCAGGCCCGGAGCGAGGCCATCGGTGTCTCAGGCAGGGTCACGGCGTAGGCCATGAAACGGCCGGGGCTGCCGAAGGTCTCGATGCCTCACTCAAACAGGGACTCGCGGCCCTCGGGCGCCGGCGCGGTTTCGCAGCGCCATTACCGCTCGGGGTCGACCTCGAAGCGGTTCACTGCCTCCAACAGGCGCTCGGGGTAATCGTCGCGTTCGAGCAGGGCCCGGATGACGGCCAGTTTGGGATGGATCCCGGCGATCACCTGCTGGAGCTCGTCGCGGAGCCGGTCGAGCCCACCTTCGAACAAGCGCGGGAGCGCCGCGTCATGGCAGGCGCTGGCGTGGCCCGCCCGCACGATCTGGGTCCAGCGGACGTATTCAGAGATCACGAGACCGATGGGGGCCCATCATCGTGATGACGACCTCGCCGAGCTTGCGGAACAGGTCGAGCGGGATGCAGGCAGCCGCTCTCAGCGCGTTGAATCGGCTCGCGATCATGGGGTGCCTCCGAGGGTTGCGAGCCTGGCGTAGATGGCGGGCGCGACACGACGCGGGTGTTCGTCGCCTCCGAGGGGCGCGCGGTGCTGTTCCGCGTCGTCGCCGCGCCCGGCGTCGCGCCACCGCTGGCGCCGGTGCTCGAGGAGGCGTTCGGGACCGTCCAGTGGGTCGAGGGCGGCCCGGTGATCACGCGCCCCTGATCGCGGGCCCTGGCAGTTGCCCCGGGACGAGCGGCGGCGCGCGCGGAGACCCCTCCTCAGTGGACCTCGTAGATCGCCGTCTCGGCTGCCCAGGGTGTGGCCGAGCCCCTCCTGGGGGACGCCAGCGAGGCGACAGCGGGTCGGCGCTCGATCGTGCGTACTCGTTTCGCGATTTCGCTGGTAGGATCGCGACGTGGACCAGCCAGAGCGCCCCGACATGTGGTGGATGGAGATCGCGGGCGAGACGCTCGCGGTGCTGGAGTTCGCGACCGAGCCCGCCGGCGGTGTCGGGCTGTCCGAGGCGGAGAAGCAGATCGTCGCGCTCGTCGCGGAAGGCCTGACGAACGCGCAGATCGCGAGCGCTCGCGGCACCTCTCCGCGCACGGTCGCGAACCAGATCGCGCGGTTGCTCCTCAAGTGCGGGGCAGGCTCGCGCCACGAGCTTGCGGGGCGCGCCCGTTGAGGGCGCCCGCGGATCCGATCGCTATCGTCGAGGCCGCCTATGACCTCGAGGGCGACGATGACGCCTGGCTCGGACGCCTCGCCGCGCAGGCTCGGCCCGAGCTCGACGGGGGGCTTGGGCTCGTGGCCTTCCGGTTCGACGCGTCGGGTGAGCGGTTCACCTGGTCGGAGCCGGCGTTCGCCTCGGCGGGCGACGTCGCACGCGATCTGCTGCACAGCGTGAATCGGCTGATGAGCCCGGCGCTCGTCGACGCGATGTTTCGCCGCGAGACCGCGCTGACCACCGCGAGCGAGGCGTCGGGGCTCGGGGCGGCGTTCAGCGAGCTGCCCGTGGTTCGACTGGGACACGCGTTCGGCACCCACGACGTCGCGGGCTTGCGCGTGACCGATCTCGACGGTCGCGGGGTCGTGCTGTTCGCGCCGCTGAAGGCAGTGTCGACGGTCCCGTCGGCCGCGCGGCGGCCCTGGCTGCTACTCGGCGCGCACATCGCGGCGGGCCTGCGCGTTCGCGGTGCGCTTCAGGGCTCCCCGCTCGAGGGCGCCGAGGCCGTCCTCACGCCAGACGGTCGCTGTGCGCACGCGGAGGGCGCGGCGCGCTCCCGAACCGCCGGTACGCAGCTTCGGGACGCCGTCCTGCGCGCGGAGCGCGCTCGGGGTGCGCTTCGACGCTCCGATCCCGGCGAGGCGCTGCGGATCTGGCAGGGCCTCGTGGCCGGGCGCTGGTCGCTCATCGAGCACTTCGACCACGACGGGCGACGCTTCCTCGTCGCGCGGCCCAACGAGCCCGACGCTCCCGACCCCCGCGCGCTGACGACCCGGGAGCGCCAGGTGCTCGGCTACGCCGCCCTTGGCCACCCGCTGAAGCTGGTTGCCTATGCGCTGGGATTGTCCACGTCCACCGTGTCCGGGCACCTGAAGACGGCCCTGCGAAAGCTCGGTCTGCGCTCGCGGTCCGATGCGATCCGCGTGGTCGGCCGCCTCCCGCTGGCCTGATCTCCGAACCCATGACCCTGGCGCCGAGCGGCCCCGCCGGACGGGCTCGTTCCTGTCCCAACCCGCGTTCTCTCCGCGAGGTGTCTCTAACCAGAGCCCATCGCCAAGCGACGCCCGCTGCGCCGTCCAGCGCCGAGGCGTCCTCCACGTCGTCGTCGTCCGAGACGTCGATGTCCGCCACCCGCGAGGCGCTCGCCGCGTCTGGCCCCAGAACACGATGACCGCGGCCGATCGCCAGATGATCGGCACCGATGGCCAGGCGGGGTCGTTCGGGTTGTCGCGGGAGGGCGCTGCGCTTGCCCTACAGGAAGAAGCTTACCGAGGCCAGGTCGGCGAGGAGCACCAAGCCAAGACGGAGCACATGTCCGAGGGCGAGCGTACGGCCTACCGGGAGCGCGTCGGCTGCCTGCACCGTCCTCCCCACCGGTGCCGCGGACCTCGCGCTGCGTGTGCGGCTATGCGGTGGTAGCCGGCTGGGGGCTGGGCAGGCGCAGCTCACCCCGGAGCCAAGCCCGGAGCGAGGCCATCGGGGTCTCCGGCAGGCTCACGGCGTAGGCCATGAGGCGGCCAGGGCTGCCGAAGGTCTCGATGCCCCAGTCGAACAGGGTCTCGCAGCCCTCGGGCGCCGGCACGGTGTCGCAGCGCCAGTGCCGCTCGGGGTCGACCGCGAAGCGGTCCACCGCCTCCAGCAGGCGCGCGGGGTAGTCGTCGCGCTCGAGCAGGGCCTGGATGGTGGCCTGCTTCGGATGGACCCCGGCGATCACCTGCTGGAGCGCTTCGCGGAGCCGGTCGAGCCCACCCTCGAACATGCACAGGAGCGCCACGTCGTAGCCGGCGCTGGCGTGGACCACCTGCACGAGGTGGGTCCGGAGGACGTCCTCCGAGATCCCGAGGCCGATGGGGTCCATCATCGTGGCCGGCGCCTCGACCGCGCGGAGGAGCTGATGCCACCAGTGGGGCACCTCGTAGTGTTCGTAGAACTCAAGGTTCGACGGGAGGATGTAGCCGAACATCATGTGGTGCGTGGCGAGCCACATCTGCCAGTCGGTGGGCTCGTGGTGGACGAGGCCGGCGTCGACGAGGCGGCGCAGTCGCGCGCGGCGCTCGCGCCGATCGAGCAGGGTGCGCGCGGTGACTACGACCTCACCGAGCTTGCGGACCAGGTCGCGCGGGCCGCCGGCGGCCGCTCGCAGCGCGTTGAATCGGCTCGCGATCATGGGGTGCCTCCGAGGGTTGCGAGCGTGGCGTAGATGGCGGCAGCGCCCAGCCCGACCAGGTCGCGGGTGGCCTGCTCGGCGGCCTCGGCGTCGCGGTCGTGGACAGCGGTGGAGATGGCGCGGTACAGCGCGACGGCGCGTAGCTCGGCGGCGATCACGTCGCGGAGGAGCGGGCGACCCTCGGCGTACGTGCTGCGGAGCGTGTTGTAGGCGAGGCGATAGGCCAGGTTGTCGCTGGCGTGGACCAGGGTGGTCCACCAGTCCAACGTGGCGAGCAACAACTCGTCGAGCGACGACGCGGGAGAGAGGGCGGCCGCGGCCTCCACCAGCGACCGCGACTGCTCCGTGGTGCGGCGCAGCGCGGCGAGTCGGGCCATGTCCGGGGCGATGGCGCTGCGCAGCTCGGTGATCGCGCGGATCGCGCCGAGGTCGAGCGCGCCGGTGGGGGAGACCACGAGGTCGGCGAGCACCTCGAGGCCCGCCCGATCCCGAAAGTCGGCCACGCGCCGGGTCGCGCCGTGGTGGACCTCGATCAGTCCGGCCGACGACAGCCGGGCGAGGGCCTCGCGCACCGTGGATCGCGAGACGCCGAGCGTCGCGGTGAGCACCGACTCGGTCGGCAAGGCGTCACCGGCGACCCAGCTGCCGTGCAGGATCTGGGCTCGCAGCGCGTCGGTGGCCTCGTCGACGACCGAGCGCCGCGGCAGCTGGGTGAGGGTCATGAGATTCTCTGTCTGATTGTCAGACAATCTGACACGTTGGCGGCGATGCGGCAACGTGGCGTGGACGGTCGACGAGTTGGTTCCGGTGTCGAACCGAGGAATCAGAGCGCCGCTTCCTGGACGGATGCCTTCCGGATCAGCGGGGCGGTCGGGGCGCGGACAGGGTCACCTCGAGCAGCGCCCCGTCCGCGCCGTACTTGAGGATCTCCCGTGCGCCGCCGCGCGCTCTGGATTCGACGCGCGTGACGGGCACCCGCGCGCCAGCCACGACGACCCACGCGATGGTCTCGGGAACCGCGGCGGCCGACTCCTCGCGCGTCGTGCCCGCGTCGAGGTCGACGAAGGTGATGGTGCCCGGGTGCTCGGCGGGCGCGGGTGCGGACGCTGGCGCGGAGTCGGGGACTGGCGCGGGTGGCCGTCCCCCGCACGCGAGCAAGAGCAGCAGCAATCGAGCGATCATCCGCGTCGGACCTGTACGGTCGACGAGAGCAGGGTGCCGTCGGCGCCGTAGCTGCGCAGCACGCGCTGCTTGTCTGCCACGCGGGCGACCACGCGCGTGACGGGCACCCGGACCCCGCCCACCAACGCCCACGCAATGGTCTCGGGGACCTCGGCAGCGGGCCGCAGGTGCTCGGTGCCGGCGGTCTCGTCGACGAACAGGATGGTTCCAGGGTGTTCGTGGGACATGCCGGACTCCTAGAAGTGGCCCGCGAGGATCGCGAAGCGCGCCGGGACCATCGCCTGGTACTCGGTGAACTGCGGGGTGCCCTTGGTGGTGTTGTACACCTGGATCGTCTCGGCCACGTCTTCGTCGACCGAAGCGGTCGCGTAGGTCGACACCGAGATCCCGTCGCTCGACATCGCGTCGCGCCAGGGCTTCCAGCTATCTGCGGTCGTGTCCTCGCCCCATTGCTGCTTGGACCAGGTGTGCCCCGTCTCGTGGACCATGGTGTCGTCGGTGTACATCTGGGACATGCCGTCGCCCTGGGAGGGGTAGATGGTGATGTCGCCCGCGGCGCCGGCGGTCATGAACGACTCGAAGTCGGGGTCACCGTATTCGACGGCCCAGAACGCGTCGTCGGGGTTGCGTGCGGCGTTCAGGGTGATCGTGGTCACGACGGCGCGGGACGCTGGAGGCAGTCGGACCAGGGCGTGCACGGCCTGATCGACGGTGTAGTTGTGCCCCGCCGCCGGATCGGGCGCGTGCGGCGCGTAGATCGTCACGATCTTGCCGCCGTCGGTGAAGGTCACGGTCCACACGTCGGCGTCTGCGGTGACGCCGCGAAACGCGTGGTCGGACGCGAGCACCGGCCCCGCGAGGGTGTGATCCGCAGGCTGGACCTCGGGATGGGGCTCGTCGACGAGGGCTGGCCGCGCGTCGTCGCTCGTGATCAGGTCGCGCAGGAAGCCCGCCTGCGCCGCGGCGGGCTGATTGACCCAACCAGGGTCGCCGACCGAGGTCTGGGCGGACTGGCGGGCCGCGATGGACAGCGCGTTCGTCTCGCCCCCGAGCAGCGCGGTGAGCTGTCCCTGGGTGCCTGCGTCGAGCTCGCTCCATCCGTCGCTCGCGGACACGGTCGTCAAAGCGACGCGAGCCTCGAGGGGGCTGAGGTTGGCCGGCATGTCCAACATGCTCGGCAACGCCCCCCATGCATCGCTCCACCGCAGTGCGATCACCGGTTCGCACGCCTCGGCACCACCGATGTCGGCGAGCAGGATCGCAGTGTGGTCGAACGGGGCATTCCACCCCGACAGGTGAGACTCCACGACGAGCTGCCACCCGGGCACCTGGGCATCGCTGGCGTCCTGGCCGCGAGCGAGCACGACATAGGGCTGCGCGACGGAAGGCAGCCCGGGGCTGGGCTGCGAAGTCTGCTCGCTGGCCCCGCCGCCGTCCGACAGGCCGAGGTCCTGCGCGGTCGCCTGGTTGCTCTCGCTGGTCAACGCCGGTCCCGTGGACTGCGCGGGGGGCGTGACTTGCGGCGTCGACTGCTGCTGGTGCTCTTGGTGGGGCATCGTTCGCCGCCTGATTGAGGAGGAGTATCCCAGGTATCCAGAACTGGCTGATTTCGCTGCGCTTCGGTGGAGTTTGCCTGCGCGGGGCGCAACCGGATCGTTCGCACCACACGGTCGGCGGCACCCGGTCGGCGGCACGCGGTCGGAACGGCCCGCCCTTGGAGGGCACCGTGCGCGATATCGTCGATTCGAATTCTCTAACGTCGCTTTTCGCGGCGGCGGCGCGCCCCCAGGAGGAGCGGGACGAACAGCAGGCCCCACGGCGCGGCGGGCGTCGTCTGGCAGCCGCACCCCTCGGGCAGCGGCTCGCCGGAGTCGGCGTCGGCGCACGCGTCACCGACGCCGTCGCCGTCGGCGTCGAGCTGCTCGGGATCCCAGTCGTCGGGGCAGACGTCGACCTCGTCGGGCACGCCGTCCAGGTCGCGGTCCGGGAGGCAGCCGGTCGGGTCGCACACCCAGCCGTCCTCGACGGTGCACGTGGGCGAGCAGCCATCGCCGGGGTCGAGGTTGCCGTCGTCGCATGCCTCGGCGCCGAGCGCGACCTGGCCATCGCCACACACCGGCGCGCAGCCGACGTTCTGGGGCGCCCACCCGGGGAGGCAGTCGCAGCGCGCGGCGGTGCCGTCCGCGGTGCACACCTCGCCGGTCGCGCACGGATCGGGGTCGCACGGATCGGGCGGGGGCGTGCACGACCTGCCGTCGCCGGTCCAGCCGTCGGGGCAGGCGCAGGTGAACCCGCCGTCGACGTTGGTGCAGGTGGCCTGCAGCGCGCAGTCGTCCTCGCCGAGCGCGCACTCGTCGCGATCGGTGCACGTCCGGCCGTCGCCGTCGAAGCCGGCGGGGCACGCGCAGGTGAACGCGCCGTCGGTGTCGGCGCAGGTCGCGCGGGGGTCGCAGTCGTCGAGGTCGAGCGCGCACTCGTCGACGTTGGCGCAGACCGCGCCGGCCCACGCGAAGCCGGGCGCGCACGCGCACGCGAAGCTGCCCGGCAGGTTGGTGCACACGCTGTTCGGCCCGCACGCGTCCGGGCACTCGTCGATGTCGATGCACGCGGTGGGGGGGCCCGCGTAGCCGGGCGTGCACGCGCAGACGCCCCCGCTGCACCACGCACCGTCGCCGCACGTCGTGACGCAGCCGGCCTCGAGGACGTGACCGCCGCCGCCTGCGGGCGGGAACCACAGCGGCTCGAGCCACACCGCGTCGATGACCTCGCCGCCGAGCCACAGCGTGGCGCGCGTGGGCGTGGCGGTCGACAGGGTCGCGTAGCCGCCGGTGGCCACCCAGTCGGCCACCAGCGCGCCGTTCGCGGTGCGGCGCAGCGAGGCGTCGGGGAGGGGAGCGAGGGCGCCGCCGGACAGCACCCACAGATCGTCGGTCGTGCCGGGCAGCGCGGGCAGCACGATGGTGCTCACGCCGGCGGCGGGCCCGCTGGCGCGGCCCTGGGCCTCGATCACCCACGGCGTGCGCAGCGGGGTGTCCTGGCGAACGACCACGTCGTCGGCGAGTGCCGTGGCGCAGACGAGCAGCCAGGCGAGCATCAGGGGGCGCTCGGCCACGAGAAGGACTGCGGCGCGCCCAGCCCGCCTGCGAGGTCGATCGGTCGCTGGGTCCAGGTGAGCCCGGTCCAGCGGACCACGCCACGCACGCGCGGCACATCGTCGCCGGTCGACGTGGCGACGAGCTCGCCCAGGCGCGCGTCGTCGAACGCGACGACGAGGTAGGGCTCGTCGGTCGTGGTCGTGGAGCCGCTCTTGCGGAGCTGCAGCGTCAGGTCGGGCACGATCTCGCCGGTGAGCGCCTTCAGGCCGAGCAGCGGCGCGTTGTGGTCGAAGGACATCGTGAACACGAGCGGGCCGATGTCGACGTCGGGCGCGCCGGGTGGGCCGCCGGGCGCGGTGAGGCCGTGGGCGCCGAACCCCGCCGCCTCGACCTCCACGCAGCCGCGCGACCTGAAGTAGCTGTCGGGCGTGCTGTCGTTCTCGATGGTGCCGGGGGCACAGAGGAACACGTCGTCGGCGCGGGCGGCGGGCGCGCCGAGCACGGCGAGGGCGAGGAAGGCGGGCGCGATCACGGCGTCACCTTCCACGTCGTCGTCGTGGGCGACAGCAAGGTCCCATCCGACTTCTGCTTGGCGTAGTGGATGGCGATCTCGTCGGCCGCGATCGCGAGGCGCCACGTGGGCGGGTCGACGCCCGCCACCTGGAGCAGGTTGGTCTGGAGGACGGGCGAGATCAGCTCGGCCTCGAGGTAGGCCGCGGTCGCCTTTGCGCCGCCGGCTCGCGCCCACGCGATGGTGGCCTTCGGCGGGCGGATGCCGGTGAGCGTCGCCTGGACGGCCAACGGGGTCGCGGGGCCCACCGGGGCCACGATCTCGACCGGGCGCAGCACCGCCGGGCCGGCCCCCTGGCGGTCCGACTCGGGGGCCAGGTTGGCGGCGCCGAGCGCCACCGCGTTTACGGGGAACCAGCCGTTCTTCATGGTGAAGTCGGCCGTCGTGGTGCCGTCGCACGTCCCCGTGACGTCCTCGATGCACACGAACGCGTCCACCGCGGCCTCCGCGCGGGGCGCGAGCGCCAGGGCCACGGTCATCCAGGCAGGTCGCATGAAAACCTCCTCGCGACCGACCCTACCACCGTTTGAAGGCTCGGATCAGCCGCCGTTCGTGTCCCCGAACAGCCCGTCGAGGTCGAGCGGCTCGTCTTTTTCCTTCGACCGCTTCTTCGCCACGGCGTCCTGGCGCATGTCGTGGCGGCTCGGGTTCTTCTCCCACGCCTCGATCGCGACCTTGTCGTGGTCGCCGCCGAGGATCTCGGGTTCCTTGCCCTTCGGCAGCTTCGTGGGACCCGGCGGCGCGGCGCCCGCCTCGTCGTGTGCCCACTTCACCTGCGCCGAGTTCACCCTCGCCTCGCGCGGCTTCGCGAGATCGCGCTGGTAGTGGCCGTGCACGACGAGGTCCGGCACGTCGGGCAGCGTGCGCGACGCCGAGAACCCGCCCCGCGCGGTGTCGAACGACGAGACGTAGGTCGCCGTGACCGGGCCCGCGGGCGGCTTGACCTTCTGCACGATGTATTGGACCCAGCTCCCCACGACCTGGCCCGACGCGCCGGTGGTGCGGGCGTCCGTCAGGTTCTTCGCCGCCTCGCTGGCGGGGATCGACTTCTTGAAGTTGGCCGCGGGCACCGGGCTCGGCGTGGTGGACGGCTTCGGCGCTGAGAGCAGCGGGTCGGTCAGCGGGTCGCTCAGCGTGTCGGTGGTGGGGCTGGGCGGCGGGCTCGGCGGCGAGCCGGACGTGGCGGACTTGGTGGTGACCGGGGGCATGGGCGTGGACCTCGTGTGCGCGCCCGACATTAGCCGATCGAGCGCGCGCTCGTCTCCTCGGATTCGCGGGGTTTCGGCGGATGCGGAGGCGGCGTGGCGTGACGTCTGGCGGCGACGCGGGAGGAGCGGACGGGCTAGGGGTGCCCGATGCGCTTCGAAGAACTCCTCGCGCTCGCGCCTGCTGCGGGCGGCTTCACGTTTACGGTCCCGGACGGCTGGCAACAGGGGCCCGGCGCCTATGGCGGTCTGGCGTTCGCGTGGCTGGCGCGTGCGGTCGAGGCGGCGGCGCCCGACCGGCCGCTGCGCTCGCTCGCGGTGCAGATCTGCGGGCCGGTCACGACAGGCGACGCCGCGCTGCCGGTCGAGCGCCTGCGCGTCGGGGGCAAGGTCAGCCACCTGTCTGCGCGCATCGTGCAGGACGGCGAGGTCAGGGTGATCGGCACCGCGACGCTCGGCGAGGCCCGCGCGAGCGAGACGTGGGCGCCCCCCATGCCGTCGGTGCCTTCGGCCGCAGCGGTCCCTGCGTTCCCTCCGCTCCCGATGATGCCGCGCTTCACCGCGCACTTCGAGTTCCGCCCGTGTTTCGGCCACCTCGCGTTCAGCGGCGCGGCCGAGGCGGTGTCCGGCGGGTGGATCCGGCTGCGCGAGCCCGGCCCGCGCGCCGACGCGGCGCTGGTCGCAGCGCTGCTCGACACCTGGTGGCCCGCGGCGCTGGTGCGCGAGACCTCGCTCCGCCCGATGGCGACGGTGGCCGCCCTCCTCCAGTTCTTCGCGCTTCCCGATGACCCCGGCGCGCCCTGCCTGGTCACGGTCCACGCCGACGCCGGGGCCGACGGCTACATGATCGAGGACCGCGCGCTGTGGAGCCCGGACGGGCGGCTGCTCGGCGTCTGCCGCCAGAACATGGTGTACGTCCGGTAGCGCCGGGGTGGGGCCTCATGATCCCACACATTCGACTGGGGCTCGAGATCACGTGGGGCGGGCGGGACGCCTGTCGATCCTACACATCTTGGCTGCGGCCCGAGGTCCCGTGGGGCGGGCGGGACGCCTGTCGATCCTACACATCTCGCACCGTGCCTGAGATCACGTGGGGCGGGCGTCTCGCCTGTCGATCCTACACATCTTGGCTGCGGC
>CAYQSE010000205.1:0-10897 GCA_964419905.1 uncultured Enterobacteriaceae bacterium
GTTGCCGAAACGAGCAACGCAGTTCTTCACGGGCGGGCGGGACGCCCGCCCCACGAAGCGGCAGCCCACATGCACCGAGAAAGTGCCGTGGGCCGGCCGTCCCGGCCGGCCGACCCACGAAGCGGCAGCCCACATGCGAAGAAAAGGTGCCGTGGGCCGGCCGTCCCGGCCGGCCGCCCCTTCGAGGCGGCTACACGCCGATCGCGTCGGGCCCGATGTGCGCGGGTCGGATCAGCGCGCCGTGCACCGCGCGCACCGCGACGTCGAGCGCGTCGGGCGCCACCTCCCACCACAGGCTGTCGCCCTCGGCGCCACAGCGCGTCGGCACGATACCGGCGTCCGCCAGCGCGCCCTCGGCGAGCACCGCCTCCTCCAGCCGCGCGCCGAGGCCCGTGCCGACGGCGGTGACCATCCCGACCCGCGCCTCGACGCGAGCGTCCGCGAGGCCGCCGTGCGCGTTGCGCAGGTCGACCCACACCACATCGTCGACCCGACGCCGCACCCGTCCGCCCGCATCGGCCAGCGTCCGCGCCACCGCAGCGAGCTCGCCCGGCGGGACCCGCACCCGCGCCAACTGACCGTCGCCGGTCACCGCGCGCGCCCCCTGGTCGCCCGACGCCTCGGTGCGCAGCCGCGTGCCCGCGCCCGGCCCGAACGTCGCGGTCGCGCACAGCTCCACCCCATGGTCACGGGCGTAGCGGAGCGCGTCCTCGAACAGCACCTTCGCGCCGCCGCGCGCGAGCGCGAGCGCCTCGTCCAGCGACAGCCCGTCGATGCGGGTCGCCTCGGGCACGACCCGCGGATCCGCGGTCCACACCCCGTCCACGTCGCTGCAGATCTCGCAGTAGGTCGCGCCCAGCGCGGCTGCGAGCACCACGGCGGTCGTGTCGGAGCCCCCCCGCCCGAGCGTCGTGACCTCGCGCTCGCGGCTGACCCCCTGGAAGCCCGCCACGATCACCACCTCCCCGGCATCGAGGTGCTTCTGCACCCGGCCCGGCCGCACCTCGACGACCCGCGCGTCGGCGTGCGACTCGTCGGTGATGATCCCGGACTGGCTGCCGGTCAGCGAGCGCGCCGGCACCCCGAGCTCGCGCAGCGCCATCGCGAGCAGGGCCATCGAGGTGCGCTCGCCGACCGAGAGCAGCATGTCGAGCTCACGCCGATCCGGGCGCTCGGTCAACCTGCGCGCGAGCGCGAGCAGGTCGTTCGTGGTGTTCCCCATCGCCGAGACGACGACCACCACCCCGTTGCCCTCGGCCCGGACCGCCGCGATCCGGGCGGCCACCGCGCGGATCCGGTCGAGATCCGCCACCGAGGAACCGCCGTACTTCTGCACGATCACGCCCATGACGCGCTCCCAGATAGCGCGTGCTCCTACCCCGGCGCAGGCGACCCGTCCCCCGACCTTGAAATGACCGGATCCGAACCCGCCCTGCTTGCCCTGCTCGGACGCGCCGCCTTATGAGAGCTCCGACGGCACACCCCGGAACCGACGCGTGATTCGCCACTTCCTCAATCCGCCGAACTGGTTCACCTCCGCGAGCATCTTCTGCAGCACGTACGCGTTGGCGCTGGTGCTCGTCGACGGGGTGGACACGAGCCCCGCCACGCTCGCGAAGGCGTGCGTCCTCGTCGTGTTCGGTGGCGTGTTCGATCTGCTCGACGGCCGCGTCGCCCGCATGACGAACCGGTTCACCGAGTTCGGCGTCCAGCTCGACTCCATCGCCGACATCATCTCCTTCGGCGTCGCGCCCGCCATGCTCGCCTGGGCGTGGAGCCTTCACGAGTGGGGCTTCAGCGGCGCGCTGATCACGTTCTGGTACGTGCTCGCGGCGGCGTTCCGCCTCGCGCGGTTCAACGTGAACTCGGCGCACGACTCCTGGCCGCTCAAGGGGCACTCGCAGGGCCTGACCACCACGATGGGCGGCGGCTCGCTGGTCACGCTGGTGTGGGTGAGCAACGGCTACCTGCACGACGTGCTGAGCCCGCCCACCTGGCTCATCGCGCTCGCCGTGGTCGCGCTCGGCGTGCTGATGGTGTCGTCGGTGCCGTTCCGCAACTTCAAGGACGTCCGCGGCAATCGGTTCGCGCGCCTCACGCTCGGGGTGTCGCTCGCGCTCTGCCTCGCCGGCGGCGTGGTGCTCGACCCGTCGATGCTGTTCGGCATCGGCGCGTTCCTCTACCTCACCTGGGGCGTGATCGACGGGCTCGCCGTGGGCTTCCACAACTACCGCCTCGGACGGCGCCTCGATCCCGACGAGGCGGTGGGCATCGCCGAGTTCATGGAGTCGGCGCTCGCGCAGTACGACGACGAGGAAGACGTCGCGTCCGAGCCCGCCGAGGCCATCGACCGCTAAGCGTCAGTCGCCGCGCAGCAGCGCCCGGAGCTCCTGCTCCCACAGCGCGGCGGTCTCGGCCCACGCGCTCGCGTCCGGCTCGCTCGCCGCGGACGCCGCCTCACGCAGCGCCATCACCGCGCGCGCCCAGTCCTTGCGCGCGCGGTAGGCGAACGCCAGCGCTGCCAGCCCGTCCGGGTCGTCCTGGAAGGCGTCGTAGGGGACGCGGCGCCACGACACCATCGCCGCGCTCGCGGCGCTCCCCGTGGCCCGGTGGAGCGAGAGTGGAGCGCTGTACTCGACGCGCATGTTGTCGTCGGTGTTCAACGGAGCGTCCCCGGCGAAGCCACGCACCGCAGCATCGTCCATCGCCGAGAGCGCGGTGAGCGCCGCGGCGTCGGGCACCCGCACCTCGGACAGCGCGCGCGCGAGCTCCGGCCACGCGCGCCACGGACGCTCCGAGGCCGGTGGCCCCGCGGGCAGCGGGCGTTCGGACCCGAGCAGGACGAGGTCGTTCCGGGTCGGCGAGACGTAGAGCGCGACGTGCGGCCACACCGACGCGAACGTCGCGAGCAGCGAGCGCAGGTCGCGCGGATCGAGCGCGTAGGTCTGGACCCACTGCGACCACACCCCGCCCGGGCGCACCCGCGCTCGCCCGATCTCGAAGAACTCGCGCGTGAACAGGTTGCTCACGCCGGTGATCCACGGGTTGGGCGGCTCGCTGATCACGACGTCCCACGACGCGGGCGGCGCCACCTGAAGCACCTGCCGCCCGTCGGCAAGATGCAGCCGCGTGCGCGGATCGTCCAGCACGCGCCGGTTGTACGGCCCGAACAGCCGCGCGGCCCGCGCGACCGCCGGCTCGATCTCCACCACGTCGAGCCGCTCCACCGCAGGCACCATCGCGGCCGCGCCCGCGGTCGCCCCGCTCGCGAGCCCGATCACCAGCACGTCGCGCGGCGCCTCGACGAACAGGAGCGGGAGTGCCGCGAGCAGCACCTGCGTCGGCATGTCCTGCACCGAAGAGGCGTCCACCTTGCCGTTGTTCGCGAGCCACAGGTTGCCGGTCTCGCGGTTGCGCACGACGGTGACCACCGAGCCGAGCCCCTCCTCGTAGGAGACCAGCTCGTAGGTGCCCTTCGTGAACCTACGGATGCCCTCGCGGGAGTGGTCGTCGAACGACGAGGCGTACTTGTAGAGGCCCGAGGTCATCATCATCGGATCCCACGGCGCTTGCACGACGTTCGCCGCGAGCGCGAGTCCCCCCGCCGCGAGTCCGATCGGGGCGGCGACGCGCAGGGTGGGTAGCCTCCACGCCAGCGTCACCGCCGCGGCGGCGTTGACCAGCACGCCCGCCACGACCGCGCCGCGCAGCCCGACGAGGGGGACGAACACGAAGCCTGCCGCGAACGCACCGAGCAGCGAGCCGAGCGTGTTCGCGCCATACAACCGTCCGACGGGCCCACCGAGCGCGTCAGGATCCCGCACGACGATCCGCACGGCGATGGGGAACGACGCCCCCATCACCACCGTGGGCGGGATCATGACCAGCCCGGCGACGACGAACGCGACCGGCCACATCGCCGCCGGCACCACCTCGGCCTCCCATGCGTCGAACAGGCGCACGTAGAGGAACGGCAGCTCCGGGAACAGGAACAGCGTGGCCCACGCGAGCAGCCCCACGACCACCTGCGCGCCAGCCAGCAGGGCGACCACCGCCTCGTGTCCCCTGCGGGCGAGCACCGCGTCGGCGAGCCGTCCCCCGACCAGCCCGCCCCCTGCGAGCCCGATCAAGAACGCGAGCAGCATGATCGAGAACGCATAGGCCGAGCCGCCGACCACGAGCCCGATCACCCGCGTCCACGCGACCTCGTAGACGAGGGCCGCGAACCCCGACAAGAACAGCACGAGGGCGATGCGTCCCTCCCCGCCACCGCCCGGCGCCGCGTCGGCGAGCACGGGCACCCACTCGGTGCCCCGCGCCCAGCGCGCGAGCGCGAGCGCGGCGGCCCCCAGCAACAAGTTGGCCCCCGCGGCGCCGAGATGGGTGTGCTGCCACCCGAGCGCAGGCAGCAGCACGAAGCCGGCGAGCCACGTCCCGAACACCGCGCCGAGCGTGTTGACCCCATACAGCGTGCCCACGCGATCCCCGGCGGCGCCGAGGCGGTCGGTCGCGAACCGCGCGAGCAGCGGCAGCGTCGCGCCCATCATCGCGGTGGGCACGATCAGCAGCGCGCCCACGACCGCGAACTGCACCAGCGCGAGCCCGAGCGGCGAGGGGTCGAAGGCGCGCCCCACCCCGACCCACACCGGCATCACCCCATCGAGCAGGGTCTGGAACGCCAGCGCGAACAGGCCGATGCCGACCTCGAGCCAACCGTAGATCGCGAGCGGGCGGGCGGTCGTGTCCGCGCGCCGCGCCATCCACAGCCCGCCGACCGCGAGCCCTCCCATGAACACCGCGAGCACGGTGGTCACCGCGAGCGTCGACGTGCCGAACAGCAAGTGCAGTCGACGCGCCCACAAGGTCTGGTAGACCAGACCCGTGGCCCCCGACACGAAGAACAGCGGCAACAGCGCACGGGCAGCGCGCTCGCGCCGCAGCGCGGCGGTGAACTCGTCCATCGAAGGCTCCTCGCCGCCCCCAGGATTAGCGACTCGTCCGCGGTCTCGCACCCTACAGCGATCACCGGTCCCCGAGGATGCTGCCCGCGTTACACTCCGCCCTCCCTCTCCCTGATGTCCGCCGATGCTGCCCCACGACAAGCTGGACTGGACCCTGAGCCGCCTGGACCAGCGGCTCGAGAGCGCGCCCGACGACGCGGTCGCGCGCCTCGAGTACGCGACCGCCGCGGTGTCGCGCGCGCTGTTCCACGACGGCGGCGAGGTGTGGTTCAACACGGCGCTCACCCAAGCGCGGCGCCTGCTCCAGCACGATCCGAGCAACCTCGGCGCGATGACGGTCGCAGGGCTCGCGCTGGTCGGGCTCGGTCGCACCGATCCGGCCGCCCGCTACCTCGACGAGGCGCTGAAGCTCGCGCCCGAGCGCCCCGACGTGCACCTCGCGCTCGGCGAGCTGCATCGTCACAGCGGCGATCGGCACCAGGCCGTCCGGGAGCTCGAGATCGCGTGCCGCCTCGCGCCCGCGAGCTGGGAGGCCCACGCGCTGCTCGGTCGCCTCCTCGGCGAGCGCGCAGCCGAGCTCGGCGCGCCACGCCGTCTGCTCGAGCGCGCGCAGTTCCACGTGGTCCGCGCGCTCACGCTCGGGCCGTCGCCCGCGTGGGAGGCCCCGCTGCTCCACGAGCTGGGCGTCACCTGCCTGCGCAGCGGTCGCCACGCCGACGCGCTGAAGCTGTTCACGCGCCTTCAGGAACACGAGCGATACCAGGAGCGCGCGCGCTACTACCTGGGTCTCGTCGCCTATCACCTCGGCAAGTACAAGAACGCGATCCTGCACCACCGCCGCTACCTCGAGAAGCACCCCGACAACGCGCAGGTGCACGGTCGCATCGGCATGTCCTACCTGCACCTCGGCGAGGTCGAGAAGGCCCGCGAGGCCTGCCACCGCGCGCTCGCGATCGAGCCCGGCGACCTTCAGGCACGGTGGACGCTCGCGTGCGCCCTGCTCGAGGAGGGTCATGCCGACGAGGCCGTCCGGCTGTTCCGCGAGATCCTCCGCGACGCGCCCGACCACCTGCCGGCGTTCTCGGAGCTGGTGCGGCTGCGGCGCGAGCGCGGCGACACCGCGTGGCTGATCCAGGCGCTGCGCACCGAGGTCGGCCACCACGATCAGCTCCCGCCCAGGGATCGCCGCGAGCACCCGAGCGGGCGCGGCCAGGTGGATCTCGACCCGCAGGCCGCCACGCGCCAGCGCATCCGCGTGCTCCTCGAAGGGCTCGCTGGCTGCGAGGGCGACGCCACCAGCGGCGTGCTCGAGGCGCTCGACCTCACCACCCACGAGGGCCTCCGCTTCCAGCTCTGGGAGTCGGCGCTCGCGCAGATCGCCACGCGGCGTGCCCGACAGGCCGTTCGCTGGCTCGACGAGCCCGGACGCCACTTCGAGGCCCGCCGTGGTCGCGAGGTCGTCACCCTGACCGAGTTCCTGCCCGAGCCGCTGCTCACGCGCGGGCTCCAGATCGGCGAAGACGACCTGAAGCGCGCCGCGGTCGACCGACACGGACCGGCCCAGAGCGTCGCCGCGCATCGCGCGAACATCGACCGCGAGCGGCAGCAGGCCCGCGCATGGCAGGCACTCCTCCTCCTCGCCGTCGCGACGCGACCAAGCCGCCAGGCGCGCACGCTCTTGGTTCGCTGGGCGTCGGACGCCGACCCCGAGCTTGCGCTGGCGGCCCGCGCAGGGCTGGTGATGCTCGGTGACGAGGACGCGGCGAGCGCGCTGCGCGGGGCCGTCGAGCGCCGGGGCGCCGCGCACCTGGTCGACCACCTGATCGAGCGGGCCACTCCGAGCGAGGCACGGTTCACGCCGCGCCCCGTCTCCGACGACAAGTCCGTGCTCTGCGCCACCTGCGGCCGCCGCGTCCCCGAGGTCGATCACCTGATGGTCGGCGCGAGCGCCGCGATCTGCAACGTGTGCATGACCGAGATCGCGCGCCGGCGCCGCGAGCTCACCACGGAAGACGCCGAGTCGGTGTGCGCGCTGTCGGGCCGCACTGCGCTCGAGACCCGCGCGATGTACGCGTGGCGGGGCGTGTTCGTCGCCGCAGAGGTCGTCGACGAGAGCCTGGGGCTCGTCGAGCGCGAAGAGGTCGACCGCTACCTGGGCGCGCTGGCGTGAGACCCGCCGCGGGGCGTGTCAATTGGATGTGGAGCCACGTGGCCCGGCGCGACAGTGCAGGAGACGTTGGGAACACTGCCCTCCCCACCCTGGACGCCTGCCCATGCACCGCCCCCTCGCGCTCTCCCTCGTCGTCCTCGCCGCGCTGACGGCGCGCGACGCCCACGCCCTGGTGCCGCACGACCACCAGGAGGCGTTCGGCATCCAGGGCGACCGCGTGCTCACGTTCGCCCCGCAGACCCAGGCGCGTCTCGCGCGGCAGCCCGCGTGGCTCGCGTTCACCGCGGGCGAGGGCGCGGGCTGGGAGGCGCGCTTCGACGAGCAGCAGCGCACGCCGCTGCGCATGTGGGGCGCGCCGATCGACCTCGGACCCACCCACGACGCCGTGCAGGTCACCAAGGGCCTGCTCGACTTCGTCGACCGGCACCCTGCCCTGCTCGGCGCCGACAGCTCGCGGCTCCGCCTGCGCTCTGCGCGCTTCAGCGACGCGCTCGACACCTGGTACGTCGACCTCGACGTCCTCGCCGGTGGGCTCCCGATCGAGGGTGGCGGCATCACCGCGCGCATTCGCGGCGGTCGACTCGTGATGCTCGGCGCCGAGACCTACCCGACCCTCACACTCAAGAGCACGCCGCGGATGTCCCAAGACGTGGCCGTACGCAGCGCACGCGCAGGCGGTCCCGCGTCGTGGGCCCCGCACGAGGAGCTGGGTGCCGAGCAGGTCGCCGTACCCGTGGTGGCACCCGACGGCGAGCTCGTGCTGCGCCCCGCATGGCGCGTCGAGAGCCGCACCAAGGATCCCGTGGGGCACTGGGAGACGTTCGTGGACGCCCAGAGCGGCAAGGTGTTCGGCGTGCGTGACCAGGTCCGTCACCTCACGGGCAGCGTGTCGGGCGAGCACGACGTGCGCACCGTGGACGGCCAGACCACCGTCTCGCCGATGCCCTACGTGCAGCTCTTCGACGGCGTGGGCACGTTCCAGGGCGACGCGCTCGGGCGCTTCGAGGCGCTCGGGCCGGTCACCGCGACGCTACGCAGCCCCTACTTCCGCGTGATCAACGCAGCCGGTGACGGCGGCGCGCTGCTGATCGAAGAAGGGAGCGGACTGTTCGACGACGCGTCCTCGACGCCCGCCGAGCGAACCACCTACGTCTTCCTGCACGAGGCGCACGCCTGGGGCGAGCGGGTCGCGCCCGGCGTCGTCGACGAGCGGCTCGAGGCGCGGGTGAACCTCGACGACACCTGCAACGCCTACTTCGACGGCGGTGTGAACTTCTTCCGCGCGGGACGCGGCTGCAACAACACGGGTCGGATCGCCGACGTCGTGTTCCACGAGTGGGGCCACGGCTTCCACTACTACAGCCTGCTGGCGGGCCGCTACGACGGGTCGCTCGGCGAGGGCGCCGCCGACGTGATCGCCTTCCTGCAGACCGGCGACCACGTGATCGCGCCGTTCTTCCAGACCAATGGCCGTGGTATCCGCGACGTGCGCAACAACCGCACCTACCCCGACGACTACTCGGCCAACGAGGCCTACGTGCACTCGAACGGGCTGATCTTCGGCGGCTCGATGTGGGATCTGTGGAAGGGGCTGGAGGTCGAGAAGGGCACCGCGGCGAGCAAGCGCATCGTCGAGGAGGTGCTCGTCGGCATGCTCAAGGGCGGCCCCACCATCGTCACCTCGTACGAAGAGGCGGTCTTCGCGGACGACGACGACGGCGATCTGTCCAACGGCACGCCCAACCGCTGCGCCATCGCCGAGGCGTTCGGCCTGCACGGGCTCGGCCCGCTCGGCAACGGCACGCCGTTCGTCGCCTACCACGAGCCGGTGAAGTCCGCGCCCGCCGACGAGCGCATCCCGATCCGGGTCGCCCTCGACGCCGCCGCCCCCGAGTGCTTCCCGCTCGTCCCGACGACCGCCACCATCCACTACCAGGTGGACGGCGGTGCGTGGGAGCGCCGCGCGATGGCGTGGCTCGGCGGCGAAGCGCGCGGAACGCTGCCCCCCCTCCCGGAGGGCGCGATGGTCGACTACTGGCTCGAGATCCTCGATGACGAGGGCAACGTCGTCACCTCGCCGACCGGCGGCGAGATCAACCCGTTCACGTTCCGAATCGGCGACGACATCGCGATCCACTGCGACGACTTCGAGGCCGACGACGGCGGCTACACGCACGAGCTGCTCGCAGGTCGCGACACCGAGGGCGCCAACGACTGGGCGTGGGGACGTCCGCGCGGCGCCGGCGGCGACCCGTCCGAGGCCGCCTCGGGCGAGCGGGTGTGGGGCAACGATCTCGGCGGCGGGCGCTTTGACGGCATGTACCAGGGCGACAAGCACAACCGCCTCACCTCGGCGCCGCTCGACACGCGCGGCTACGAGGGCGTGTTCCTGGCCTACCAGCGCTGGCTGCAGGTCGAGGACGGGGCCTTCGACAAGGCGCGCGTGCTCGTCAACGGCGAGCGCGTGTGGTCGAACTGGTCGACGGTCGGCGAGGGCGAGAACCACCACCTCGACGACGTATGGGCCACCCACGTCGTCGACCTCGGCGGCCGCGCCGACGATGGGTCCGCGACCGTCTCATGGGAGATCTCGAGCAACGGAACCGGGAACTTCGGTGGCTGGACGATCGACGACGTGTGCCTGATGGCGCCGGCGACGCCCGACAACCGGCTCAACATCAACGATCTCACCCTGAGCGGGGATGGCGTCGGCACCGTGACGCTGACGTTCACCACGCCGAAGCACCGACCGCTGGCAGAGATCGTGGTCGTGCGCAAGCGGGGCTCGTTCCCCGGGGGCCCGCGCCAGGGGCAGGTGCTGTTCCGCGACGAGGCGCCCGAGCTCGGGGCCGAGATCACCGTGACCGACGACGACGCGGAAGATCCATGGTTCTACGCGGTGTACGCCTCCGACGGGCGCGACTGGCTCTCGCGCACCCGACTCGGCCTGAACGCGGCCTACGGCAGCGCGGACGGCCCTTCCGATCCGCCTGCATCGACGTGTGCGACCTTGCCTGCGTCCGCTGCCCACGCGCCGGCCTGGCTGCTGCTCGCCCTCGTGGGGCTCCGCCGCCGTCGGACCTGACGGCCGCGGGGGGCTCAGGATAGGCTTGCGCCATGTCCTGGCCCCTGCTGCTGTGGCTGCTCCTCGACGTCGCGAGCGCCGAGATCCCGCTGCCCTCGTACCGCGACGCGACGACGATCGCGGCCTGGCACGAGGTCAACGCGCTCGTCGAGCGCGGTCGCTACGCCGAGGCGGTCGAACGCGCCAAGGCGTTCGAGCGCACCGTGTTCGAGACGCCGGGCCTCGCCTACCTCACCGGCCTCTCCTACCGCTTCCTCGATGACGCGAGCCTCGCCGAGCGCCACCTGCGGCGCGCCGCGACCCTCGATCCCGACTACGCGGCGCCGTGGTCCGACCTCGGCGAGATCTACCTGGTCCAGGGCCGCTACGACGAGGCCCGCGAGGCGTTCGAACACGTCGCGCGCCTGCTCCCGAAGGGCCCAGGCTCTGCGATCGGCCCGCGTCGCCTCGCCGAGATCGCCGCGCACCAGGGCGATGCCGCTGCTTTCGAGCACCACATCCGCGAGGCGCTTCGCCGCGGCTTCTCGTTTCGGGACATCGCGGGCCTGCCGAACTGGAAGCAGTTCTACGCCGATCCCGCGCTACAGGACTCGGTCGTGAAGATGATCACCGTCTACGGCGACCAGAAGGTGCTCGAGACCCTGGCGCCACCGCTGAAGGCCGACGCCACGCCCTAGGACG
>CAYQSE010000206.1:0-10767 GCA_964419905.1 uncultured Enterobacteriaceae bacterium
CGTCCCGGCCGGCCGTGCTGCTGCTTGGTGGGCCGGCCGTCCCGGCCGGCCGTGCCCAGGCGGTCGGGCGGGACGCCCGACCCACGGCTTTGCAGCAGCTTGTGGGCCTTGAAGCTGCTTCAGTGCTTTGCAGCAGCTTCTGGGCCTTGAAGCTGCTTCAGTGCTTTGCAGCAGCTTCTGGGCCTTGAAGCTGCTTCAGTGCTTTGCAGCAGCTTCTGGGCTTTGAAGCCTCTTCGTGGGCCGGCCGTCCCGGCCGGCCGTGTCCAGGCGGTCGGGCGGGACGCCCGACCCACGGCTTTGTTGTGCCCTTGCGATCGGGCGGAACGCCCGACCCACGGCTTTGAAGCAGCTTCTAGGGTTTGAAGCTTGTTCGTGGGCCGGCCGTCCCGGCCGGCCGGGGCTCACGCCGAGCGACGGGCCTCAGTCATCGTCGTCGTCGTCATCATCGTCGTCGTCGAACTCGAGGGCGTCCTCGAGGTTGTCCTCGAACTGCTCGAGGACGTCTTCGTTGACCTCCTCGTCGACGCGCACGAGCCCCTGGTCGTCGGGCTCGAGACTGCCCAGATCGACGCCGTCGAGCCACACGGCGAGGTCGAGCGCGACGACGAGCGCGGCGCTCGCCTCGGTGAGGGTGATCGGCGTGGCGGCGCGGATCTCGACCTCGACGTCCTCCTCCGAGCGGATCTGGAACGCGACGTCATCGGCGCGGTATCCCTGCACGAGCAGGCTCTGCCCCGCCAGCTCCGCGGGGGCGTCGCCGAGCTCCGTGGCCTCGTCGAGTTGCAGGCGCACGCTGCAGTAGTCGTCTGCGGGGAGTCGGGTGCCGAGGATCCGAGGTGCGAGGTCGGCGGCGTTCGTCACGAAGCCCGGCACCTCGACGAGCGTGGCGAACGGATCGTCGCAGTCCAGACCGCGCACGAACTGCACGCGCTCCACCGCGAGCCACAGCGCCTCGACCGACATCGTGCCCGCAGGCGCGGCGACATCGACCACGTCGGGCGCTGACGACATCGCGCGCAGCGTCAGGCTCGCGTCGAGCTCGGGGTTCCCGGTCTCGGTGATGTTCCGCGGCGCGCCGCAGCCGGCGAGGGCAGTAGCCAGGGTGATCCAGACGAGCGCGCGGGTCATTCGACCTCCGGGGGGACGCTGACGGAGAGGGGGAAGAGCTGCATATTGAGCTGGACGACGCGGGTCGCGTGCTGCTCCTCGGCCAGCAGCGCAATCAACTCACGGCGGAACGCGATCACGCGCGCCTTCACCTCGGCCAGCTTCTCGTCGGAGCACGCGAAGGTGAGGGAGGAGATGTCGCGTTCCCGGCGGTCGACGAGGTCGATCGCCTCTGCGGCGCGCGTGAGCATCGCGCGGTGGAAGTTCGCGATGTGCAGGCCGCGCGTCTCTGGCCCGGTGGACAAGACCGGGTCGCGCTGCACCAGGGCGCCGCCGGCGTCGCGGGCGATCAGCCCGAGATCGAGGAGCGTGTCGAGTGCATCGTCGGCTTCGCGGCGGGTGATGGGCGGCACCAGCTTCCGCGCGATCCACCCGGCGTCGTCGCGGAAGCCCGGGGTGGCCACCAGCTCACGGATCGCGGGCAGGTACCAGGTGGCGTGGTACGCCGCTTGCGCGAGATCGAGGCGGTGCGCCTCGCGCGAGCGGCGGTAGCGCATCAACCGCTGATAGGCTTCGTTGCGCTCCTCGGTGTTGGCTGCGCGCGCGAAGCCTGCGAGATCGAGGAAGTAGGCGTGCGCATCGCCGAGGAGCCCGAGTCCGTCGGCGTAGCGCACCGCCATCGGCTCGGTGAGTGGGCGCTCGCCGTCGATCACCCGCTTCAGGTGGTTCGGCGAGCTCAGGCCCACCCGGCGGGAGAACCACCGATAGGAGAAGGCCGGAGAGCTGGCCTTCTTCGCCTCGTAGTAGTCCGAGAGGAAGGCGCGTAGGTCGAGGTAGCCGAACACGTCCACTGGCGGGGTGTCGTCTGTGCTCGTGCGGCTCGAGGTCATGGCCCCTCCGTACGCGCCTTCCGGCTCGGGTCAATCAGTTGTCGTCGTCGGGGTCGTCGTCGTCGTCGTCGGTGTCGTCGTCGTCGTCGTCGTCGTCGTCGTCGTCGTCGTCGTCGTCGCTGTCGTCGTGCAGCTCGCCCGAGTCGTCGATCGCGTCCTCGATCGCGTCGGCCACGTCGTCGCAGGCGTTGTCGGCGTCCTCATCGATCAGGTAGACGCCGTTCACGACGGTTGCCTCGCCCGACTGCACGCAGGCGAGCAGGTCCGCGCTGGCGAACCACAGATCCACGTCGAAGAGGACGGCCAGCGAGCTGCCGCTCTGGAGGTCGACACCGTCGGGGTGGACGAACGTGGCGTCCTCGTCGACGTCCAGCGCGATCTCGACGGTGTAGGTGCCGCCGGCGCCGTCGGAGAGCTCGCCGACGACGCGCAGCGACACACCGTTCGGGGCGTCGTCGCCGGCGAACTCCGCGACCACCTCGCGGTAGACGCCCGCGGGGAGGGTCAGGCCCGAGATCGACGGGACTGAGGTCCGCGCGAGGAGATCGACGGTGAACGGGCCCTGGATGGTGAGCTCGTCGTCGTCGTCGTCGTCGTCGTCGTCGTCGGTGTCATCGTCGTCGGTGTCATCGTCGTCGGTGTCGTCGTCATCGTCATCGTCATCGTCGCCGCAGTAGACCGGGGGCGCGTAGGTCGCGGGATCGAGGCTGGCGCAGGTCAGACCGTCGGGGAGCTTCAGCTCGAACGCCTCGAACACGGCGACCGCCGAGGTGATCGTGAACGCGGCGCCGCTCGCGTCGGCGGTCTCGGAGCCGTCGTCGAGACCGTCGGTGCGGGCCGCCTGGCTGGTGAGCCCGACCCCGACCTGGACGTTCGCAGCGGTGGGCGCGCCGCAGCCAAGGGCGAGCGCGGAGAGCAGCGTGAGGGTTCGGGATGTCATTTCGTACCTCCTGGGTGACACCCTCTACATGCCTCGGCTCGGGACGAGGCGCTGGCGTCCGGGGCCAGATTTCGTATCCATTTCGGATACGGCATGGGCGCGCGACATGTATCTAGATGGGCATAAAAGCCCTGTTTTGTCCGGATTGGATGACGTCGGGCGATCAGGTCAGTGGGGCGTACTCGGATACACCCCAGGTCCGCGCGACCCGCCCGCGCGACGCAGGCGCGTCGGTTCGTGCGAGGATCCAGGGTGCATGACCGTCATCGCATCGACCCTCGACATCGCGGCACCCGCCGAGCGCGTGTGGGAGATCCTGATCGATCTCGCTGGGTATGAGACCTGGAACCCGTTCACTCCGCGGATCGACGCGACGCTGCGCGTCGGCGATCCGGTGGTGCTCACCGTGGCGATGCGTCCCGGGCGGACGCTCATCCAGCGCGAGGTGTGCACCGCATACGACCCCGACGCGTTCGTGCTCGGGTGGGGCATGACGCTGGGGATTCCGCTGTTGTTGCGCGCCGATCGCCTCCAGCGGCTCACGCCCCTCCCAGGCGGTGGTACGCGCTACCACACCGAGGACGCGTTCAGCGGGCTGCTCGCACCCCTCGTGCTGCGCCTGTACGGCGCCGACATCCAGCGGGGCTTCGACGCGGTCGCCCGGGCGCTCGCGGCGAAGGCGGAGGAGCGAGCCAAGGAGGTCCCGAGCGAGGATCGGTAGGTCCACCGGGCTCCGAGATCGCGCCGCCGGGGTTCCGCTGCGGAAACATCACCGTGGAAGTTCGATTCTAGTGGGACGGTCCGCCGCGGTGAGGCTAGGCTGCGGACGGTCAGGCCACGCCTGCGGGTCGCACGCTTGGCCCATCCCAGGGATCTCCATGCGACGCATCGCCTCTTCCGCCCTCGTCGTCGGCCTCGGCCTCGCAGCGCTCGTCCGGTCGGAGGTCGCAGCCGCCGCGCCGTGCACCGGCGCCGACGCCACCGAGCTCGCGCTCGGCTGCGAGATCGAAGGCGAGAGCGACGACTTCTTCGTGCGACTTCACGCGCCAGAGGGCACCGACCTGTCTACCGACGTCGGCGTGCGCGCCGCGCTGTACCGCGCGGTCGTGTTCGTGCACGGCTACGGCGTGGTGAACCCGACGCTCCCGGAGGTCGGCTTCGAGGACGGCAGCGCGGGTGCGTTCCAGGCGCTGCTCGCGGACAAGGTGAGCGTGCTCGCGCTGGCGCCGGGCGACGCGAAGACCGATCGGGTCGAGGACGACGCGCAGGCGCTCCGAGCGGCGCTGACGCTCCTCTTCGGCTACCGCACCGACGCCGCGCTGCCGCTGGTCGTGCTCGGGCACAGCATGGGCGGGCTCGCCGCGCGCATCGCGCTCGCCGACCTGGAGGCGGACGCGGTGCCACACGGCGTCGAGCTGTTCATCACCTACGACACGCCGCACTCCGGCGTGAACGTGCCCCACGGCATGCAGATGCTCAAGGTGAAGCTCGACGAGTGGGCCGCGATGACCGAGGCGGACTTCATCGCCATCGATCCGGGCTGGGAGGGCGTGTTCAACCTGGCGAGCATGGTCGGCATGACGACCAGCCTCGATCCTGACGCGGTCACCGGCTTCCCCGACCCCACCTCCCTCCAGGCCCAGCAGATGACCATCCAGGGTGCCGTGGCTCCCAGTGAGTACCCGGCGTTCATGGCGCTGTTGGACGAGGTGGGCTTCCCCGCGACACCGCGGATGGTGGCGGTTTCCAACGGGAACACCGCGGGCATCGAGTGCACGCAGGCGGTCGCGGCGGGCGGCGAGCTGTTCTACTTCACCGGCGCGAAGGGGAACTCCGCCGCGTCGGTGCGTGGCACGTTCCAGGTGTTCACCGACCTCCCCGGGTCGTTCAGCTTCAAGTCCGACGTCTACTACGATGGCTTCTTCCAGAACCACGACGGGGGAGAGAAGAACGCGCACACGCCCGTGGAGTCGGTCGCGATGGACCACTTCTCGGGCGGCACGCTCGACTACGCCGCGGAGATGCTCGCCGCAGCGGAGGCCGCGCGCTCCACCTTCCACAACCCGAGCTTCCGGGGCGCGGCGGACAGCGCGATCCCGTTCGTCACCACCAGCAGCGCGTTCGCGCTGCCGGTGGGCACCGCAGACGCCGCGCTCGCCGACCTCCTCGCCACCGACGCCACCCCGTTCGACGCCGTCTACGCCATCGGCGATCTCGATGGGTTCGCGGACAACATCGACCACAACACGTTGGTGCTGCCCGACGACCTGCTCGACGAGGTGCTCGCGCTGCTCACCTGCCCCGAGGCGCCGCAGGGCGACCCCGACGGCGACGGCGTCGACAGCGCGTGTGACGACGACGACGACAATGATGGCGTGCTCGACGTCGACGACAACTGCCCCGAGGTCGCAAACCCCGATCAGGCCGACCTCGACGGCGACGAGATCGGCGACGCCTGCGACGGGGACGCCGACGGGGACGGCGTCGAGGATGGCGTCGACAACTGCCCGGGGCTGCACAACCCCGATCAGGCCGATGTCGACGGTGATGGCATGGGCGACGCCTGCGACCCGTTCGACGACACCGAGCCCCCTCCGCCCGAGGCCGGCTGCGGATGCGCCGCGTCGCCGGGCGGCGGCACGGCGACCTCGTGGGGCGCGCTGGCGCTGGTCGGGCTGCTCGCGTCGCGCCGGCGGCGGGGTGGCGCCGCGCTCAGCGGCTGAGCAGCGTGAACGCGTACTTGCTGATGTCCCAGGTGGTGAGCCCGCCGCCGGCGCCATCCGAGCAGTCCGCGACCCCGCCGCGGCAGGTGACGACGAGCAGCGCGTCGGCCTCGCGTGCGGGGATGGCGATCACGGAGCGGTGCTCGGTCGCGGTGCCGGTGACCAGGCTGTCACTGTCGGCGCGCAGGTTCGGACCGGTGTGGTACACGCCGAGCCAG
Organism: uncultured Enterobacteriaceae bacterium; assembly: GCA_964419905.1. Lineage (GTDB taxonomy): Bacteria > Myxococcota_A > UBA796 > UBA796 > JAFDJI01. The sequence continues at coordinate 5,879 of CAYQSE010000206.1, forward strand.
CCGTCCAGCGCGCTCGTCTCGTAGGAGAGCGTCGGGGGCGTGCCGGAGACGTCGGCACCGTTGATCGTGCCCGTGAACGTGAGCGACGCCGCGTCGTCGGACGACACCGTCAGGGTCTGCGCCTCGAGGGGCGCGCTCGGCGCGCCGCTCGCGTCGAAGGTGTAGGTGCGTCCGGTGTACGTCAGCCCGTCGAGGCGGGTCGCGTCATAGCGAGCGCCCGGGATGAGCGGATCGGTCGCGTAGCGGCTGCCCAGGTGGACCGTGAGCGTCGCGTCGTCGCCCTTCGGTCCGATCAGCACGAAAGCGAGGGCCTCGCCGTTATCGGCGGGGATCGCGTAGTACCTGTAGTTGGAGGGCACCTCGGAGCCCGAGGCGACGAACACCCGGTCCACCGTGGTGAGGCCGAACTGGAGCTGCGCTGCGGTGGCGTCGTCCGGGACGCCGTCCGCGTTGAGGGTGCCAGCGCTGTCGCACAGGCTCTCGGTGCCCGACTCACAGTCACCCATGGCGGCCTGATCCTCCTGGTGGCGGACGTGGGTGAGCACGTCGACCTGGGTGCCGACCCACAGCCCCTCGAGGACGTCCACCCCAGTCAGTTCGGTCTCGTCGGTGTCGGCCGTGTCGTCCGTGTCGGCGGTGTCCGTGACGGGCTCGGGATCACAGGCGAGACAAAGCGTGGCGGCGAGCAGGACAGGGAGGAAGGGACGGGACACGCGCGCTCCGAGGCAGGGGTTGCGCATCAGGGTAGCGCACGGATCGGCCAGACAGGCTGATTTGTGCGATCCTTCGCCGCCGAGGGGTGCAATCGGGCACGCCCGAGCCCGCGACAAACGCCGATCACCCGCGCGCGGCGCGTGCCGCGGCGAGCAGGCGCGCGTCGGCGGTGCCGTCGCTCGCAAGCACCTCGGGCAGCCCGGCGGCGAGCGCCAGGTGGGCCTCGGCGAGCGCAGCCTCGCGGTCGGCGCCGAGCGCGCGGGCCTCGGCCAGCACCTCCGTCAGGGCGTCCCGGGCGTCGTCACCGTGGAGCTGTGCGGCGATCGCGAGCGTCAGTCGGCCCTCGACGACGTGGTGGGCCCACCCCATGTCACGACCGATCGCGACGGCGCGCTCCAGCAGCGTGATCGCCTCGGCGACGTCCTCTTCGAGGAGCGCGACCTTGCCCAGGTTGAGCAGGTTGGGGACGGTGCTCTGCGCCTGCCCGAGCTCCTCGCTGCGGGCCAGCGCCTCCTCGATCACCTGCCGTGCCTCGTGGGTGTCGCCCAGATCGGCGTACACTGCCCCGAGGTTGCCGAGCGAGACGGCGTACTGGCGCCACAGACCGAGCGCGCGGGCGAGATCACGCGCCTGCTCCCACGCGGTCGCGGCGCCGTCGAGGTCGCCCGAGAGGTAGCGGAGCCCGCCGAGCGTGCGCCAGGCCCGCTCGCCGAGCACGCCGCGCGGCGCGAGCCGGACCGCCTCCTCGACCGCGGCGAGCCCCTCGTGGGGGTGGTCCTGCTTGAGCGCGACATGACCCAGCGCGCACAACAACTCGGCCCGGCGCGCGCCCTCCCGGTCGATCGCGATCGCGCGTTGCAGCGCGACCCGGGCCTCGCGGAACGCGCGGCGGTCGGTGTGCTGCTCGGCCAGCTCCCACAGCAGGTCGATGCGGAGCCCGGGCGCGGCGGTGCGCCCGAGGGCTTCGCTCAGGCCCGCGACGTCGCGGTGGGGGGCCAACCGCGCCGCGCGGCGCGCACCGGCCAGGTCGACGAGCACGCGGTCGGCGAGCGGGGTGCCGACGGCCTCGACCTGGATGGCCGTCAGCCGCTCCAGCGCGCCCTGATCGCCCAGCCGCCACGCGACACGCGCGAGGCGGTACCGGACCTCGAGCCCCACGCCCCGCTCGAGCAGCGCGCGCCGCTCGGTCAGCGGCAGGCGGTCGTGCAGCGCCGCCTCCACCGCGAGCACGAGGGCGGTCAGCCGCTCCGGGCGCCGCGACGCTGCGAGCGCGACGACGCGTCGCAGGGTCGGCCAGTCGCCATGACCCGCGATCGCCCAGTCGATGAGCCGGTCCACGGGTGGGTCGCCGTGCTGCGCCGCGAACCAGCGCACGCTCTGCAACATGCGGAAGCGGTGGTCGGGGGCGCGGACGAGCAGGGACGCGCGCTCGAGATCGATCAGCACGTCGCCGACCCACGACCCGCCGGTGTCGGTGAGCGCCTCTGCGGTCGTGACGTCGAACGCGAACCCGAGCGGCGAGAGCGCGACCAGCACGTCCCGCGCGATGGGATCGAGCAGCATCCAGCTCCGCGCGATGCTCTGTGCGAGCCCGAGCGACGTGCCGGGCGCCTGGACGCGGTCGTAGCGGACGCCCTCTTCACCGAGCAGCGCCTCGGACCCGAGCTGACGTGCACGGGCTGCGGCGAGGCGGATCGCCAGCGGCAGTCCGTCGAGCCCCTCGACCACACGCCGCGGGTTCGTCTCATCCGGCGCGCACCGGCGGAACAGCGCCTCGGCGTCGGGCAAGGCGAGCGGCGGCACTTCGATCACGCGCAGCCCGTCGACGGCCACGCGGCTGGTGACGAGGAAGCGCGCAGGCCACGTGCCGACATGTCGCGTCAGCTCGGCGGCCACGGCCTCTGGCGCGTCGAGCCACAGCAGCGCGTGGCGCCCATCGAGCACGGATCCGAGGTGGTCCGCGAGCGACGCGATGCCGGTCACCGGGAGGTGCAGCGCGGTGGCCACCGCGTCGAGCAGCGCGGCCTCGTCGTGGGCGTCCTCGAGCGACACCGCCACGATCTCACCGAGCATCCCGTGCACGACGTGACGCGCCAGCTCGGTCTTGCCGACGCCCGGTGGGCCGACCAGGCACACACCGGGGCCCTCGCGGAGCGCGGCGTCGACCTCCTCGAGCAACGCGTCGCGGCCCACCAGCGCTTCGGAGGGCCGCGGGCGGGCTCGGGGCGCCTCGGCTGTGGCGCCCTGGAGGACCCAGCCTTGCCCGAGCACCGTGCACAGGTGCACCGGCTCCGACGGGTCCTCCTCTAGCTTCGTCCGCAGCCGCCGCACGGCGACGTCCGGCGCGCGGCTTCGGCTGTCGGGGTGGTAGTCCCACACCTCGACGAGCAGCTCCTGACGCGACACCGCCTCGCCAGGCGTCGCGGCCAGTCGCGCGAGCAGGCGCGCCTCCTGCAGCGTCAGACGCGTGGTCGGGACGCCTGCGCGGTGCACCTCGCGTGTGACCAGATCGACCCGGCACGCTGGCAGGTGCACGTGGCGAACGGGACTGTGGCGCTCCAAGCGCACCTCGCGGCGTAACCAGCGGGGCGCGTCGTAACATCGGTTTCAGTTTCGGGCCGGCCGGGACCCGTCACCGTATGGCGAGGTGGCAAGTTCAGGAGGAACCCATGCATCGCCCCCTCACGGCGCTCGTCGCCACGCTGCTCGTCGCCTGCAACCCTGGCTCCGGCGACGCGCCGATCGAGCCCGGCACCGAGACGGTGAGCGCCACCTGGGACGTCGACATGTTCACGCTCTACCCGAGCCCGACCCTGCCGCGCTTCGACACCCTCGATGGGCGCCGGCAGCTCGACGGGATGACCATCGCGGTGCAACACTCCGCGGACATGACGATCGAGGTCGAGAACGGCAGCGCGTTTCCGCTCGACAAGGACGACTACGTCGCGCAGTTCTTCTTCAACACGCTGATGCAGCTCGGCTCGGTCGACGAGTCGGACGACCCGCCGTTCTTCGGCCCGGGTGGCTTCGAGGCGGGCGTCGCGGTCGACTTGCCCGCGGGCGACCAGGATCCAGAGACCGTGGGCTTCGTGCACATCGAGTCGATGACGCGCGCGATCGAGTTCGAGGCCGACTACGACTGGGAAGAGACGCCGACCTACCTCGAGGCGATGATCGGGGACGCGCCGATCACCGTGGTCGTGGGCGGCTTCTCCGAGATGTTCGTCGAGTGGGTCGAGGACCACGACGGCGAGGCGTTCCTCTATGCGGGCAACACCGCGCTGCGCTACGCCGGCACGCTGACCGTGGACTACCACTACGTGCCGACCGAGGAGTGAGCGATCAACCCCGGATGCGCGCGAGCACCGCGCGTGCGGTGGACGACAGACCGCGCGGATCGACCGCCGCCTCCAGCGCACGCTGCGCGGTGGCCTCGTCGAACGCGGCGCGTCGGTCGTCCGGGGTCAGATCGTGCCAGGCGGGGTGCTCGCGCACGCCGCCGCCGCGCCCGCGGGGGCGCCACGCGCTGATCACCTGCTCGCGCAGGTCCTCTTCGTCTCGGCTCATCGGCTCACCTCGTCCAGCCGGATGCCGACGCGCTTCAGGCACGCCTGCACGGCCTGCCGCGCGCGGCGGACGTTCTGCAGGAAGGTGTTCAGGCGCATCCCAGCGGCCTCGGCGAGCAGATGGTCCGGGCTCGCGCCGCCGTCGCAGAGGCGCTGCGCCAGCGCGGCTGCGGGTGGGCCGCGCAGCGCCTCGACGCAGCGACGGATCGCCGCACGCAGCAGCGGATCGGGCTCGGTGGGCGGCGTCACGTCGTCGTCGACGAGGGTGTGCGCACGAGCGAGCGGATCACGCCGCCGCACCGTGTCGATGGCGAGGTTGCGGCCCGCCCGGATCGCGAACCGGAGCAGCGCGTCGGGACGCCCGTCCGGCGTGATCCGCGGCGCGACCTGCCACACGCGCAGCAGCGTCTCCTGGAGCACGGACTCGACGTCGACCTGGGCGGCGAACCGCGCCAGGCTCGCGCGCACGCGCGGCTCGGCGCCGGCGAGCCAGGCCGCGAAGGCCTCGGGCTCGCCGGCGGCGATGTCCGCCAGGTGTCGGTCGAGATCCGTCACAGCAGGACCACCCACACGACGCCGCGCACCACGAACCGCGCCTGCTTCACGCCC
>CAYQSE010000207.1:0-2035 GCA_964419905.1 uncultured Enterobacteriaceae bacterium
CGGCCAGCGCGACCGGCGGCGCGGCCAGCGCGACCGGCTGCCCGGTCACCATCGACGACAGCCCGGCGAAGCTCGCCTCCATCGTGCGCAGGAACGCGGCGTGGCTGTCGGCCATCGCCTGCTGGAACGCGGCGTGCGCCTCGGCGCTCTGGCGCTGCGTCTCCTGGTAGGCGGCGATCCACGCGCCGGCGGCGTCGCCGGCGATCGGCGCGGCGGCGGGCGCGGCCTGCGGAGCCGGCGCGACGGGCGTCGGGGCTGGGGCGGACACGACGGGGGCGGCAGGCTTCACGGCGACGCTCGGGGCAGGAGAGGGAGGTGCGGCGACCGCGACCGGCTTGGGCCGCGGCGGGTTGGGCTTGGGCAGCGCGCTCGCGCCTTCCGGCGGCGGGTACGGCTTGCCGTAGTTGGCCCCGTTGATCTTCAGCGCGAACTTCGGCGCCTTCACCGTGGCCGGATCGGGCAGCGGGGCCTGGTCGGCCCACAGGGTCGCGAGCTTCAGCGGCACCCCGGCGACGCACAGCGCGCCCAGCGCCTCTTGCGCGGCGGTGACGCCGTGCTTGCCCTTGCGATCCATCGGGATCGCGCGGTGCGGCCGTTCGCCGAGGATCGCGCCGACGAGGTTCGTGAGCACGTGCCCGGGGCCGACCTCGACGAACGTGCGCACGCCGCGCGCGTAGAGCGCCTCGACCTGCTCGACGAAGCGCACCGGCGACGCGATCTGCGCGGCCAGCGTCGCGCGGATCGCGTCGGCGTCATCGGGGAAGGCCTCCGCGGTCGTGTTCGACAGCACCGGGATGGAAGGCGCAGTGAACGGCACCTCGCGGAGGTGCGCGAGGAATGGCGCGGTGGCCGCGCCGACGATCGGCGAGTGGAACGCGGTGGCGACGGGGATCTGCCTGGCGACGATGCCGTCGGCGTTCAGGTCGCGGTCCGCGGCCGCGATCGCGTCGAGCGCGCCGGAGAGCACCACCTGATCGGGTGCGTTGTGGTTCGCGACGACGAGGTCGACGCCCCACGCGGCGAGCTTCGCGCGCACCTTCTCGATCGGCGCGCGCACCGCGAGCATCCCGCCCGGAGACGCGGCCGCCGCGTGCATCACGCGACCGCGCTCGGCGGACACGTCGAGGAACGCGGGGAGATCGAGCGCGCCCGCGGCGTGCAGCGCGGTGAGCTCGCCGTAGGAGTGGCCGATGGTCGCGTCGGCGCGCACGCCGAGGCCCTCGAGCACGCGCAGCAGCGCGAGGCTGGCGACGCCGAGCGCCGGCTGGGCGAGGCGGGTGTCCTGGAGGCGCTCGGTCTGCGCCTTGCGGGTCGCGTCGTCGAACGCGGGGCGGGGGAACACGACGTCGTGCAGCGCGGCGCCGTCGAACCGCACCGCGGCCGCGTCGTCCCACGCGGAGCGCGCGGCGTCCCAGCGCATCGCGACGTCGGCGCCCATGCCGACGTACTGGCTGCCCTGGCCGGGGAACAGCAGGGCGACCTTGCCCGGCTGCGCGCCGGCCGCGTAGGTGACGCCGTCGGGGGTCGCGAACGGCGTCTCGCCGGACTTCGCGATCAGCGCGTCGGCGCGCGTCAGCTTGGCGCGGAGGTCGTCGACGTCGCGCGCGACCACCGAGAGCCGCGCGGGCCGCGTGACGTCGAACGCCTCCTGGGTGAGCCGCGCGACGCGGGCCAGCGGGCCCGCGAGCGCCACCGTGGACGCGATCGCCTGGCGCAGCCCGGCGGGATCGGCGCCCGAGAGCACGACGAGCTCGGTGGGATCGGCGTAGCTGCGCCACGCGGTCGCGGCGGGGCCGGTGTACTCCTCGATCGCGACGTGGAAGTTGCTGCCGCCGAAGCCGAACGCCGACAGGCCGGCGCGGCGCGGGTGTCTCGCGTCGCGGATCCACGGGCGCGCGGTCGTGTTCAGGTAGAACGCGCTCTGCTCGAGCTCGAGCTTCGGGTTGGGGCGGTCGATCTTGATCGTGGGGGGCAGCACCTTGGGGTGCAGCGCCATCACCGCCTTGAACAGCCCGGCGGCGCCCGCTGCGGCCTT
>CAYQSE010000207.1:2045-10702 GCA_964419905.1 uncultured Enterobacteriaceae bacterium
GGTGCGTTCGACCTCGTCGAACACGAGCTTCAGACCGCCGAACTCGGCGGCATCGCCGGCCTTCGTGCCGGTGCCGTGCGCCTCGATCAGCTCGACGGTGTCCGGGCCGTAGCCGGCGTCGTCGTAGGCGCGGCGGATCGCGCGCGCCTGCCCCTCGGAGACGGGCGCGTACACGCTCTTCGCGCGGCCGTCGGACGCGGCCCCGATGCCCTTGAGCACCGCGTACACCTTGTCGCCGTCGCGCTCGGCGTCGGCGAGGCGCTTCAGCGCGACCATGCACAGGCCCTCGCCGAGCATCGTGCCGTCGGCCTGATCGCTGAACGGCCGGCAGTCCCCGGTGGGCGACATCGCGGGCGTCTTGCTGAAGCACATGTACATGAAGATGTCGTTCATCGTGTCGACGCCGCCGCAGATCACCACGTCGGACTGACCGAGCCGCAGCTCGTTCATGCCCATCGACAGCGCGGACAGCGTGGACGCGCACGCCGCGTCGGTGACCGCGTTCGTGCCGTGCAGGTCGAGCCGGTTCGCGATGCGCCCGGCGACCACGTTGCCGAGCAGACCCGGGAAGGTCGACTCCTGCCAGTCGGTGTAGTGCGACAGCATCTTCTGCACCGTCGCCTCGACCTCGTCCTCGGGCATGCCCGTCTCGCGCAGCGTCTTGCGCCAGATCGGGTGCTGGAGGCGGCTGACCATCGAGCCCAGCAGCTCTTGCGCGCTGGTCACGCCGAGCACCACGCTCATCCGCTCGCGATCGAGCGCGGCGAACTGGCCCTGAGCGGCGTCGTCGAGCACCTGCTGCGCGACGATCAGCGCGAGCAGCTGCGCGGTGTCGGTGGCGGGCACGATGCTGGGCGGGATCCCCCACGCGATGGGGTCGAAGTCGACGTCGGGCAGGAAGCCGCCGCGCTTCGCGTAGGTCATGTCCGGCTTGGTCGGATCGGGATCGTAGTAGTCCTCGATCAGCCAGTGCGACGGGGGCACGTCGCTGATCAGGTCGCGCCCGGCGAGGATGTCCCGCCAGAACCCGGTCTTGTCGATGGAACCGGGGAACAGGGCGCTGATGCCGACGACGGCGATGGGAGCGTGGGCGTCCATGACGACCTCAGTCGAGAGGGTGCGGGCGGAAGTCGAAGGCGGTCTGCGGCACGGCGACGCCGCACGCACGGAGCTGCTGCGCGCGGGTGACGCTCGCGGCGCCTTCCAGCAGGTTGCGGGCGATCATGGCGACGGTGCGCTCGGCGGGGTCCTCGAGGAACGAGCCCTTCACCCACGCGTTGAACGCGCCCATCGCGGGGCCGCACCACACCTGGAAGTCGGTGCGGCGGTCGGCCTGGCCGATGATGGCCCATCGGCTCGCGAGGCCGAGGTACCACCGGAACGCGAGCGCCATCTGATGACGCGGCTCGCGGCGCGCGCGCTCGAGCTCGCGCGGATCGCGGTCGGCCCAGAAGCGCTCGGTCTCGGCCCACACCTCGGCGAGCGACATGCGGAAGATCTCGCGCTCGAGGCGCTGCCGCTCGTCGGCGGGGATCGCGTCCAGCGACGGCCAGGCGCGGTAGGCCTCGTAGAGGCGCGCGCCGCGCACGCCGAACATCGTGCCGCGACGGAGCACCTGCACCTTCACGCCCTGCTCGAACATGTCGGCCGCGGGCGCCATCATCACGTCGGCGAGATCGGCCTGCGCGAGCATCTGCTTGCCGGCCTCCGACAGCCCGGACTCGACCGCGGACTGGTTGATGGAGCCGGTGAGCACGAACGCGGCGCCCATCGCGAACGCGCCCGCGACCGCCTCGGGCGTGCCGAGCCCGCCGGCCGCGCCGACGCGGATCGGGCGGGTGTAGCCGTGCTCGCGGACCATGCGGTCGCGCAGGTTCGCGATGATCGGGAACAGGGCGGGCAGCGGCCGGTTGTCGGTGTGGCCGCCGGAGTCGGCCTCGACCGTGTAGTCCTCGGCGACCGGCACGCGGCGGGCGAGGCGGGCCTCGTCGGCGGTGAGCAGGCCCTGCGCCACGAGCTTGTCGAGGATCTCGGCGGGTGCCGGCGCCATGAAGCGCTGGGCGACCTCGGGGCGGCTGATCTTCGCGAACACATGGTTGCGGCGCAGCACGCGGCCCTGCTCGTCCTCGTGCAGGCCGGTGGCGGCGTAGCGCACGATCGCGGGCGTGAGCGCCATGTACGCGGACGCGGACACGCGCCGCACGCCGCGGCGGATGTACAGATCGGCCACGGACTCCTCGAGCGAGGGCTCGTTCGGGGAGTGGATCAGGTTGGCGCCCCACGACGCGCCGTCACGGCCGAGCGCGGCCTCGATCTCGTCGAGGGCGGCCTCGACGCGGTGACGCGGCAGCCCGGCGGCGCCGAAGAAGCCGAGCATCCCGGCGTTCGCCATCGCGATGACCATCTGGGCCGTCGCGATGCCGTTCGCCATCGCGCCGGCGACGTACGGGAACCGCAGGCCGTGCACCGCGCAGAACGTGCGGTCGCCGAGCCACTCGGGCCACAGGCCCGGCAGCGTGGCGACGAGCGGCCACGTGGGCACGCCGTTCTGCTGGTCGAAGGGGAGGGGGTCTCCGCCGAACGCCACCCCGAGGCGTCCGCGTGGGCCCTCGCGGACGACGTGGACGGGCGAGCGGAACTGACGGGTGGCGGCGAGGATCGCGTCCCCGTCGAACCGCGGCTCGGTGGGGCCGGAGCGCCAGATCCCGAGGGCGGGCAGATCGGATGCGTACATGGATTCCAGGCGGACGAGTGACCCGGCTACCTAGCCCCCGCACGTCACGGCTCTGTCATCACCCGAGCGGGCCCTTGATGTCCTTCACCACGGCGCCGGGCGGCAGATCCTTGGCCCGCTTGTAGCCGCGCGTGCCGCTGCGACCGAGGTGCGCCGCCTCGCCGTCGCGCGCGCCGCGCCCGGCGGCAGCACCCTCTTCGACCTCGGCGACGACCGGGGCGTCGGGGTCGGGGAGCCCGAGGCCGGAGATCAGCAGTCGCTCGAGCCCGTCGGGGATGAAGTCGGTGGCGTCGCCGTCGTCGACGAGCGACCACTGGCCCTGCGGACCCACGACCACCGAGACGTCGCCGGCGGCCGGGTACATCACGTCGAGCGTGTCGCCGTCCTCGGCCTCGAGGAAGGTGAGGTGGCGGGCGCCGTAGTCCAGCGCGAGGCGCCCGGGCTGGCGCGTGACGGTGACAGCGCCGATCGCGTCCGCGAGCTCGCCGAGCTCGACGAGCAGCGCCGCGCGGTGCGTCGCGGCCTCGGCGAGCCACGCGCGTCGCGCCTCCTCGGCCTTCTCCTGCGCGGCGTACACCGCGTCGAGCGCCTTGGTGTAGCGCGTCGCGAGCTTGGACAACTGGTCTGCCATCAGGGCCTCCACCACATCGGTGCCGCAGGCTAGCACCTGGGTCGGTGGGCACGCCAGCACGGACGCGGTAGGGGCCGACCGCAGCTCGGGAGAGGGATCGTGGAGGAGCTTCGCGTCGTCGCAGGCGTGATCGTGCGTGAGGGTCGTGTGCTCGTCGCGCTGCGCGGCCCCGGGATGCGCCTCGCGGGCGAGTGGGAGTTCCCCGGGGGCAAGGTGGAGCCCGGCGAGGACGACGCGACGGCGCTCGCGCGGGAGCTGCGCGAGGAGCTCGGTGTCGACGTGCGTGTGGGCCCGCTCATCGGCGTGTCGCGCCACCCGATCGGCGCGCGCCTGCTGGTGCTCGTCGCGTATCGCTGTGCGCTCGTCGCCGGTGAGCCCTCTCCGGTCGAGCACGCCGAGGTGCGATGGGTCGCGCCGGAAGGGCTGTCCGAGCTGGCCTTCGCGGCCGCGGATCGGCCGCTGCTCGGCGCGGTCGCGGACTCGGCCCGCGCGTGATCCGGCGGCGTTTTCTCACCTGTGTCTCTCACTCGGCGCCGCGTCGCTGGGTGTCGCGCGCGGCTCGGCTATAGTCGGGACGTCTCGTGGGGCCCCATGGCGGACCAGAAGTCCATCCAAGAGTTCTTGAGTCGGTTCGGTCTGCCCGAGGACGCGCGGGCCGAGGTCGAGGGATTGATCCGCGACCAGTCGGTCTCGTCGGTGCATCGCCCGCCCATCCACGCCACGCTGGGGCCCGACGCGCCGCGTCCGATCACGCTGCTCCCGCACCAGCTCTTCCAGACCTGGTTCCCCGACCCGGGCGCCGAGACGATGGAGGCGCCGCCCGAGGGCGACGCGATCCAGCGCGAGCGCTTCGACGACGGCGACCGCTACGAGCTGACCGAGCGCTTCCACGACATCGGCCCGATCGGCACCGGCGGCATGGGGGAGGTGCGCCGCGCGCTCGATCGCGACCTGAACCGTGTGGTCGCGCTCAAGATCATCCGGCCCGAGCTGATGCGGAACCCGCGCGCGGTGGCGCGCTTCGTCGAGGAGGCGCAGACCACCGGACAGCTCCAGCATCCCGGCATCGTGCCGGTGCACGAGATGGGGCGCCTGATGGACGGGCGCCTGTACTTCACGATGCTCGAGGTGCGCGGGCGGTCGTTCGACGCGATCATCCACGACTACCACCAGCAGCGTCGCGAGGAGAAGGCGAAGGGCGTCGCCACCTTCAGCTTCCGGCGCGTGGTCGACATCTTCTTCAAGGTCTGCGAGGCCGTCGCGTACGCGCACGCCCGTGGGGTCATCCACCGCGACCTGAAGCCGACGAACGTGCTCGTCGGGGCGTTCGGCGAGGTCCACGTCGTGGACTGGGGGCTGGCCAAGATCATCGATCGGCCCGACGCGCTCGCCGATCTCGACCCCGAGGAGCGCGTGGTCACGAACCGCTCGCAGGACTCGAGCAAGGCGACGCTGGCGGGCACCATCGCCGGCACGCCGGCGTACATGCCGCTCGAGCAGGCGATGGGGCTGCGCGACAAGCAGGGGCCGCACTCCGATGTGTACGCGCTCGGCGCGATGCTCTACGAGGTGCTCACCGGAGAGCCGCCCTATCGGGGCGAGACGGCGGAGCACGTGCTGCGGCAGGTGCTCCAGGGGGCCCCGCCGACGCCCGATGATCCGCAGATCCCGCCGGAGCTGCTCGAGATCTGCCAGAAGGCGATGGAGCGCGACCCAGAGCTGCGGTATCCGAACGGTCGCGCCATCGCCGACGAGGTCTCCGCGTGGCTGGACGGCGCGAAGCGGCGCGAGCACGCGCTCGAGCTGGTCGCCCAGGCGCGCGGCAAGCTCAACCAGATCCGCAGGCTGCGCGATCGGGCCAAGGCGCTGCGTCGCGAGGCGGAGTCCTACCTCGAGGAGCTGACGCCCACCGATCCCGTCGAGGTCAAGCGGATCGGGTGGCGGCGCGAGGAGGAGGCCAAGCGGCTCGAGCAGGGCGCCGACGTGCTCGAGGTCGTGGTCACCCAGCTCGGACGCGCCGCGCTCGAGCACGTGCCGCAGCTGCCCGAGGCGCACGCGTTCCTCGCCGACTTCTACGCGCTGCGCCACGCGGACGCCGAGGACGAGGGCGATCTCGGCGGCACCGAGCAGTACAAGGTGCTGCTGCGCGCGCACGACAGCGGGCGCTACGCTCGCTACCTCAAGGGCGACGGCGCGCTGACGCTGATCACCGAGCCGCCAGACGCGAAGGTCGAGATCTACCGCTACGAAGAGGAGGATCGTCGCTTCGTCGAGGTGCCGCGCACCGGGCCGCTGCGCACGCCGCTGCGCGAGGTCGAGCTGCCGATGGGCAGCTACATGCTCGTCCTCAAGGGTGACTACCGGCCGCCGGTCCGCTACCCGGTGCACATCGGCCGCAACGAGCACTGGGACGGCAAGCCGCCCGGCGCGAGCGCCCCGGAGCCGATCTACCTGCCGAAGTTCGGCGAGCTGCGCGACGACGACATCTACGTGCCGGCGGGCTGGATGATCGCGGGCGGCGACCGCCTCGCGACGAACGGGCTGCCGCGGCGCCGCGTGTGGACGAACGCGTTCGTGGTGAAGCGCTACCCGGTCACCAACCGCGAGTACATGGAGTTCCTCGACGATCTGGTGGGTCAGCGCCGGCTCGAGGACGCGCTGCGCTTCGCGCCCCGCGCGCGCGGCGGCACGTTCGGCAGCGAGGGGCCGCTGGTCTACGGGCAGGACACGAACGGACTGTTCTACCTGGCGACCGATCCCGACGGGAACCGCTGGGGGCGCGACTGGCCGGTCGTGCTCATCTCGTGGCACGGCGCGAACGCGTTCGCGTCGTGGCGCAGCGTCCAGGACGGCTACCACTGGCGCCTGCCCACCGAGTACGAGTGGGAGAAGTCGGCGCGCGGCGTCGATGGTCGCCACTTCCCGTGGGGCAACTACCTCGACCCGACGTGGTGCTGCATGCGCGAGAGCCACCTGGTGCGCGCGCTCCCCGAGACCGTCGAGGGGCATCCGAGCGACGAGAGCCCGTACGGCGTGCGCGGCATGGGCGGCAACGTGCGCGACTGGTGCCGCAACTACTACACGCTGGGCGGGCCGCCGGTCTACGAGGACCGCGCCGTGATCACGCCGATCCACGATCCCGACAGCCCGGTGCAGTACCGGACGGTGCGCGGCGGCTCGTGGGATGGCGCGGCCAACGACTGCCGCACCGCGTTCCGCTATGGCTACCTGCCCGAGAACCGGCTGATCGACGTCGGGTTCCGGTTGGTGCGTCCCTACGAGCCCGACACCTCGAAGAAGGACGCCTGGTAGGTCGCGTGCGCGCGGCGCGGTGAGGCTCAGACCTCGTCGAGGAGCTGATGCAGGGCCGCGCGGACGGTGCCGGTGTGCGAGAGGAGCAGCGCGTGCGTCGCGCCGATCACCGTGAGCGGTGAGGTGGCGCCGGGCAGCGCGGCGCACAGGGCCTCGGCGTGCGCGTGGGGGACGAGCACGTCCGCGGTGCCGTGCACGACCATCGCGGGCACCTCGACGCGACCGAGCGCACCGATCACCTCGTCGCGGTCGAGCAGCGCCTCGACGATCGCGGTGAACGTGCGCGTGTCGATCGTCCAGCGCGGCACCCACGACCACAGCTGACTCGGCCGCCCGAGCATCTTCTCGGCGACGCGGAGGCGGTCGTGCGGCCAGCGGATGTCGCGCCACTGCTGCCGCTCCTGCGGCGTGTGCGACCACGCGCGGCTGCCGATCAGCAGCAGCCCCGAGACCAGCGCGGGGTGCTGGAGCGCCAGGCGGAGCCCGACCGCGCCGCCCATCCCGGCGCCGACGAACACGACGGGGCCCGCGCGGCGCGACGTGAGCACCTCCGCCGCGTCGTCGACGAGATCCTGGAGGCGGAACGGGCGCCCGTCCCAGCCGGTGCGGCCGTGCCCGCGCGCGTCCCAGCGCAGGGCGCGCACCCCGTCGATCAGGCCCTCGAACGTCGTGTGGTCGAGCAGCAGGCCGTGGTGGAACGCCACCGCCGGGCCCTTCCCCTGGTCGAGCACGTGGGTTCTCAGTGCAGGCTCCTCGTTCCGGTTCGTGATGCGGTGCGCCCGCTACCTTAGCGCGCCGTGCGATGCTGGACGGCGTGGAGGTGTGATGTCGAGGCTGCTGACCCTCAGGATGCGGCTGGACGAGGTCGATCGGCGGCTGCTGGACGCGCTCGCGGAGCGCATCGGCTTGATCGGCGAGGTCGCGCGGACGAAGGGTGAGGGGACGGAGGCGCCGCGCGACGACGCGCGCGAGGCCGAGCTGCTGGCGCGGCTGGAGGCGGTCGGTTCCGAGGCCGGGCTCGACGGCTACTTCGTGCGGTCGCTGTATCGACTGATCCTCGACCACTCGGTGCGGATGCAGCAGGAGCACCTCGTCGACCGCTCCGATCCGGCGCAGCGCCCGCCACGGCTGGTCGTGGGCTACCAGGGCACCCGCGGGGCCTACAGCCAGCTCGCAGGCGAGCGCTACTACTCGGCGCGCGAGGTAGAGGTCACGCTGCGGGGCTTCGACAGCTTCCGCGCGCTGCTGGAGGCGGTGCGCGACGGGGTGATCGACGAGGCGATCCTGCCGATCGAGAACACGACGGCGGGCTCCATCCACGAGGGCTACGACCTGCTGGCCGAGCTCGATCTGGCGCTCGTCGGCGAGGAGGTGTGGAAGGTCGAGCATGTGCTGCTCGCGCCCCAGGACGTGCCGCTCAGCCACATCCGCCGCATCCGCTCGCATCCGCAGGCGCTCGCGCAGTGCAGCCGGTTCCTTCGGGGCCTCGGCAACTGTGTGGTGGAGGCGTATACCGACACCGCGATGGCGTGTCAGGTCGTCGGCGAGGAGCGCGACCTGTCGCAGGCGGCGATCGCGAGCGAGGAGGCGGGGCGGCTCTACGGGCTGCGCGTGATCCAGCGCGACATCGCGAACCAGCCACACAACTACACGCGCTTCGTCGTGGTCGCGCGCGAGCCGGTCAAGGTCGACGCGCGGGTGCCGTGCCGGACCTCCGTGATCTTCGCGACGCGCCACGAGGAGGGGGCGCTGCTGCGCTGCCTGAACGCGCTGGCGACGCGTCGGCTGAACCTCACGAAGCTCGAGAGCCGCCCGCGGCCCGGCCGCCCGTGGGAGTACCTGTTCTACGTCGACTTCGAGGGCAACCGCGACGAACCCGCGGTCGCCGAGGCCCTCGACGAGGTGAAGGGGCTCACCGGCTACCTGAAGATCCTCGGCACCTACCCCGCCGTCCCACGCCCCCGCGAGCAGGCCTCCTAG
>CAYQSE010000208.1:0-4889 GCA_964419905.1 uncultured Enterobacteriaceae bacterium
ATCTCGGGCCGCAGCCAAGATGTGTAGGATCGACAGCCGTCCCGGCCGGCCGCCCAAGCGGTCTCCCCTACGGCGCCGGCGGACGCTCGGGGGGCGCCTCCGTGCGACAGCCGGGGAGCGGCGCGTCGGGGAGCACCAGGTCGGGCGGGAGGACGTGGATGCGCGTGAACACGCGGTTGCACCACGGTTGCGGGTCGCGCACCGGAGGCCCGGGGACACGCCACATCAGCGCGTAGGGATCCCGCGTCGCCAGCACGCTCGCGCGCGCTCCCCACGTCCACGGCGCGACGAGCCCGTCGTCCGGCCCCATCGCGGCGAGCACCTGCGCGATCTGCGCCTGCTCCGTACGCACGCGCACGCCCTCGCGTCGCCAGGCCATACCCCCCAGCAGCAGGTCGATCCCCACGAGCGCGATGAGCGCCCAGCCCGGACGGCCCCACGCGCGGGCCGTGGTCGCACCCCGCGAGGCCAGGAGCGCGAGCGAGAACGCGAGCGGCCCCCACGCCGCGGTGTCCGGCGGCGCGACGAGCAGCAGCAGCGCAGCGAGCGTCCCCACCCCACCGCCCGTCACCCAGCCGAGCACGATCAGCGGCAGGCTCGCCCACGGCACGGCGTGCCCGGCCCAGGCCTGCAGCGCGCGCACCAGCCTCGGCGCAGGCGCCGCCAACACGCCGCGATCGCCAGTCCACCACTCGAGTCCGCTACCGACGCTGAGCGCGACGACCACCACCAGCGGCACGAGCCACAGCCCGCCGTTGGGCATGCGCACGTCGAGGACCACGCCCGGCGTGTCGCGGACGCGCTCGAGCGCGCGCGCCCACCGCGCCATCGACACCCACAACAGACCGAGGAGCGCAAGCGGCGAGAACAGCGTCGCGAGGCCGGTCAGCAGCGCGGCCACACCGGCACCGGGCACCGCGACGGCCCATGCGAGCAGCGCGGTCCACAGCGGATCGACCTCGGCGAACGACGCGAGCGGCAGGAGCAGCGCACCGCTCACCGCGGCGGCGACCCACGGGACGCGGTGCTTCATCGATCCGGCGAACGCGCCCGCCGCGAGCACGGTCGCGGCGCACGCGAGCGCGGAGAGGCCGTCGAGCCAGGTCGGCAGCGCGTCCCCGGCGAGCGGGGCGAGCAGCGCCGCGAGGGCCACGTACCCGAAGTGGACGGGCCGACTGCTCACGTCACCCTGCCAGCCCTGCGCGGCATACACCGCCGCGTCGCCGTTCACGAACCCGGCGCCGGCGCCCGCAAGCCCCACACAGAGCACGACGCCTGCCACGAGCAGCGTGCCGCGGTCGACCCTCAGCTCCGCGCGGCGAGCCAGTCTACGATCGTCGGCCATGTCACCTCCGGCGCGCGTCGCCCCAGCAGCAGGTCCACGTGCCCCCAGTGGCCACCGTGCTCCCACGCGTCGAACACGATGAAGCGCCGATCGCTGGAGCCGGATCCGTCGTAGCACGCGCGGGCTTCCGCGGGCGGGAGGAGCGGGTCGACGTCCCCCGCGAGCACGAGCAGCGGCACATCGGTGCGCGCGAACGCGTCCGCGTAGGCGAAGCGCTCCCCCTGGGCCCACCGACACATCTGCAGCCACACCTCGAGACTGGTCCAGTCGAAGCCCTTGGACAGCCGCTCGGCGAGCACGTCGCGCTCGAGCGAGCCCGGCGCCCAGCCGGCGAGCGGGAGGCCGAAGCCGGCGACGTCGGTGAACCGGTACAGCTCGCCGAGAAGGTCGCCGGCCCAGCCGGTGGACATGCGCAGCGAGGGCAGCGTGAGCACGCGCTCCAGCCCGAGGCTCATGCCCGCGAGGCCGCGGATCGTCGCGTTGTGACGCGCGAAGGTGAACACGCCGGCGATGTGGACCAGCCCGCGCAGCGGCCGCTCGGTGGCCGCTGCGACGATCACCGCGCCGCCCAGCGAGTGCCCCATCGCGAACGGCGCCTGGTCGCATGCATCGACCACCCGCACGCAGTCCGCGACGTACTCCGCGAACGCGCGCGCGTTCCCTGCGCCGTAGCGCCGACTGTTCCCGTGGCCGCGCAGCTCCAGGTTCAGCACCTCGTGCCCCGCCTCGGCCAGCCGCGCGACCATCGACCTGCCCGAGACGCGCCAGGTGTAGCGGTTCTGCGCGAAGCCGTGCACGAGCACGACCGGAGGGCGGGTCGGCCCCTCGGGGCGGATGGTGCGCTCGACCGCGAGCGGGGGGCCGTCGCCGAGCCGCAGCGCCTCGCGCCGCAACGGCACGACGTGGTCGCCGGTCACCACCTCGTGCACGTCGTAGGCTTCGACGACCTCGGCGTCGCGCACGCTCACCGCACCCGATGGTCGAGCCGCCCGCGCGCGTCGCCCACGGAGAACGTGCCGCGGAGCTGCTGACTGCGGCGGTCCTCATCCGACGGGCTCAACGACGCGGAGAGCTCCAGCGACGCGCCAGCACGGACCGGCATGGGCTCGATCGGCGCGTAGGTCTGCCCCCAATGCGTCGTCGGGTCGAGGGGGCCCGTCGGGAGCGACACCCCGTCGGCGAGGCCCAGCGTGAACCAGCCCGCGAACCCGACGAGCGCGCCTTCGGGGAGATCCGGGAAGCGCACCACGCCGCTGGCCGTGCCCTCTCCTGGCCACGACAGGCTCGCCCACCGCTGCGGCGGTGCGAGCAGCGCGCTGGCGGGGAGGTCGAGGTTCCGCGTGCGCTTGAGCGCGAGCCGGCGCAGCGGGCCCAGATCTACGCCGTCCGGGGCGGAGAAGACCTCGACGGTCTCGTCGAAGAGCGCGCGATCGCCGACCGGGGCGAGCCACAGGTCGATGCGGGACGGGATGACGACGCCCCCCGGCGCGAGGTTGCGCGCAGCGCACGCGCGCAGATCGTCGGTGGCCCCCTCGGCGAGCGCGAGCGCGCCGAACGTCTCGGTGACGATCACGTCCACCGGCTCGGGGAGCTGGACCTTGCCGAAGTCCCCGCGGACGGGGCGGATCACGTCTGCGTGTCCGCTGGCCGCGAACACCTCGCGCGCGAGATCGAGCAGGTCGGAGCGGTCGACCGCGTAGACGACGCGCGCGCCGGCCGCCGCCGCGAGCGCGGCGAGCAGCCCGCTGCCGGTGCCCGCGTCGAGCACCGCCATTCCCGGTCGCACCACCGCGCGCAGTGCGTCGCGGTAGGCATCGACCCGCACCCGATCCGCGATCATGCGCCGGTGCACGTCCACCGCCGCGAAGTTCTCGAAGAACACCGGCGTGTCGTGCACCTCGTCGGGGTCGACCAGCAGTCCGGCGTCGGCCAGCCCCTCGAACAAGCGCGCCGCGCCGGGGCCGAGCATCGCCGCCACCTCGTCGCGCTCGCGCGGCTCGGCGCACAGCGCGAGGACCGCGACCGCGGGGGGCGGCACCCGCGCACCGACCCCCCGGGTCTCCGAGCGAATGAACAGCAGCGGGTCGTGCTGGAACCTCACCTGCAGATCGGGCGCGCGAACCTTTCGCATCCCTCCCTCCTCTCGTCAGTGTCCGCCGCGCCGCGGGGCGAATCAAGCGCGATCCGCGCTACAGGAACGCGCCGCCCAGCCCGCGATACGTCGGCGCGCGCGCGACCACCTCGGCGCCGCGCACGATCAGGACGCGATCGAAGCGCTCCATCAGCTCTCCCGCCTTCGCGTGGCGGCAGATCACCGCGTCGCCGACCCCGAGCGAGACGCCCGACGGGAGTCGCACCGGCGTCTGCACCTCGCCGAATCCCTCCTGGGGGAGCGGGCGGGCGCCCCGCGGCCAGTGGACGATGGGGAGTCGGTCGACGCCTGCGGCCCCCGACGCGACGTAGCCGCCCCCGGCGCAGGTCACGACGCCCGGATCGGGGGCCCGCACCACCGGGAGCGCGAAGAACGCGGCGGGACGCAGCGGCAGGTCGCGGTAGCCGTCGAACAGGTGCGGGCACAGGAAGCCCGAGCCGGCGGTGACCTCGGTGACGCTCGGATCGGCGGCGGTGGAGCGCAGGCTCCCGGTGCCTCCGCCGTTCACCAGCCCGATCGCGTGACCGTCCGCACGCAGCGCGTCGACCACCGCGGCGCGTACGCGGGCCACCGCGGGCACGCTGCCCGCCTTCAGCAGCCGGATCAGCGGCGCCATCCACGCAGCCCCCGCTGGCCTGTCCGGTAGCCCGGCGACCTGCGCCTCGTAGGACATCACGCCGACGAGACGCAAGGAAGGCTCGGCGGCGACGTGACGCGCGAGCGCGCGGGCCGCGCCTACGTCGCGCAGCGGGCTCCGTCGGACGCCGACGTGCGCGAGCGCGCCAAGCGGGCGCCACGAGCCGTCCACGTCGAGGCACAGCGAGATCACGACGCCAGCGCGCTCCGCGGCCTCGATCAGCACCGGGAGCTGCTCGGGCGCGTCCACCATGCCTGTCGCGCCGACGTCGCGAGCCGCCAGTCGGGCGAGCGCGTCGGCCTCGTCGCGGGTGGCGATCGGGTACGCGATCAGCAGGTCCGAGAAGCCCTGATCCGCGAGCAGCTCGGCCTCGCGCGGCGTGTAGCACAGCAGCCCGCGCAGCTTCGGATCTGCGTCGAGGACGTAGCGGAGCAACCACGGGACGCGCACGGACTTCGACGCGACCCGCATCCACACCCGATCCCCCATCGCCTCCCGCAGGATCGCGAGGTTGTGGTCCACGGCGTCGAGGTCGACGATCGCCGCGGGGAGGGCCTCGGCGGCGAGCGCCGGGAGGAAGGCGGGCGCGTTGAGCATGGGGCCGGAAACCTCACTCGTGGCAGGATAGTCGAGGCGGGCTTGGGGGCGTAGTGATGCGTGGTCTCGGTTGGCTCGTACTGGCGCTGGTGGGCTGCGGTCGCTCGGCGCCTGATGTGGACACGGCGGGAGACGACACCGCGATGGTCGGCGACACC
>CAYQSE010000208.1:4989-10695 GCA_964419905.1 uncultured Enterobacteriaceae bacterium
GCGGACACCGCGGACACCGCGGACACCGCGGACACCGCGGACACCGCGGACACCGCGGACACCGGTTGTGTGCCGCCCGAGATCCCCGAGGCGGGCGTGGCGCTGCCCGACGTGCGACCCGAGGGGCTGCGCCTCGGTGCGGACTGCGCGCTCTACCTCACCGAGACCGACACCGTGTGGCGGGTCAGCCCCGGCGCGTCGCCCGAGCTGACCGCCTTCGCGACCCACACGGGGTTCACCGACCTGCAGGGCCTCGCGTTCGGACCCGACGGCGACCTGTATGTCGCCTCGCGCGACGCCGACGCGATCGGGCGCTTCGACGGCACCACCGGGGCGTTCGTCGACACCTTCGCGACGGGCGCCTTCGAGCTTCCGAACTTCCCGCTCTTCGGGCCCGACGGCCACCTGTACGTCAGCTCTCGAAACACCGACGCGATCGAGCGCTTCGACGGCACCACCGGGGCGAGCCTCGGCACGTTCGCGACCCACGCGAGCCTCGACTCCCCCGAGGGCATGGCGTTCGGTCCGGAGGGTCACCTCTACGTCTCCAGCCGCAGCACCTCGTTGGTGCTCCGCTTCGACGGGACGACGGGGGCCTACGACGCGACGATCCTCGACGCGACCCAGGTCGACAGTCCCGAAGGGCTCGGCTTCACCTCGGATGGCGCGCTGTGGGTCGCCAGCCGAGACAGCGCCGAGGTGCTGCGCCTCACCCCCGGCACGCTCACGGTAGCCGAGCGGATCGCGATGCCCGACCAGGGGGAGCCGGTGGGGCTGGAGGTCGGACCGGATGACACGATCTACGTCGTGCTTCGCGAGACGGGGCGGCTGATCCGCGTTGCGTCTGCCCCGCTCACGGCATCAGCCCACCCGTGAGGTCGCTGGCGCTCGGCGGGCCGCCGTGCCCGGATTGCGCGCGATCGACCAGCACGGATAGAGCTGGCTGCATGAGTATCCGGGTCGAGCCGCGGCGTGATGAGGAGGGGTGGTCGTGGCCCGCCGGCGAGGTCGTCGCGCGGCGCGTCACCGGCGGCTGGGAGTACGCGCGCCCCGGCCTCGAGGCGCCGATCCGAGTCGCCGACGACGGCGACGGCGACGGCGCGCCCTTCGCGGTACGGCTCACCCTGGGCGCCGAGCCCGTCGTGCTCTACGTCGACCCGCCGATCCTCCTCCAGCCCAACGAGCAGCGAGAACTCTGGCTGGCGCTCCCCCTCGAGATCGTCGCGACGCGGGCCGGCGTCGAGAGCGACCGGTTCCGCCCCGGGCGGCGGTGGACCCTGCTCGGGTCGGTGTCCACCGGCCGCGTGCTGCCTGCCGTGCGCTGCCCGATCGTGGCCAGTCCCGACGCGACGGGCGTGGGCGTACGGGCCGGGCGGGCCGCGCTGCGCGTGCGCGTGCGCATCGGCGCCGAAGAGCCCACGATCCTGCGGCGCCTGCCGGTCGCCCCCGACGAGCTCGCCCTGTACGAGCGCGGCGACGCGCTCGTCGCGAGCGAGGTCGTCGTCGAGGTCTACGTCGGCAAGAGGGCGGGCGCCCGGTCGCTCCGCGGGAGCACACCCGAGGGGTTCGCGCTCGTCGAGGCCCCGAGCGCCGAGCGCCGCGGACTCTCGCTCGACTGGCTCCTGGACGCCACGCGGCGATCGACGGAGTTCGACCTGTGACCGGCGTGCGCGAGACCGTGGTCGCGTGGCTCGCCCTGCCCGGGATGCGGGCCCTCGCCGTGCTCGTCGTGGGCCTGGTGGTCGTCAACCTGCTGGCCCGGCTCGTCGCCCGGCGTGTTCACCGCACGGCCCGCGCCCACTGGGCCCTCGTCGCCCGGCGCTTCGTGGGGGTCACGGGCTCCCTGTTCGTGGTCGTGGCCGCCGCGCGGGTGTGGGGTCTCGACCTGACCGCCGTGCTCGCGACCGCCGGCGTCGCCACGATCGCCATCGGCTTCGCGGCCCAGACGAGCCTGTCGAACCTGATCGCGGGCGTGTTCCTGCTCGTCGACCGGCCGTTCGAGGTGGGCGATACCGTCGAGATGGAGGGCCGCCTCGGGGTCGTGCAGGAGATCACGCTGATGTCGACGCTCGTGCGCACCTTCGACAACCTGCTCGTCCGGTGGCCGAACGAGGTCGTGCTCAAGTCGCAGATCCTGAACCACACACGCTACCCGGTGCGGCGGATCGACGTGAAGGTGCGCCTCGCCTACGGCTCGGACGTGGCCCGGGCCCGAGCGGTGCTGCTCGGCGTGCTTCGCGAGGAGCCCACGTTCTTGCTCGACCCCGAGCCCGACATGGTGGCCCGGGGCATGCTCGACTACGCCATCGACGTCGAGGCGCGGGTGTGGGTGCGGCAGCCCGACTTCCTCAAGGGCCGCACCCGCGCGGTGCAGGTCGTGCACGACACCCTGCGCGAGGCGGGCTTCGCCTTCGCGCCGCCGCCCTGGACGGTCGGCGCCGCCGGATCCGCTCGGTCCTGATTCCCGCTGACGGGCGCGCGTGCAGATCGTCGACCCCGCTCACGGCAGCAGGACGCCCGTGAGATCCGTGGTGCTCGCCAGGCGCGGGTTGACGTCGGCAGCGGAGAGCCCCGAGAACTGCGCGTTGACGTAGGCGCCGGTGGAGGCTCGGATCCGCTGCGTGCCGGGGCCGGTGATCGTGGTGTCGCTCACCGAGCCCACGGCGCCGTTCAGCGCGAAGATGCCGTAGTCCCCCGTGTAGCTGATGGTGGACCCGCCGGATCCCGCGCCGAGGTCGAGCACCGACCCTCGCCCGAGCGAGATCCCGCGGGACCCCCCGGTGGCACTCAGCCCTGCGGCACTCAGCACGGAGCCCGTCGAGATCGAGAAGGCCGAGGAAGCGCTATCGGTCGCGGACAGGTAGTAGCCCGACAGGACGCTCCCCTCGTCGGCCTCGAAGCCGCTCACGGTGCTGTTGAACGCCGAGATCGTGGTGCCCGTCAGGACCGAGCCCGAGGTCAGCGTGTAGCCGCTGAAGTCGTTGTGGGTCTGCACGCGCAGCGCCTCGACGATCGAGCCGTGCGAGGCGCGCACGCCGGACCCGTTCTTTCCGTAAAGCTCGACGTCGGTGAGCTTCATGCGCCCCCGGATGGCGCGAAACCCGCTGCTGTTGTCCTCCAGCAACAGATCGCGCGCCTCGACGCTGCCTCCACTCACCGCGACGCCCAGGGTGAAGCCCTCGACGACGAGATCGCTCAGCGCGACGTGTGCGCCCGCGTCGACGTGGACGGCGGTGCCCGTCGTACCCGAGAGGCTGAGGTTCCGAATCGTCCCGAACGTTCGCCCGGGCGGGACCGCGAACATCGTGCCCTGGCTGGTGGTGAGCACGGTGTCGGTGGGCGCGGCGCCCCCACCGACCAGCGAGACACGCCGCCCGTCGGGATGATCGAGCTGCAGCACGTCGGTTGCGTTCCAGGTGCCCGGCGCGATCTGGATGGTGACGTCGGCGGCCAGCCGCACGCCCCGCAGCGCGTCGAGCGCTGCCTGGATCGTCGGGTACTGGCTCGGGACGAGGAGGGTTCGGGACGTGAGCCAGGCCGTCACCGCGTCACCGGCGAGCACGTCCAGATCGTCGGACACGGTCTGGACGACGCCCTCGAGGCGGATCAGATCCGCGGCGAGGTCGGTCGTCGCGCCGAGCAACCCGCCCACCTCCCCGTCGATCTCGCCGACGTCGGCGACGATGGCGGTCAGGGATTCCTCCAGCCCCGACACGGTGGTCGACATCGACGAGAGCGCGCCGCCGTGGTCCGCGATCTCGGCGCCGTGCGCCGTCAGCGTCGCGCCGTGCGAGGCGACGGTCGTCTGCAGGATCGCCACGCTCGAGGCGTGCTCGGAGATCGTGGAGCCCTGCCCGTTCACGAGGCCCACCACGGTGCCCAGGCTGGTGTCGAGCGCGACGACCTCGGCATCGAGCGCGGACAGCGACGCCTCCAGGTCCTCGAGGTCCGCGACCAGCGCGTACGCGCTCAGCTCGGCCTCGCCGTTCGGGAGCGCGTCGATCGCGTCCTCCAGCGCGTCGAGGCGCGAGATGGCCGCGGCGAGCTGGGTCTGGAGCGCCTCGACCTCCTCGGGGGCCACGGCGTCGTCCGACGTGCCTGCATGGAGCGCGGCCTCGACCGCGGCGAGGCGGATCTCGAGATCCTCGACCGAGCCGTCGTCGCCGCAGCCGCCCGCGATCAACAGGAGGGAGAGCGCGAAGCGTGGAAACCGAGGCGTCGGACGAGACATGTCGACCTCCGTGAGCAGGTGTCGACGGTCGCCCGAATCACGTGGGAGAGGAAGGGTTCCCCCGGAGAGATCAGGGAATGGTCAGACCTCGTCCTCGCCGTCCCCGGATGGCTCTCGCAGTCGCCCGCGCCGCTCGCGCCGTGCGCGGGCGAACGCCTCGGCGGGGGTCTCGCCCTCGGCGACCTCCAGGCCTCGCCCACCGCGGCGCAGCCTGCCCCGGCCCGACTCGTCCGCCTCGGGCTCAGCCGAGTCCCCCTCGGCCGCGCGCCCCCTGCGGAGCCTGTCACGCGGGCCGACCTCGGCGTCCTCGGCCTCGGCTGGCGCCTCGCCGCGTCGGCGCAGGCGGCCTCGACTGCTGCCCGGATCGGCCTCGTCGGTCGTCGCCGCGACACCGCGCTGACGACGCAGGCGAGCGCGCCGCCCCTCCCCCTCGTCGTCAGCGTCCGCGGTGCCCTCGCCGCGGAGGCGCCGCAGCCGCTCGAGGCGCGTCTCGCCGCCTTCGGTAGCGGCCTCGCCGCGACGACGGAGCCGACGCGGCGTGTCCTCGTCGGGGGCCTGTCCCTCGTCGGTGCGTCGACGGCGCAGGCGCTCACGGGCCGGCGCCTCATCGGCCTCGGCCGACGCCGCGACGCCGCGGCTGCGCCGCAGGCGGCCCCCGGTCGCCGCCTCGTCGCCGACGTCTGCGGTCGGGGCCTGCCCGCGCAGGCGACGGAGGCGATCGCGGCGACTCTCCCCGCCCTCCTCGGCCGTCTCGCCGCGCGCCCCGGCCTCGCCCCGCAGCCTGCGGATCCGGTCGAGCCGGCTCTCGGTCGGGGCGTCCGCGTCGTCGCTCGTGGCAGCGCGACCGCGCAGTCGACCGAGGCGGCTGCTCGCCTCCGCGGCCTCCCCTGGCGCGTCGCCACGGCGGAGCCGGCGCTCCTCCCGCGCCCGCGCGAAGCGATCCGAGGTGCTCTCCTCGCCTGCGGCTCCGCTCCCGCGCAACGACCGGCGCAGCCGGCTCCCGGGGGCCTCGGCTTCGGCCGGCGCTGCGGCGATCTCGGCCGCGCGGGCTTCTTCGGCCGCGCGGGCCTCTTCGGCTGCGCGGGCCTCTTCGGCTGCGCGGGCCTCCTCGGATGCGCGGGCCTCTTCGGCTGCGCGGGCCTCTTCGGCTGCGCGGGCTTCCTCGGCTGCACGAGCCTCTTCGGCCGCGCGGGCCTCCTCGGCTGCACGAGCCTCCTCGGCCGCGCGGGCCTCCTCGGCTGCGCGGGCCTCCTCGGCTGCGCGCGCTTCCTCGGCTGCACGAGCCTCCTCGGCCGCGCGGGCCTCTTCGGCTGCGCGGGCTTCCTCGGCTGCACGAGCCTCCTCGGCTGCACGAGCCTCCTCGGCTGCACGAGCCTCCTCGGCTGCGCGGGCTTCCTCGGCTGCGCGGGCTTCCTCGGCTGCGCGGGCTTCCTCGGCCGCGCGGGCTTCCTCGGCCGCGCGGGCTTCCTCGGCCG
>CAYQSE010000209.1:0-10685 GCA_964419905.1 uncultured Enterobacteriaceae bacterium
GCCCGCCCCACGTGATCTCAGGCACGGTGCGAGATGTGTAGGATCGACAGCCGTCTCGGCCGACCTGCTCAGTTCGAGGGATCGAGCGGGAGGAGGCGGCCGAGGAGGAGGGCTGGGCGGCGGAGGGTGAGCGTCTCGGCGGCGTCGAGGTCGCCGTCTCCGTTCCCGGTCGGGACCTGGCTGTCGGCGACGAGGGTGCCGCCATCGTCCGTGCCGATCGGGGCGACCGCCAGGGCGAGGTCGATCGGGACGGCGCCGACGCTCGCGGCATCGAACAGGGTGGGGAGGTGCAGGCCGCCCTCCAGGCGCACGCCGGGCGTCTCGTCGTTACACCCGGCGTTCAGACCCAGCTTCTCCCAGGTGGTCGTGTCCGGGTCCCACATCCGCCACTCGCAGTACTTCGTCGCCTCCTCCTGCACGAGCACGACGAGGCGCCCGCCCTCGGCGGGGCCCGCCACGGCACCCGCCTTGCTCCACGGCATCGCGACGGTCTCGGTGGCGTGCGGGCCGCCGACCCAGACGAAGAGCAGGTGATCGCTGCCCTGATCGGCGAGGTTCGTGCTCACATAGAGCACCCCGTCGTCGTCCAGGCCCGCGGACACGTCCATCGTGGTGCCTGGCGTGCCCAGCAAGGGGAGCAGCCGCGCGTCGTCCTCGCCGTCGGTGACGTCGAGCACGACCGGCTCGGAGATCGCCCACGCGTCGGTGGTCAGCGTGGCGTCATCGATCGACGCGCTGACCTCCTGGATCACGCTCAGCCGCGGCGAGACCGTCGCCGCAGGGTCGCTCGCGGGGTTCGTGAACGTGAGCGTGTACTCGCGCCAGCCCGCCTCGTCGTCCGAGGTCTCTTCGGCCTGGACGGTGTGCACGAGCGTGCCGAGCGCGTCGTGCCCTTGCAGCACCAGCTTCGCGTGCAGGTTCGGGTCGTCGTCGATCACCCACGCGTGGAAGCGGACGGTCTGGCCGGCGCCCACCGGAACGCGCGCGTCGGCGAGCAGCAGGCGTGTCCCTGCGCTCTCGTGCAGCACGACGCGTGCGGCGCGCGCGCCCGACGCCGGATCGGCGGTGGTCGCCGTGACCGACCAGGTCGCGTCGTCGGGATAGCGCGTGAAGTCGCCTGGGCCGGCCGCCCAGGTCTCGAAGTCGAGGTTGCCGTCGTAGGGCGGGGGCTCGGCGGTATCGGCCGTGTCGCCCGAGTCGACGGTGTCCACCGTGTCCACGGTGTCGACTGAGTCGGCCGTGTCCACGGTGTCGCCCGTGTCGTCGGGTGCCGGGCACGCGAGCAGCGCGAGCAGCGCGATCGGAGCGGGCGAGCGCAAGAGGACCTCCGGGTTCAGCGGGCCGTGTTCGGATCGAAGGGCACGAGGCCCGCGAGGATCTTGGACCGGTGCACGATCGTGGCCTCGTCGAGCTCGCCGTCGCTGTTGCCCGAGGGCACCTGCGAGGCCTCGATCAGCAGCCCGCCGTCTCCCGAGCCCCACCGCGCCGCGGCGAAGCCGAGCTGGCCGGGGATCTGCGAGGCGTCGTCGAGATCGAGGAGCGCGACCAGATCGACGGTCGCCTCCATCCGCCCGCTCGTGCTGGTCACGCAGTCGGTGGAGAGCTGCACGAAGCCGGTGCCGGCGCCATTCTCGATGTTGATGGAACAGTAGCCGTTGCCGCTGGCGCTCTCCTCCTGCACGAGCACGATCGTGTCGATCGCACCGCGGGCGATGGCGCCGGACTTGTTCCACGGGTGCGACAGCACGCCGGTGCCGAGGCCGCCGACCCACACCACGACGGTGAGGTCTTCGCCGCTGTCGGTCGTGACCGACTGGGTGCTCAGGTAGAGGACGCCTTCGTCGTTGAGCGCGGCCTTCACGTTGAGGCCCGCGCTCTCGGAGCCGGCCACCAGCTTGGCGGAGGGGTCGTCCGTACCGTCGCGGACGAAGGTCACGGGCTGCGAGACCGCCCAGGTGTCGGTGTACATCTCGTAGCTGGTCATCGCGCCGTGGATCTGCAGGAACGGCCGCGCGTAGGTGGCGCCGCTCGCGGTCGTGGTGTGGGTCAGCTCGACGAAGCCGGCGCTGGCGGGCGAGGGCGTGGCGCGGATCACGGTGTCGACCGCGCCGCTCGCGTCGTACAGGCGCAGCCCGGGGTGCGCGGACGCGTTGGCCGCCTCGTCGTGGACCCAGGTGTGCACCGTGACCGGGCCGTCCGTGATCGCGGCCGCGAACCCGGCGACGACGGTGCGCGGCGGGGTGCCCGTCTTCACGATCGCGCCCGACACGTCGTCTCCCGCGCCGTGACCGGACTCGATCAGGCGGATGGCGTCTGCCGGGGACTCGAAGAAGCCAGGGAACGGCCCCTCGTTGCTCGGTCCGGCGACGAAGTCCCAGTTGGCGCCGGAGCTGGCGTCGTAGGCGTCGTCGGTGAAGGTGTAGTCCCCGTCGAACGTGCCTGGGTCGCTCGTGTCGCTCGTGTCGCTCGTGTCGCTCGTGTCGCTCGTGTCACCCGTGTCGTCGGGGCACGCGCGCGCGCCCACCAGGCTGCAGCCCGGCGTGCTCACCCAGTCGAGGCCCGCGGTGGAGGTGGTGCCCGTCGCGAACACGGTGCCGCTCGCGAACCGCAGGTCTACCGCCCCGTCGGCGCCGGTCTCGCGCACGGTGTAGCTCAGGCTCGGCTGGTCCTCGCCCTCGATGTCGATCAACGCCTGCGCGCAGTCCGAGAGGTCCTCCTGGAAGGTCGCGCTGCCGGTGAACCGGTACAGGCAGTCGGTGCAGGTCGTGTCCTTCTGGCCCTGGATCGACCACACCAGCGTGCACGGCGTGTCGGCGGTCCAGTCTGCGGACTGCTCGGCCAGCGTGTCGTTCGGGATCCAGTGCCAGTACTCCCAGCCGCATACGGCGTCGCCGTCGCCGAACACGTACCGACCTGCGAAATAGGTGGTCGCCGCGCCGAACGGGCAGCCCTCCACCATCCGCTCGTCGCACGCTGTCGTCGGCGCGAGGGTGTCCACGAAGTCAGGCAGCGGCAGGCCCGCGCCCGGCGTGCACGAGGGCGTGGCGGTGTCGCTGGTGTCGGAGGTGTCGCTGCTGTCCTGGGTGTCGGAGGTGTCGCCGGTGTCGTCGCCCGGACCGGTGCAGGCCAGCGCGAGGACGAACCACAGGGAGATCGGGCGAGACATGGAGGCTCCGGGGCATCGCGCCACTCTACCGACACCGCGACCCGTCCTGCAACGCGTCGGTGGAGCCTTCAGATCGACCGCAGTCGCCCGCCGTCCACGGACAACGACACGCCGCGCACGAAGCTCGCGGCCGGCGAGGCGAGGAACGCGATCGCCGCGGCGATCTCTGCCGGGTCGGCGAGCCTTCCCTCGGGCGTCTGCGCGCGCCACTCGGCCTCGATGGTGGCGACGGGGACGCCGCGTCGGGCAGCGGTCTCGGTCATCAATTCACGCAGCCGGTCGGTGTTCGTGAACCCCGGCAGCACGTTGTTGATCGTCACGCCCGGAGGCAGCTCACCCGCGATCGTCTTGGCCCAGCCGGCCATCGCCGCGCGCGTGGTGTTCGAGACGCCGAGGTTCGGGATCGGCTCGTAGACCGAGGTGGAGATCACGTTCACGATCCGGCCGAAGCCTGCGGCTGCCATGCCCGGCAGCACGCGCCGCACCAGCAGGTGGGCCGAGAGGACGTGCCGGTGGAACGCGGCGGCCAGCGCATCCTCGGTGGCGTCGAGGAGTCGCCCGCCCGGCGGCCCGCCGGTGTTGTGCACGAGCACGTGGACGGGCCCCGCGTCGGCGAGCAGCGCGTCGATCCGCGCGGCGAGCGACGGCCGATCGTCCAGATCGGCGCACACGAAGCGGGTGTCGCCCCCGAGCGTGTCGGCGAGCGCGCGCAGCGCGTCCTCGGAGCGCGCCAGCAGCGTGACGGACGCGCCGAGCTCGTGCAGCGCGATGGCGGCGGCGCGGCCGATGCCGCGGCTCGCGCCGCATACGAGCGCGTGGCGGCCGGTGAGGGGAGTGGTCACGGAGCCTCCGGGTCGAGGAGGCTCCGTACCCTGTCGCCTCGCATCCGACCGACTACTCGACCGCGATCTGGAGCGTGGACAGCGTGGGCGGCGTCGTGGCCTCGGCGTCGATGGTCATCGACATCGAGAAGTTGCTGGCCGGCACGGTCGGGCCGAACGCCGCGGTGATGAAGTTGCCGTAGATGCCCATCACCAGGGTGTTGATCGAGGGGGAGGCCTGCTCGCGCACCGGGACCACCGGTGCGGTGGCCGCGACGGCCGCATAGGCCGGGTGATCTTCGTTGAGGTCCCCGGTGAGCGTGGCGTCGACCGCGTCGACCGCAGGCACGCCGGGGCGCCCCCACTGGCAGGTCGCCGCGAGCCCGGGCACGCCCTCGCTGGGGTTCCGATCGCTCGTGTTCGTCCCGCGCGCGATGTCGTCGACGATCCATGCGGTGCGGCAGTCCGTGCCCTGGCAGGTGGCGATCCCGAACGGCGGCCAGACGTCGAGGTGCGCCGTCGTGCCGTCGAACACGCCGTCCTGCACCCCGCGCGGGAAGTTGAGCAGGCCGGTGAGTCCGGCGAACTGCGCGTACTGGCCTGCCTGCATACCCAGCAGCTGCCAGCGCGGTGTGCCCTCGACCGTCACGTTGAGCGCTCCGAAGATCGCGAGGAGCTGCCCGGCGTAGGTCTGGCTCGTGGTCTCGGTGAGCGTCGGCGTGAAGCTGGCCTCGGCAGACGTCGTGATCATCGCGTCGACGTTGCCGTCGGCGTACTCGGTGCCCAGCGCGATGTAGGCCGCGGCGCTGCCGAGCGGGGTGAAGGTGAGCGTGGTCCCGAAGTTCGTGTTGAGCCCGGAGACGATGCTCACGAGCGGGGCGTCGAAGCCCGCGGCGGCGTTCGCCACACTGGCGTACAGCACGCGGTGCACCTCGGCGCGCACACCCGCGGCCACGGTCGCCTGGAGCTGCGGGAGGACCTGCGCGTAGCAGAACGACGGGGAGGGATAGAATCCACCCCCCTCGATGCCCTGGTCGACGAGACCCTCGTACGGTGTGTCCTCGAAGTCGTCGCCGTCGAACCGGGTCGACCACACGATGTGCTGCCCCGCCGCGCCGCCCGCCTGCGTGACCGCGCCGACGATGCCGTCCTGGAGCTGCACCGCGTGCGCGGCGCCCTCGTTCCCCGAGTCGGTGCCGACAGCCCACTGGCTGTCGTTCGTCGCATAGACGTAGAGCGGCGCGTGACCGAGCCGCGGCAGCGGGGACAGGTCGACGCCGAAGCCGAGCGGCGCCTCGAACCAGTATGCGGCCTGGCCGTCGAAGGTGTAGCTCGTGTGCAGCCAGGTGCTGGTGCTCGCGCCGAGCGGGGTGTCGAACACGAGGGCGACGCCCCGCTCCTTCACGATGGCTGCTGCGAGGTCGGTCGCGGTGTTTCCGCTGCCGAGCTCGGCGCCGTTGATCGCGACGGACCAGTCGAGCGAGCCGGGCGCGGCGCCGCGCTCCACCGTCCAGTCGAGCGTGATCTCGCCCGACGGGAGGAACGCCAGCGCGACGACCGACGGGTCGGCGAGGGCGATCGACAGGCCGTTGGCGCCGGTGCCGCGGATCGCCGCCGAGACGCCCGCGGAGATCTCACCGATGTCGGTGTCGGGGGCGTTCGCGGCCAGCGTGACCACGGCGACGTTCGCGCCGAGCCCGAGCGGGTCGGCGAGCAAGGTGACGCAGGTGGTCGCGAAGCTGCGGCAGAAGGTCACCCCGTTGCCCTCGTCCCCGAGGTCGAGCGTCGCCGTGAGCACGCTGCGGAACGGATCCGCCTCGGCCCACGTGACACCGGCGCCACGGTAGTCGGGGTTGGCGTAGGTGCCGAAGCCGACGCCCTCGCGCAGGTTCGCGTCCGCGCCCACCTGGGCGGGGAACGCGCCGTCGACCCGCAGCGGGGCGATCACCGTGCCGTCGCTCGCGAACGTGCCGCTGACCGCGTTCGACGCGCGCAGGTTCGCGTCGAGGAACGGCGCCGAGCGCGCGGCGTCGAAGGTGTAGATCACGCCCTGAGCGCGCGGCGGATGTCCGGTGACGTTGTCGACCGGGTCGACGTAGCCCTCGGGCTGGCAGCCGGTGAGCGCGAGCGCGGCGATCCCGAGGAAAGAAAGAGTGGAACGCATTTTCTCGTCCTCCGGCCTAGAAGAAGTAGTAGCGGACGCCCACCCGGACGCGCGCGCCCGAGGTGACGACCGGGAAGGCGAGGCGCTTGAACCACTCGTCGTCCGCGGCGGCGAGCGCGCCGCTCGACGTGGCGGTGAGCAGCTGTCGGGTCTCGGGCTTGAGCTCCGAGGACAGGACGGTCTTTGCGGCGCCCGAGCTGTTCAGCTCGAAGAAGAACGCGAGCCCCTTCGCGATGCCCGCCTGCGCGCCGAGCTGCCAGTTGAGCCCCGCGCCGCCGACGCGGAACTTCACCGTGTCTTGTACAGCCCCCGGGCTGAGGTTGGTGACGGTCAGCGTCTCGGTGTCGATGTGTGTCGCGAGCACGTTGGCGTAGTGCTCGTCGGCGTCCATCGCCACCGAGAACCCGCCGCGGAACAGCGAGACGCCGAGTCCGCCGTAGGCGAACGTGTAGTGCATCTTCTTCACCGGCACCTTGATGCCGAGCGTGATCGGGATCTCGAGCCAGTCCGCCCGGTACGAGGTGGTCATCGTGCCGCCGACGTAGTCGTTCGGGTC
Source organism: uncultured Enterobacteriaceae bacterium (assembly GCA_964419905.1). Taxonomy (GTDB): domain Bacteria; phylum Myxococcota_A; class UBA796; order UBA796; genus JAFDJI01. Next base: position 6,708 of record CAYQSE010000209.1, read on the forward strand.
TTCGCCGTTCGCGACGAGCAGCTGCGCGATGTCCGGGTTCTCGGTGGCGACGTCGCCGAAGGTGCGGGACTGGTCGCCGCCGCTCATCCGGAGGCTGTAGTGGAAGCCGGCGCGCAGGTAGAGCGGGAACTTGATCAGGTCGTCGAACTCGTACTGGACGGTGCCGCCGACCTCCAGCCCGAGCAGCGGACCGCCGAGCTCGGGGGCGGCCCCCATCATGTTGAACGGTGACGCCGTGTGCTGGGAGTTGTGGTAGATCGCGAGGTTGTCGCGATCGCTCATCAGCGCCTTGCCGGTGCCGTAGATCAGGCTGGCCATCGACGTGTCGGCGGTATCCACCGTTCCGTCCTGGGTGATGGTGCTGCCCAGGCTGGCCATGTCGGGCAGGATGCCGAAGGTCAGCCCGAACGAGAACCGCTTCACGTCGTCGTCACCCGCGAGCGCCGTGCCCGCGTGCGTGAGCGCCGCGACCAGCAACAGGGAGGACCACTTCATGGGAACCTCGCGCTTGCGTCGGGAGGGTTCCGCGACGCGACGGTGCGAGGTTAGCAGCCTTCGAGGCTGAGATTCTAGAATCCGACCTCAGCAGGGGCTGGGGGCCGATCGGGGCTCATGGACGGTGAAGCGATCGGCCGGCGCGCCGGCGCGAATCACGCCACCTCGAGGCGCAGCGCGACGCGGCACGCGGCCTCGACGTCCGCGATCGACTTCGGGATGTCGCCGGTGAGCACGTCGGGATCGCCTTCGGTGACCAGCACGTCGTCCTCGATGCGGATGCCGATCCCACGCAGCGCCTCGGGCGCGCCCTCGTCGTCGGGTGGGATGTAGAGCCCGGGCTCGACGGTGACCACCATGCCGGGCTGCAGCGGCCTGCTGCCGCCGCGTCGGCCATAGGCGCCGACGTCGTGCACGTCGAGGCCCAGCCAGTGCCCGGTGCCGTGCATGTAGTACTTCTTGAACGCCTCTTCCTCGATCAGCGCGTCGACGTCGCCCTCGAGCAGCCCGAGCGAGACCATTCCCTCGGTGAGCACGCGCACCGCGGCGTCGTGCATGTCGTTGTAGGGGCGTCCGGGGCGGGCCGCGTCGATGGCCGCGTGCTGTGCGGCGAGCACGATCTCGTAGACCTGGCGCTGCGGCCCGGTGAACGTGCCGTTGACCGGGAACGTGCGGGTGACGTCGGCGGTGTAGTACCCGAGCTCGCAGCCGGCGTCGATCAGCAGCAGATCGCCGTCGCGCAGGGCCTCGCGGTTGGTGATGTAGTGGAGCACGCAGGCGTTCGCGCCGCCGGCCACGATCGAGGTGTAACCGGGCCCGTTGCCGCCGTGCCGACGGAACGTGAAGTCGATCAGCGACTCGACCTCGTACTCGAAGCGGCCCGGCGCTGCGAGCGCCATCGCGGCGCGGTGCGCGAGCCCGGTGACGCGCGCGGCCTCGCGCAGCACCGCGATCTCGTCGGGCGTCTTGCGCAGGCGGGCCTCGTGCAGGAGGCGCCGTGGGCTGTGGAAGGTCTCTGGCACCGAAAGACCGTTGCGGCGTGCGGCGCGCGCCGCCTTGTGGATGGCGCCGAGCAGCAGCGCGTCCTCGTCGTGGCTGCGACCGAACGCGTAGTGCAGCGTCGAGACGCCCTGGAGCAGGCGAGGGAGCTCGGTGGCGAGCGCGTCGAAGTCGAACGCCGCGTCCGCGCCGTAGTCCGCCTTCGCGCCCTCGGGTCCGGGGCGAAACCCGGTCCACACCTCGCGCTCGCGGTCCTTGGGTTGCACGAACATCGTCAGCGGCTCTTCGCCGTTGCGCAGGAACACCGCGACCTCGGCGTCTTCCCAGCCGGTCAGCCAGTAGAGGTCGGAGTCGGGACGGTAGCGATACTCGGAGTCGCCGTTGCGGAGGGGGTGGGGGGCGCCGAACACGAGGACCGCCTCGTCCTCTTCCATCCGATCGAGCAGGGCCTTGCGGTGCGCGGCGAAGTCGGGGCGGGGCAACATGGCGAGAATCCTCCGATGCGCCACGTCCTAACCTGCGACCCGGGCCCGTCGCGCGCTGATCTCGCCGGTGGACGCGCGGACGTAATCCCAACGGTTTGACAGGGGGCCGCTACCTTCCTACGGTTCAATCCTGGATCAGGGAGGTGTCATGGAGAGCTTCCGTCTCGTGTCTGACTCCGGAAACGCCTATGCGGTCCGGGTTCAGGAGGTCGATGAGGTCCGCGAGGACGTGGTCCGCACCGTCATCGAGATCGACCTCCAGACGTTCTCCGAGTCCACCTTCTCGCACTACACCGCCGCCGCCTTCCTTCGCAACGGTCGGGTCTTCCTGCTCAACGCCGACGACGTCACCATCGGCACCTGCGTGTGCATGCGCGTGTGGGACCGCCCGAGCGAGGTCAACATCCTGTCGATGGGTCTGCGACCGGGCTGGCGCGGGCGGGGCCTCGGGCACCGCTTCCTGGTCGGCGTGATGAACAAGCTCCAGGCGCGCGGCCTGCGCGCGGTCAACCTGATGGTCGGCGAAGACAACCCTCGCGCGATCCGCCTCTATGAAGAGACGGGCTTCGAGCGCATCGGCAGCGAGATCGGCGACCCGCGCACCGGCGAGCGCTTCCTGATCATGCGCGCCCAGCTCTCGGCGCCGCTCGTCGCCACGCTTCCCACGCCCGAGCGGGAATAGGCGGGGATCCACGCGCGACAGCGCGGGTCTGGTCCGATAGGGTCGGGGTTTCCCATCCGGAGGGGCGCCCCCATGGCCCAGAACCCGCCCAAGGCCTACAAGAACCTCGACTTCCTGAACTCGCCTGCCGCGCGGCACATCCGCATCCTGTGCGAGTACGAGGAGACGCGGCAGCGCTTCTTGCGCGAGGGCGTGAAGCACACGCTCGTCATCTTCGGGTCCGCGCGGATCCGCACGCGTGAGGAGGCCGAGGCCAACCTCGCGCACGCGCGCCAGCAGGCCGAGTCCAACCCCGACGACGCTGCCGCGGCGGCACGCCTGGCCCGCGCCCAGGGCATCGCGAGGCTCGCGCCGTACTACGACGCCGCGATGGAGCTGTCGCGCCGCCTCACGGAGTGGAGCATCGCGCGCGAGGGGCAGCGCAGCTACTACATCACCTCGGGCGGCGGGCCAGGCATCATGGAGGCCGCCAACCGCGGCGCTCAGCTCGTGCCGGGCGGCAAGTCGGTCGGGCTGGGGATCTCGCTGCCGTTCGAGCAGGGCGTCAACGACTACGTCACGCCCGAGCTCGCGTTCGAGTACCACTACTTCTTCACGCGCAAGCTGTGGTTCCTCTACCTGTGCAAGGGGCTGATCGTGTTCCCGGGCGGATTCGGAACGCTCGACGAGCTGTTCGAGACGCTCACGCTGATGCAGACCGGCAAGATCAAGAAGAAGATGCCCGTCGTGCTGTTCGGCGCCGAGTTCTGGCGCAAGGCGCTGCACCTCGAGGCGATGGCCGAGTACGGCACGATCTCGCCCGACGACCTCGATCTCTTCCTGCAGACCGACGACATCGACGAGGCGTTCCGCCACGTCGTCGCCGGCCTCGAGGCGATGGAGAACGAGGACAACGCGCTGTAGCGGCAGCAGAACCTGCGCCGGCCGTCCCGGCCGGCTGGACAGCCCCCCCGTGGGCCGGCCGTCCCGGCCGGCCGACTGTGGCTGTGCCGACTCGGTGCGGGCTCGGGCATGTGCCGGCGCGAACGCCTCCGGCTGCTTCGCCTCCGCCGGCTGATCGCGTCTCCGGCGCTCGCCGGCTCCGGCTCGCGTCGACCGCTGTCGGCCAGCCCCCCCGTGGGCCGGCCGTCCCGGCCGGCCGCTTCTGCCTGGGCGAACTCGCGTCGACCGCTGTCTTGTCGCCAATCCGTGGGCCGGCCGTCCCGGCCGGGCGCTTCAGCCTCGGCGGACTCGGAGCGGACTCGGGCATGTGCGGGCGCGAGCGCCGCCGGCTGCTTCGCCTCCGCCGGCTGATCGCGTCTCCGGCGCTCGTTCCGT
>CAYQSE010000210.1:0-7846 GCA_964419905.1 uncultured Enterobacteriaceae bacterium
ACTCGAACGCGCGCCCCGCGCTCGACGACGCGCGCGACGACGACGACGACGAGCGCGACGACGACGACGAGCGATACGCGGATCCGCTGCTGGCGCTGCGCGCGCTCGACGCCGCCCGCGCCGCGGCGCGCCGCCGCCGCTCGGCCTCCTCGGCCTCCTTCCGCCGCCGCTCGGCCGCCGCGTGCTCGGACCGCGCCCGCGACATGCCCGCGCGCCACGCCTCCAGCACGCCACGCACCTGCTCGAGCCGCGCCGTCCAGTCGCCGGGGCCCTCCCACGGGTGCCGCACCAGCACCTCGTAGAGCGCGTCCCCCGAATCCAGCGCGCCGGCCCCGTACGAGCCCAGCCCGCGCGCCTCGCGCCCCAGCCGCTCCCGCTCCGCCTGCATCGCCAGCCGCGCGGCCTCGGCCTCGCGTCTGTGCCGCGTCAGCCCCTCGAGCACGCCCGCGAGTTCCTCGAGATCCGCGAGCGCCTCCTGCTTCTCGCGGAGCGCCAGCTCGGCCAGCTCCACCGCGGCGAGGTGGTCGCGCGCGAGCAGCGCGTCCCGCGCCAGATCGAGCGCGCTGCGCGCCTCCTCCATGTCCTCGGACGCCTCGCGAAGCTCCGTCCACGCGTCGCGCAGGCTCGACGCCTCGTGCGCGTCGAGCATCGCGCGGATCCGCTGCTGCGCGTCCGTGAGCCGCTCCGCGAGCCCGTCGACGCGCGCGCCGGTGTCGGCGACCAGCCCTTCGGCCCGCGCCACCGCGTCGCGGACCGCCTCGCGCACCGCGCGCAGCGCCGCGAGCGCCTCGAGCGCCTCCTGCTCGGCCGCCCGCACCGCGTCGAAGTCGGCCGCCGCGTCGAGCGCCGCCTCCAGCCGCTCCCGCGCGCCGCGCGCGCGCCGCGCCAGCGCGTCCGGATCGCGCGCCGGGTCGCGGACCACCGTGTCGAGCCCGTCGATCGTCACCGCCTCGGCGTCCGCCCACGCGGTCATCACCGCGTCGCGCGCCGAGACGAGCACGTCCACGCGCTCGGCCACCTCGGCGTGCGCCTCCAGCAGCTCGTCCAGCGCATCGAGGTAGGCGACTGGATCCTCTTTGCGCAGCAGATCCAGCGCGGCCCACCGCGCCTCCGGGTCGTCGCGCAGCGGGTGCCCGCGCAGCCACGCGCGCGGCAGCGTCGCGCCATCGAGCGCCGTGGCCAGCGCATCCAAGTCGTCCGCGCGCAGGTCGTCGCGCGCCAGCCGCATCGACGCCTCCACCGCGTCGATCACGCGCTGCCACTTCCCGCTCACCCCCTCCCACTCGGCGTCGAGCCGCCCCATGAACGCCGCCGGATCCACCCGCTCCACCCGCGTCGGCGTGTCGAACAGCCGATCCTGCGCCTCGCCGGTGTCGTGATCGAACACCGCGTCCAGCGCGTCGCGCGCCGCGTGGTAGGGCGAGGCCTGAAGCGGAAGCGCACGAACCCCCGCACGCAGCCCCTCGTAGCGGCGCCGCAGCGCCTCGACCCCGTCGTGCAGCGACGAGATCCGCTCGATCACCTCGTCGGCGGCCTCTCGCGTGCGGCGCCCCTTGATCTTCAGCGCCACGACGCGGTCCCGCAGATCCACGTCGAGGTTCAGCGACGCGAGGCGGTCCCGCGCATGCTCGACCCGCTCCATCCGCTGCGCCCACATCCGCTGGAACTCGCGCTGGGCCCGATCCGCGCGCAGCCACAGCAGCACGAGCAGCGTCAGCGACCCGGTCGCCACCAGCCCCACGAACAGGAACAGCGGCCCCCAGCGGAGCCACCACCCGATCCGAGCCGCGCGGGCCTTGCCGTCGAGCCGCCGCTGGATCTCCTCGTCGACCGCCATCACCAGGGACGCGAGCCCCAGCTCGAGGTTGCCGCTGGTCGCCCACGGCATGAACGCCCGGTCGATCAGCGGTAGCAGCGCGGCGCCGCCCAGCCCGAGCTCCGCGTCCCAGCGCTCGCCCGCGCGCAGCCGCACCTCACGCTCGTCGAGCGACAGCACGATCAGGCTCCCGTCGAGGCGATCGAACGCGCCGGCCCCCTGCCCCGGCGCCGCCGCCCAGTGCGCCCACGTCGCCTCGATCGCGGCCTCGGTGTGCGAAGCGCCGAAGTCCGGCGTCTCCCCAGCGATCACGGCGCCGTACACCACGACGTAGACCGGACGCAGCGTGCTCTGCGCGCCCTGGACGACGAGCGGGAGCGGCGCGTGCGCATCTGGCGGTACGACGTAGACGTGCTGCCCGGGCTGGAAGTCCGGAGGTTGGAAGCCGAGGGCGACCGCGACGAAGAGGAGGAGGGAGAGCATGGGGCGCAGCCTACCAGAGCGGCGCCCCCACGCAGCAGCCCCTCACGCGCGGGCGAACATCCGGCGCAGCCGACCGGGCGGCGAGGCGATCACGCCGGGCCCCCCGTCGCGAGCGAACCCCGCCAGCGCGGCGCCGCCGAGCGCGAGCACCATGCCGGGCACGGTGCGCGGCCCGAACGCCTCGTCGAGGAACGCCGCCGACAGCGCGACGGCGATCGCCGGCGAGAGCGTCGACTGCGTCATGCAGACGTGCATCGGCAGCTTGCGGAGCGCGATGACCCACAGCGGGTACGCGATCGCCGCGTTGCCCACCGCGAGCCACGCCCACGCCGCGAGACCGACCGCCGAGGGCGTGGGCAGCGGCTCCCCCCGCGCGACGGCGAGCAGCACCAGGCCCATGCCGCCGAACAGCATCTGCCACGCAGCGTCCGCGATCGGCCCGCCGGACTTCGGCTGACGCGCCGCCGCGACCGAGCCCGCCGCCCAGCCGAGCGACGCGATGACGAGCGCGCCCAGCGCCCACGGCGCTGCGCCCGCGGGGCTCGCGCCGACCAGCAGGCCGACACCCGCGAGCCCGAGCCCCACCGAGAGTCCCTGCAGCGGGGTCGGCAGCCGCCGATCCCAAGCCGCGGACAGGCCGACGGCCAGCGCTGCGCTCGACGCCATGATCAGCGCGGTCAGCCCCGGCGCCACCCCCTGCTGGCCGATCACCTGCAAGCCGTTGCCAATCGACCACGCGAGCACGCCCACGCCTGCCATCCGCAGCAGGTGCCCACGCGCAGGCACGACGGGTCGCCCGAACGCCCGGAGGCCCACGAGCAGAAGCACCGCGGCGAGCACCAGCCGCGTGCCGTTCATGTAGAGCGGGCCGAACCCGCCATCGCCGGTCACAGCCAGGCCGATCGCGAGGTAGCCCGTCGCCCAGACCGCGATCACCACGCCCAGGGGGACGACCCCCGCGGGGAGACGGCGCCCCGACGCCTGAGACGACGACATGCGCGCCTGACCCTCGAGACGGCCACCGCTCTAACCGGAGGCCGGTGCGGAGAAAAGAAAACGCCGGGTCCGGCAAGGGGGTAGCGGACCCGGCGTTCGTGGGATGGTCTGGCCATCCCGTGCTCTCTGTTCTGAACTTAACAGGGAAAGTTTAGCGTGGCGACAGATATTTTTCGTCTATCTGGAGAATCTTCCTCGGAGGCGGATCTCAGACGGGTCGCAGGACGCGCCCGAACCGCTCGGCGCCCAGCTCCGCGGCCGCGCCGCCCTCGCCCCACGCCCACCGGCCGCCGACCATCACGCCGCGAATCGCGCCCTCGCTCCGCCGTACCAGCCGTCGAAAGTCGCCGAAGCCCGCGATCGGCGCCTCGTGAATCGCCTCGATCCGGTCATCGAGGGCGCGCGGATCGACCACGACGAGATCGGCGCGCCCGCCCACGCGCAGGTGCCCGGCGTCCAACCCCAGGTAGTCGCCGATCTCGCCCGTGAGGCGGTGCACCGCGCGCGCGACGGACAGGAACGGCCGCCCCGCGGCGTCGGCGTCGACGACCCGCTTGAGCAGCCGCAGCGGGAAGCTGTAGTGCGCCATGTTGCGCAGGTGCGCGCCGGCGTCCGAGAAGCCGACCAGCGTCGCCGGATGCGCAGCGATCCACTCGACCTCGGCGGGCCGGTCGTTGCCGACCACGGTGAACCAGCGCAGCGCGTCGCCGTGCTCGGCCTGCAGATCGAGGAACGTGTCCTCGGGGTCTTGTCCCCGCGCGTCGGCGACCGCACCGAACGTGCGCCCGACCAGCGTCGCGTCGGGGCACTCGAGGATCTCCGCCTCGTGCAGGTCGCGGTGATACGCGCGGCCGAACCGACGCCGCCAGTCCTGCTTGAACCGGGCGCGGTACGCCGGATCGCGCAGCAGCGCCGCCCGCTCGGCCGGATCGCGGACGTGCAGCGCCGCGGTGCCCGCGCCGATCTCCTCGAGCACCGGCACGTCGAGCCCGTTCACCCACAGGTCGAACGGGTTCGGCAGGCTCTGGAACCGGATCGACCCGCCGAGCCCGTTCACCAGCCGCGCCGCCGCGCCGACCAACCGGTGCTGCAGCCGGTTCGACTTCGTGTCGAGCAGCGTGATCAGCATCGTGCGCAGCCGGCGCCGCCACAGCCCCATCGACGCGAGGAAGAACAGCACTGCGTTGATCTTCGTCGACACGTCGGGGACCGCCTGGAAGATCCGGTCGCGCCGACGCAGCACCGCCGTGAGGTGGCGCACCTCGCTCCAGCGCGCGAACACCGACGGCGTCGGGCGGCTGCGGTAGGTATCACCGTCCATCTTGTCCCACGGCAGCGTGTTGATCGACAGCCCGAGGTAGCCGGCGTCCAGCGCGTCCTCGAGCAGCCGGCGCATCGCGTCGAGCTCGGCGGGTGTCGGCCGCACGGCGGCGTCCAGGCTGCGCCCGAGGCCCATCACGTGCGCGCGGATCGTCGAGTGCCCGAGCAGCGCCGCCACGTTCGGCCCGAGCGGCAGCGTGTCGAGGTGCGCGAGGTAGTCCGCGGGCGTCTCCCACGTCTTGATCTCGCGCAGCAGCGGCAGCACGATCTCGCGTGGGATCCCCTCGACGCGGCAGAACATGTCGGCCAGGTCCGTCGGATCGCCGACCGCCATCGACAGTCCGCACGAGCCGATCACCACGGTGGTGACGCCGTGTCGGAGGCTCTCGGACAGCCCGGGCAGCACCTCGACCTCGGCGTCGTAGTGCGTGTGCAGGTCGATGAACCCGGGCGTCACCCAGCAGCCCGCCGCGTCCACGTCGGTCGCGTCGTCCACCGGCGCGCCGCGCGCCACGATCGCCGCGACCACACCGTCGCGGATCACCACGTCGCGCGGGAGCGGATCGGCTCCCGAGCCGTCGAAGAACAGGCCGTCGCGCAGCACCGTCGCCGTCATGCGGTGATGCTACCCCATGCGGCGTTGTAGGCTGACCGGCATGTGGATCGTCGCCCTGTTCGCCGCAGCCCTCGCCGCCCCGGTCACGATCGAGGTCAACCACGCCTTCGTGAAGGATCAGCCCGTCGAGGGCGCCCAGGTCGCGGCCTCTCGCGGGCCCGACGAAGCACCCACCGTGCTCGAGACCAGCGGCGCGAACGGCCGGATCGTCCTTGATCTCGAGCCGGGCACCTGGTACCTCTCCACCGCGGCGCAGGGCTTCGTGCCGCTGCCCGCCGAGGCGGTCGAGGTGCCGGACGGCGGGCGGCACCTCACCACCACGCTCACCCCGCTGCTCGAGTCGATGGGCGAGGAGAAGTCCGGGCGCCGGCGCGTGCAGATCGTGCTGAACTGGGGCTCGGCGTGGAACCACGTCCCCGATGTCGACGCCCACCTGCTGTGCGTCGACAGCCACGAGATCTACTTCGGCAGCCGCGACCACAAGGGTGCTGGCCACGAGGTCGATCTCGACGTCGACGACGTGGACTGGGGCGGGCCCGAGACGATCACGCTGTGGGACCCACCGCCCGGTCGCTACCGCTACTTCGTCCGCAACTTCAGCGGCGCGATGAGCCACCTGGGCGCGTCCGAGGTGCAGATCCGCGTGCTCGACGGCGATCGGCTGGTCGGCACCTACCCGATCCCCACCGATGTCCGCGACGAGGACTGGTGGCCGTTCGAGGCCCTCGAGATCGATGAGCGCGGCGTGCGCGTCGTGATGTTCTCGCCCGCGGACCTCGCCGCCGGACGCGATCGCAGCTCGCGCGCCGGCTTCCAGTGGGGGCTCGGCGGCTGCACCACGCCGCTGTGCCTGGTCGGCGGGATGGTGTCCATGTTGGTGTTGCTCCCGCTGATCGGTCGGCTGCGGCGTCGATGACCCCAGCGTGGGCCCTCGGTGCGTTCGCGGTCTCGTTCGCGCTGCAGCACGGCGCGCAGCGCGCGTGGTCGACACCCGACACACCGCCAGCCCGCCACCACCTGCGGCGCGTGCTCGGCGGGGCGCTGTACGGGCTCGCGCCGCTGCTGCTCGCGATCGGCCTCGGAGGTTCGCCCGCCGCGCTGGGGCTGGGCCTCGGCGATCCGCTCCGCGGGTTGCTCGGCGCTGGGACCCTCGGGCTCGTCGTCACGCCGGTGGTGTGGTTCTCTGCGCGCGGCGCGGTGCATCGGGCTCGCTACCCGCAGATCCGCGCCGTCGCGTGGACGCCGCGGCTCGTCGCCGCGAACGCCGCGAGCTGGGCGGTCTACTTGACCGGCTACGAGCTCGCCTACCGCGGCCTGATCCTGTTCCCGCTCGTCGCGCCGCTCGGCGCGGCCGGCGCCGTGGCCGTGAGCACCGCGGTCTATGTCGCCGCGCACGCCGACAAGGACACGCCCGAGGTGATCTCGACCGTGCCGATGGGGGCGCTGTTCGCGGCGCTCGCGCTGGGGGCGGGCGCGGTGTGGCCGTGCGCGCTGCTCCACCTCTACATCGCGCTGCTCGGCGAGCTGGCGGCGGTGCACCACGATCCCGATCGCCGCTTCGCCCTGGCTTCGCGATAGAGCGCGGCGATGCACACCGACCTCTCCCTGCCGGGCGTCTGTGACGTGGAGTTGCTCCGCGGCCCCGACGCCGACCCTGAAGCCCCGCCCGATCTGCTCGTCGAGGTGCCGCACGGCGCCACGCGACGCGCCCACTACGACGCGCTCGCCAGCCAGATGCGCTCGCCGCTGCCGGCCGATCTGCACGCGTTCTTCCACGTCAACACCGACGTCGGCGCGTGGGCGTGGGGCCGGCGCGTCGCCGAGCGCCTGATCGCCGCCGACCCACGCCGTGCGGCGCTCGTGATCCGCTGCCTGGTCCCGCGCACGCTGATCGACTGCAACCGGGTGCCCGAGGCGGGCGGCGGCGATCTGCGCGAGGGCGCGGTCACGCCAGGCCTGGCGCCCTACGTCAGCCACCCCGACGACATCGCGCTGCTGCGCGACCTGCACCGCCGCTACGTCGCGCGGGTCGCGGACGCGCTCGACGAAGTGTGCGGCGCCGGCGGTCTGGCGCTCCTCCCTCACACCTACGCGCCGCGCTCGGTCGGCATCGCCCAGATCGACGCACAGATCGTCGAGAACCTGCGCGCCGCGTGGGCGCCCGGCGTCGCCGAGACCTGGCCGCTGCGCGCGCCCGTCGACCTGATCACGCGCACCGAGGACGGCACGTGCAGCGCCCCTGAGGGGGCCGAGGCCGCCCTCGTCGCGGCCCTCGAGGCGGCGGGCTACGCCACCGAGGTCGGCGGCACCTACTTCCTGCACCCGAGCACGCTCGCGGCCGCTTGGGCGGCGCGGCACCCCGGGCGGGTCGTGTGCGCCGAGGTGCGCCGCGATCTGCTGGTGACCGCATGGGATCCGTTCGTCGAGATGGCCGTGGACCCGGCGAAGGTCGATCGCGTGGCCGCCGCGTTCGCCGACGCGCTCGAACCCTTTCTGCGGGCCTGATCCTGCGCACCAGCTCGTGGCCCGGCCGACCCACGGCCTGGCGGCTCGCCAAGCGGCTGGACGCTGCCCAAGGATCGTGGCCCGGCCGTCCCGGCCGGGCGCCCTGGCTG
>CAYQSE010000210.1:7946-10662 GCA_964419905.1 uncultured Enterobacteriaceae bacterium
CTGCCCAAGGATCGTGGCCCGGCCGTCCCGGCCGGGCGCCCTGGCTGCAGGGTAGGCGGTCGGCCGGGACGGCCGACCCACGTCCTGGGGACGGGGCCGACAAGCCAGCAGGGTAGGCGGTCGGCCGGGACGGCCGACCCACGTCCTGGGGGCGGGGCCAACCAAGCAGCAGGGAAGGCGGCCGGCGGCCGCGCTTCAGGCGAGCTCCCCGGGCGAACGCAACCGCTCGGCGAGGAAGTCGGCGACGACGCGCACCCGCGCCGTGTCGGCCAGATCGCGGTGCATCACGACCCACAGCGGGCGCTCGGCGCGCACGCCCAGCGCGGGCAACGGCACCAACGCGGGCTCGCTCGCGGCCAGCACGTCGGGGATGCGCGCAATGCCGAGCCCCGCGGCGGCCGCGGCGTATATCGTGGACGCCTCGTTGCTCCGCAACACCAGGTTCGCGGACCCCAGCCCCTCCAGCCAATCCCGCTCGCCCGGCCCGAGCAGCGTGAGCACGTCGAGCCCCTCGAGCGAGCGCACATCATCCGCCGCGAGTCCGCGCTCAGCGAGCCACCCCCGATGCGCGTAGGGCTGCTCGGCCACCGACCCGAGCCGGCGCGCGACCAGCGAGCCCTCGGTCGGGCGCATCACCCGCAGCGCGATGTCGGCCTGCCCCCGCGCCAGGTCCAGGTTCTCGTTCGCGCACAGCAGGTCGACCCGCAGGTCCGGGTAGCGCGCGTGCAGTCCGGGCAGCCCCGGCACGACGATGCGCGTCGCCAGCACCTCCACCGTGGTCAGGCGCACGCGCCCCCGCGGCGCGTCGTCCGCCCCGCCCGCCTCGCGGACGATCTCGGCGAACGCGCGCTCGGCGCGCTCGGCGGCCTCCACCACCCGCGCCCCCGCAGGCGTCACCCGCCACCCATCCGGGCCCCGCGTGCACAACGTCGCGCGCAGCCCCGCCTCGAGCGACGCCACCCGCCGCCCCACCGTCGTCGCGTCCACCCCGAGGCGCCGCCCCGCCGCCACCAGCGTCCCCTCCCGGTGCACCGCGAGCAGGTACCTGAGGTCGTCCCACTGCGTCATCGCGCCTCCCCCTGCATTCTTGCAGGTCCAGAATGCACGCGCCGGTATTTTCGCGCGCCCGTCGCCGGGTCATGTTGCCGGCAGGAGGGAAGATGGAGACCTTGTCGCTGCCCGCCCGCGACGGCCACCTGCTCGGTGCGTGCCTGTACGCCCCGGAGTCCACGCCGCGCAGCGTGATCGTGGTGCACGGCGCGCTCGGCGTCCCGCAGCGCTACTACGCGCGCTTCGCCGCGCGAGCCGCCGCCGAGGGCTTCGCGGTGCTCACCTACGACTACCGCGGTGTCGGCGCGTCCCGCCCCGAGCGCCTCCGCGGCTTCGCCGCCACGCTCACCGACTGGGGCACGCACGACTGGGGCGGCGCGATGGCGTTCGCCGTCGCTCGGTTCCCCGACGCGCCACTGCTGGCGGTCTGCCACTCATTCGGCGGCCAGGCGCTCGCGCTCGCGCCCGAGGCCCGCTGGCTCTCGGGCGTCGTCACCGTCGGCAGCCAGGTCGGCAGCCTCTCGGTCTGGCCCCTACCCGCCCGCCTCGGCCCGCTCGCCGCGATGCGCGTCGTCCTCCCCGCGAGCCTCGCGCTGTGGGGCTACTGGCCGGGCCGCATCGGCGTCGGCGAGGATCTGCCCCGCGGGGTCGCCGAAGAGTGGGCCCGCTGGTGCCTGTCCCCGAACTACCTCCTCGATCACGTCCCCGGCGCCGCCGCGGCGCTCGCCGCGCTGCCGGCGCCCGCCCTCGTCTACGCGCTCGCTGACGACCACTACGCGCCCGAGCACGCCGTCGCCGCGTTCGCCGGGATGCTGCCCGCCGACCGCGTCACCTGGCGCCGCGTCCACCCCCACGACGTCGGCGCCACGAAGATCGGCCACTTCGGCTTCTTCCGCGAGACGTTCGCCGACACGCTGTGGGCCGAGGCGCTCGAGACGCTCGGCGGGATGGCCGAGTCGAACCGGGCGCGTACCGCCGCGCTCCCCTGAGCCCAGACGCAACGAGGCGGCAGGGCGTTCGCCCTACCGCCTCGAGACGTCAGCCGAACTCAGTCGCAGTGCGCGACGCCGTACCCGCCGTTGTTGTAGATATCCAGGATCTCCGCCAGCTCTACGAGCGCCGCATAGGTGGCGCCCTTGGGCTTCGACCCGAGCTTCACCTTCGCGAGCAGCGCGTCCGCCTCGGCCACGATCGCGTCGATCTCGGTCAGGCCCGCGCCGTTCGCGACGTTGAGCTTCGCGGCGATCAGTTGGTGCGCCAGGATGTAGGTCGCGTCCCCGCGAACCGGCGTGCTGAAGATCCGCATCAGCGCGGTCGCGTCGTACTCCTTCCCACCGAGCGAGAGCCGGTCGACCGGCCACGCGCTCGCGTGGTTCTTCCAGTAGCCCTGCGTGTAGGTGCAGGACGCCGGATCGGGCTGCGGCGCTTCCGGCAGCACGACCAGGCTGGTCTCGGTCGTCGCGCTGCACCGACCGTCGGTCACCGTGAACAGGAGGTGGTGCACCACGCCCGCTTCACCGCGATCCGCCGCGCCGGAGTACAGCCCGGTGAGGGGATCGATCTTGAACCCCGACAGCGTCCGACTCTCGACCATGTAGACCAGGATCTCGTTGGTGGGACTGCTCGCCTCGAGCTGGAGCTGGAACGGCGCGCCGACCTCGATCGT
>CAYQSE010000211.1:0-10562 GCA_964419905.1 uncultured Enterobacteriaceae bacterium
GCGCGCGTCGCGTCCGGGACGGGCACCGCCGGGCCCCCCGCGGCGGCGTTCAGCCGGCCGATCGGCGCGCCGGGCCGCCACTCGTTCGCGTGCTCCTCCACCTCCTCGAACACCGCGCGCACGACGTCGACGTGCGCGACCGCCTCGGCCGGCAGCGTGACGTCGAGGCGCGTCGCCATCACCTCGATCGCGCGGGTGACGAAGACCCTGTCCGTCGGCGCCGCCTGCTGCGAAGGGGTTGCTTCGCAGGCGACGCCGAGGACGAGGGTGAACAGGAGCCTCATCGGCACGCCCGGGGCGTGCGTGGCTGCCGCGGCGCGCCGTGCACCGCGATGACCCCATGGTGGGGGCCACTGGAGAAGTAGTCGCCGCCGACGAACAGCACGTCGTCGCCGTGCCGCCACACGGCGTGGAACGTCTCGCCTGAGACGGGGAGATCGGGCGTGTCCCACGCCGCGCCGTCCCACGCGCCCATCGCGCCGAACGCGCCGGTGACCCACACCGCCTCGTCAGGCGCGGTCCAGAGGCCCATCAGCGGCACCGCGCCGAACGGATGCGCGACCTCCGACCAGCCCGCGCCGCCCCACCACACGAGGTCGCCCACCCCGCCGACCGCCCACACGTCGTCGTCCGCGCGCCCGCGCACGGTGGTCAGCGCGGCGACGGGCGGCGGGTACGCGACGAGCGCGCCTTCCTCGAGGCGCCACGCGACGCCGTCGCCGACGAACCAGCCATCCCACACCTTGAACACCACGCCGGGCAGATCGGTCGCGAACGGCGCCCATGCGCCGTCGCGGCGCCGCCAGATCTCGCCCTCGCCGGACACCGGATCGCCGCCGACCGCCCACACCTCGTCGTCCGTCGCCCACACGCCGAACAGCGTCGCCTCGGTGTCGACGTCCTCGCGCGTCCGCGCGCCGTCCTCGTCGCGCAGCACCAGCCCGCGCGCGCCGACCGCGTACCACAGCCCGTCGCGCGGGCCGTGGATCCACCACAGCGGGCGATCGGCGGGGCTGTCCTCGACGCAGACGTCGCCGTCGGCGTAGCGCACCAGGCTGGCGCCGCCGCCGCTCAGATCGCCCCCCACGATCAGCGCCTCGTCGCCGTCCGACCACGCCGACAGCAGCACGCCGTCACCGAACGGACCGGCGACCAGCCCCCACGAGGCCACGTCCGGCGTGCACCCGAGCAGCAGCGCGAGCGCGATCACAGCGTCTCCAGGTAGGTGATCAGGTCCTCGACGTCGCGGGCGCTCAGGTGGCTCGTGCCCCCGTGCGTGTCCGGGATCCCGTCACGCTCGTTGAACCCCCGCTCGCCGGGCCGAAGCACCGGGTGTCCGGGCGTCGCGAGCACCTCGCGCAGCCCGCGCGCCCGCCCGTCGTGCAGCATCGACGGCGCCCGATCCCAGATCCCGCGCAGGGTCGGCACCCCGAAGTACACGTCGCGCACGTCGTCGCACGCGGACGGGTCGTCGGCGCACACCGCCTCGCCGCACACGTCCTCGCAGGTGTCGTGCTCGGCGCGCGGGAAGGTGGCGAGGAAGCCGTCCGAGTACAGGTCGAGGTTCACGCCGTCGTCGGCCCGATCCGGGCTGACCACCGGGCCCATCCGCAGCGGCACGCCGAACGGGTTGTTGTCGGTGGACGCGGCGAACGTCGGCGCCGGATGGCAGATCGCGCAGCCGACGTCGGCGCGCTCGAACAGCGCGCGCCCGCGCCGCGCGGCGTCGGTGTCGGGATCGTTCGGGTTGGGCAGCAGCCGCGGCTCGATCAGCAGGAACGCCCCGAGCGCGCGCGTGATCCCGTCGAAGTCCAGCAGGATGCTCCGCTTCTCCTCGGTGATCGGATCCTCGTGGAACACGCTGTCGCCGAACGAGCGGTCGCGCCCGATCACCTCGACGGCGCGCGCGACGTAGAACGCGTCGCGGGTCGGCCACGGGGTCGGACGCGCGGACGGATAGGGCACCGCGTCCGCCGGATCCGCGCCGAACCCGTCGCGCGAGCCCGCGTTCGGCGCGGTCGCACACACGGCGGGGGGGTTGGCGGCGCAGTCGGCGGGCGCGCCGCCCGGCCACAGCGTGTAGTCGGTGCAGCAGAAGTTCTCGATCCGCGCCAGCTCGTTCATCACCGGCTTGAAGTTCGTCTCGTCGAACGCCGACTCGAAGAACCACGGCCGCGTGTCCGCAGCGCCCCGGTACGCCATCGTCATCCGCCGCGCGACGCCGGGCCGCCGCGTGAGCGGCATGCTGAACGCCTTGTCGAGGTTGCCGCCCTCGCGGTGGCAGTGCGCGCACGACTGGTCGCCGTCCACCGTGAACGGCGCGGTGACGAAGTTGAACAGCTCGCCGATCTCAGCGTCGGTCGCCGGGAACGCGCCGCCGGACAGGTCGCCGACCTCGTACAGGGTGGGCGCCCAGATCGCGGCGTCGTAGCGCCCGACCGTCTCCGAGAGCCGGTGGGCCACCCACACCGCGCCGTCGCGGACCGCGACGCCGTGCGGGTTGTGGCCGGCGGTTCGCCGCACCGGGCCGGGCGTGAGCGCGCCGGTGTCCGGGTCGACCGCGAACCGCTGCACCTCGTTCGACGCGGCGTAGGTCACCCACACCGCGTCGCCGTCGGCGGCGACCTGCTCGGGCAACGCACCGCCGACGATCCAGGTCGACGCGGGCGGGAGCAGGTCGCCGTGGCGGTCGAGGTCGCGCGGGTCGACGTCGCGGTAGTCCTTGCAGCAGATCGTGTCCGCGACGTAGCGCCACCGCACCGCGCCGTCGTCGATCGCGACGACGACGAGATCGTTGCCGAGGTCCTGGAAGTTCACGTTCGGGGTGCCGTCGCCCGGCAGCCCGTCCCCGTCGGTGTCCGGCCCGTCGAACGGGAGGTGGTGGGTGGAAGCGCTGGTCGTGGCGACGATCAGGTGGTCGCCCGCGAACGCGAGGCCGTTCGCCGGGCCTCCGAGCGGGATCACCGCGCGCACCGTGGCGGTGTCCACGTCCACCAGCGTCACGTCGAGCCCGGTCAGCGACGCGACCGCGGCGACGCGCCCGTCCGCGGACAGCGCGACGTCGCGCGGGTTCACGCCGACCGGCACCACGGCGAGCCGGCTGAGCGACAGCCCGCGCGCGTCGACCTCGACCGCATGGATCTCCAGCGCGTCGAGCCAGCGGTTCGACACCACGAGCCGTGATCCATCGGGGGTGAACGCGCCCTCGATCGCGTAGAACGGCATCGGCACGACGTGCGCGACGCGCCGCCGCGTGGTGTCGATCACGGTCGCGGCGTTCGTCGTGGGCGTGAACACGACCAGCCACCGCCCGTCGGGGTGCAGCGCGAGCCCGGTCGGACCGGCGCCGCCGACCTCCACGCGCGTGATCTCCCCGGTGGCGCGGTCGATCCGCGCCACGGCGTCACCGGGTTCGTCGACGCTGCCCGGCAGCGACACCCACACCGCCTCGTCGGTGATCAGGAGCTCCTGCGGGTTCTCCCGGCGCGGCTGCGGCGCCCACTGCGGCTGCTCGGGGCCGAACGGGTTCGGCGCGGGCGGCAGCGTGCGCACCGCGTGCGGCGACGGCGCGCACGCCAGCGCGAGCCACAGGGCGATCATCGCGCCTCCTCGGGGCAGATCGGCGCGTCGTCGGTGTGGATGCACGGGTCGCGGTCCACCAGCGTCACCTCCACCTGGGTGACGCACCGCTGCGAGGCGTCCTCGACGCGCGCGGTGATCGTCGCCGCCCGGTCGGTGTACGCAGCCACGTCGCCGCTTGGGAGGAAGAGCAGCACCTCGCCCGAGAGCGCGCCGTCCGCGGTCGCATGGAACGGCACCTCGGGCTGCGTGACGCCGGACGGCTCGCCGTCGCCGACATCCACGCTCGCGACCACGGTGACCACCGCCGGCGCGTCGACGGCTGCGATCCGCGCGTCGAGGAACAAGAAGCCCTGGAAGCCGAGCACCAGCTCCGCCTCGCCGCTCTCCTCGTACGCGACGAACACCCCGTCCGCGTCGAGCGCCCCGAGCGTGCAGTCGAACGGCGCCTTCTCGATGCCGGTGTCGGTGTCGTCGACCGGCGGGCAGCCCGCCAGGAGGGCCACGAGCAGCGTGAGCTCACCACTCCGCATCGAGCCCTCCCCCGACGATCCACGCCGCGCGATCGGGCAGCCCCGCGCCCGGCGGCGGCGAGAACCAGGCGCGGTCCAGCCGGGCGGTCGCGCCGAGTCGAAGCAGCGGGCCCACGTTCCACCACGTCCACGCGGCGGTGCCGCCGACGCGCACGCTCCGCAATCCGGCGAGCTCCCGATCGGCCGACCTCCAGCCCGGCACCGCCAGCGCGCCCGGATCGAGCGGATAGCTCGCCGCATAGAACGAGGCCGGATCCTGGAGGCTGCCGCGCGCGCGCCCCTCGAGCAGCAGCCGCTCGCCGAACATCTGCTGGCGCCACGCGACGTCGGCGGTGTGCCCGGTCATCGCCCAGGTGTCGGCGTAGAAGCGATAGCCCGCGTGCAGCGCGGCGCTCGCACCCACCGCTTGCGACAGCCGCCCCGCCACCGCGAGCCGCGCGAGGCGGTCGGGGTGCCGCTCGGGCACCGCGACGCGCGCGTCCTCGTCGTGCACCGCGACGTAGCGGTACGGGCTCGCGCGGCAGCCGAACGCGTCCCCGCACGCCTCGACGGCACCCGTCACCAGCAGGCGCGCCGCGGTGGTCGGGCCGAGGATCTGTCGCCACTCCCCATCGAGCGCGTGGCTGTGGCCGCGCTGCGCGAGCTTGCGATCGGTCGCGGAGCCGAGCACGTCGAGCCCGGCGCGGTAGCCGAGGACGACGGTGCTCATCCCGTCGAACAGGTCGCGCTCGACGCGCGCGCCGGCAGCGACCCCGACGAAGTCGCGCTCGACGCTCGCGGTGACGAAGCCGCCCACGCCCGTCCCCTCGCGCACCCGGTGGTCGACGCTCACGCCCGCCTGCTTGCGCACGTCCGAGAACGTCGTCGCCGCCGACACCGCGTCGACCGTGAGGATCGGCGTGGCCCCGCTGACCGCGTCCACGCCGAGCCGCGCGCCGAGCGTCGTGCGCGCGCCGGTCCACGACGCCGCCAGCGCCGGCATCCACGCCCGGACGTAGCGGTCTTCGAACACGTCGCGCCGCGTCGCGAGCGTGCCGCCGGCGAGCGCGTCAGCGCCGAGCAACAGGATCAGCGGCAGCCGCACGACGCGCCCCCCGCCCCGTCCGCGCCGGCCATCGACTCACGCGCCGCGAGCACGTGCCCGTCGCTGGCGTCCTGGAGCCCATCGTCGTCGCGCATCAGCGCCGAGGCGAGCACGCCGCGCTGATAGGTGGGGACGTGCGCGCAGCCAGCGAGCGCCGCCAGCAGCAGGAGCCACCTCATGGCGCCTCCTCCCACGCGGTGCGCACCCAGTCGTACAGCGCGCGGTAATCCGGGTTGGAGGGCTCGCCGAACAGCGCTCCGCCGAGGTGCATCACCCCGCCGGCCTCGGGCGCGAGCGGCTTGCGCAGCAGCGCGCTGTCCTCGGGCGCGTCGAGCGCGAGCGCGAACGCCGACGCGCTGACCTGGTTGAGCCACAGCTCCTCTGGGGTCAGCGGGAGGTCGCGCCAGGTGTCTTCTCGGTCCAGCCGGTGCAGGTGCTCGGCGTAGACCTCGAGCGGGCGGTCGGGATTGCCGTGGCACGCCGGGTTCGCGCACGTCGCGAGCACCGGCTGCGCGCGCTCGGCGAACACCGCGGCGTCCCCCAGCGCGAGCGCCTCGCTCGACGGCTCCCCGACACACGCGACGAGCAGCATCAGGATCATCGCGCCTCCGGCACGCCGACGAAGCTGGCGCCGAGATCCATCCACCGGAGCAGCGTGCGGCGCTCGACGTCGGGGAGCGCGCTCGGATGCGGCGCGCCCGGCGTCGCGAGCGCGCGCGGCGCGCCGAGCTCTCGCCCGAGCAGCGCCTCCGCGAGGAAGCTCCCGAACGCGCCGCCGTCGACGCCGTCCACCCACGCGTGGCCGTTCGCGGAGCCCTCGCCCGGCGCGAGCAGGCTCTCGTAGGCGTCGGTGTACACAGCGGTCGGGGCGTCGGTCAGCGACAGCCCCGCCGGCGGCGCGGCGCCCTGGTGACAGCTCGCGCAGCGCGCCGTGAGGATCGGCTGCACGTCGCGGACGAAGTCGACCTCGACGCGCGTGTCCGAGCCCGCGACCGGCGGCGCGCGCGGGCGACGCGGATCCTGGCCGTCGTACCGGGCGAGCGACAGCGACGCGGTGGTGAGCAGGTCCGGCGGCTGGAACACCGCGGTCGGGTCGCCGTCGAGCGCGCCGTGGCACGCCGCGCACAGGCTCGTGTAGTGCCGCGGCTGCACGCCCTGCGGGATGACCTGGCCCGGGTTCACGTCGAACCAGCGGTTGTGGGGGCGGCCCACCGCGACACCGTCCGCGTCGAGCCCCTGCACCCGGAACGCGACGCCAGCCGGCAGCGCGACGTGGAAGGTGCCGTCGTCCTCGAGCGGCAGCTCCGCGAGGATCCGCGCCGGGTTCCGCGGTCCCGCGCCGGTGCGCGTCGCACCGGCCTGTGGGTGGCGCAGCGTCGACGGATCGACGGGCGCGCGCCCGGACGGCGTGTACGGCAGCGCCTCGACCAGCCGCACCGCGATCAGATCGTCGCGCAGCCTCTTCTGGCCCGCGGGCGGGAGCCCGTCGAGCAGCGCGTCGATCACCGGCAGTCCCTGGTGGCGCAGCCAGCCGGTAGCGGCCATCTCGTCCCACGCCCACGGCTGCTCGGGCGACGGCAGCGTGCGCGGCGCGATCGGCAACGGATCGAAGTCGGCGACGCCCGGCGCGTCCACCACCGCCTCACGCGCGACGATCTCCACCGCGCCGTAGCGATCGACGCCGAGCGTCAGCGCGACGATCCCGGTGTCCACCACCGCGTCGGGGTCCGCGAGATCCAGCGGCCCCGCCGCGTACGCGACGAGCACGCGCCCGTCGGGCAGCGGCGCGGGGTCGCGGTACAGCGCGCCAGTGACGCCCCGCGACGTCGCCTGGTCGTCGAGGCGCGACAGCGGCGCTGCGTAGAACGGCAACGACGCCGCCGCGTCCAGATCCGACGGGATCTCGGGCCCGAAGTTCCGATCGACGACCGCGAGCCGCCCACCGCCCCACACCCCGTCGAGGTCGCCGAGCACCACCACGTAGTTGCCGTCGGGCAGCTCCCGCAGGTCGTGCGTGAGCGTCTCGGGCGGGGTGATCCCGAAGTGCTGGTGGTACTCGGTGGACAGCCCGGTCGGGAACCGGAACGGGTGGCCGCGCGCCTGGGAGCGCACCGCGTCGCGGAGCGCGGTGAACGCGACCTCACCGCCCGCCTCCTCGCCGACGACGAGGTGGGTGGGCTCGCGCTCGATATGCGGCGTGCGCGTGCGGCGGCGCAGCGCGCCGTCGACCAGATCCAGCTCGTAGAGGTCCGCGTCCAGCCGCGCGCCGTCGTCCGCGAGCACGCCTGCGCGCGTGGACACGAACCACAGCGTGTCGTCGGGGCCGTACGCCGGGTCGCGATACGTCGCGAGCCCGCCGCCCGGCAGCGGGCCAGCGTCCGCGGTGAGCCGCCGCAGCGCGCCGGTCGCGAGCGTCAGCTCGTACAGGTCGTGACCCGTCGCCGCCGAGGTCCGCATCGCGAACGCGACGCGCTCCCCGTCCGGCGACACCGCTGGATCGCGGAGGTCGACGGGTCCATCGTGCAGCCCGGCGGTGAGGTTCACCGCCGCGCCGCCGTCGAGGCGCGCGCGCCACAGGTCGCCGCCCGGCGCCCACACGTCGAGGTCGAACGGGTGGCTCGGGGCGAGCGGGCCGCGCACGAACACGATCTCGTCCACCTCCGCCCCAGGACACGACGCGCCGTGCACCGCGCGCTCGGCGCAGATCCACTCGTGGATCGGGGCGAGACGCGGGTCGTCGACGCCGCGCAGGAACGCGTCGTTGCCGCCCTTGTGCAGCAGTCCGCCGTCGAACAGCGGGAGCATCTTGCGGAGCAGCCGCGACTGGCGCGGATCGCCGTCCAGCGCGAGCATCACCCGCGCGGCGTCGCGGTTCGCGCGCACCTGTGCCGCCGAGAACGCGCCGCCCACGCCCGGCTCGAGCCGGAACGGCACCGCGACGTCCGGGCCGTGGCAGCCGCCGCTCGCGCAGCCCAGGCCGACGAGGACGGGCAGCACCTCGTCGCCGAAGCGGCGCTCCAGCGCGTCCAGTGGCGCCGGATCCTCGCCCCCGCGCGGCTCGAGCGCGATCCACGCGGCGATCGCCGCGAACCCCGGATCGTCCGGCCCCGTGAAGTTGGTGCCGCCGTAGTGCGGCAGCCCGCCGTACGCCGGATCCATCGCCTTGCGCAGCAGCGTGGAGAACTCGGGCGCCTCCACCGTGTTCACGATCGGCAGCGCGGCCGCGCGCGCCGCCTCCGGGTCCGCGACGTGCCCGTCGCCGTCGAGGCGGAACACGAACGTCGACCAGTCCACGACCTCGCCGCGCGCCTCGGCGTCCGGGGTGACGCCGTGGCAGGTGCTCGCCGCACACGAGCGCTCGAGCACCGGGACGACCTCGCGCGCGAACACGCGCTCCGGTGCGACCTCCGGGCAGCCGCCCAGGAGCGCGAGCGCGAGCGGGATCATGGCGCGTCGGGGCCCGCCGCCGTGATCGCGTCCTCGGCCATGAGCGCGCGAAGCGCCGTCTCCACGCCGACCAGCGCCTCGTCGTCCAGCGCGCCCGCGTAGACCGCGCGTATCTGCCCGTCCCGGTCGACCAGCCACGACGTGGGCAGCGCCGGCGGCGCGAGCGTCGCGGTGAGCACACCGCCCGGATCGTAGATCACCGGCAGGTCTGCGCCGAGCCGCTTCAGCACCGCGCGCGCCCGCGCCTCGGTCGGGTCGACGTTGAGCGCGACCACCGTGGCGAGCGCCGGATCGAGCCGCTCGTGCAGCGCCGCGAGCCGGGGAAGCTCCTCCATGCACGGCAGGCACCACGTCGCCCACACGTTCACCAGCGCGACGCGGCCGGCCGTCGCCTCGCCCAGCACCACCCGCGGCGCCGGCGCGGCCGGCTCCATCGGCGCCGTGATCTCCACCGCGACCGCCAACCCCAGCCCGAGCAGCCCGAACAGCATCGCCTACCCCCGTCCCGCGCGAAAACAACATACCTGTAGGTCTGTTGATTCCACGTCGGTCCGATGGCCGAGGTCGCGCGCCCTCCATCACTCAGCCGATATGATTATCCGCTGACTTGTGTAGGCTCGCGCCCGGCTCCCGGAGGAACCCATGCCCGACCTGCACCCGCGCGACTGCTACCGCCTGCCCTGGTCCCTGAACGACAACGTGCTCGCCTGGCTCGAGCCCACCAAGCGCTGCAACCTCGCGTGCGAGGGCTGCTACTCGCGCAACCTGGTGAACAGCGACAAGTCGCTGGCCGCGGTGCGGGCAGATCTGGACGCGTTCGTCCGCCAGCGCAAGGTCGACAGCGTGTCGATCGCGGGCGGCGACCCGCTGATCCACCCGAAGATCGTCGACATCGTGTCGATGATCCGCCACGAGTACGACCTGAAGCCGGTGATCAACACGAACGGGCTCGCGCTCAGCGCTGCGCTGCTGAAGCAACTGGTGGACGCCGGACTGCACGGGATGACGTTCCACATCGACTCCGCGCAGGGGCGGCCCGGGTGGAAGGACGCCGACGAGATCGCGCTGTGCGAGCTCCGGCTCCGCTACGCGAAGATGGTGGCGGACGCCGGCGACGTGTCGGTCGCGTTCAACGCCACCGTCTACCCGCGCACACTGCACCACGTCCCCGCGCTGGTCGACTGGGCCGCCGAGCACATCGATCTGGTGCACAGCATGGTGTTCATCCTGCTGCGGACCTCGCGCACCGCGGAGTTCGACTACTTCCAGGACGGAAAGCCCGCGCCGGTCGACGCGCTGGTCTACCTCGACCAGGACGAGAACCCGACCCCGCTCACCGCCCACGACGTGCTGCGGGAGATCTGGCAGACGAACCCGGACTTCCGGCCGTCGGCCTACCTCGGCGGCACCCACGATCCGAACGCGTTCAAGTGGCTGCTGACCGGTCGCCTGGGCACGCCGGGCCGCATTCATGGCTACGTCGGCCCGAAGTACATGGAGGCGGTGCAGACGACCCACCACGCCGTCACCGGCAAGTGGCTCGCCTACGTCAAGCCGTCGCTGCTCGCGCACGGGCGCAGCATGTTGTTGGGCTTCTCGCCGATCGACGAGGGGGTCCGCAACGCCGCCGCGTCGTGGGCGCGACACGCCGCCGGCAACCCGTGGTCGCTGACCGAGCGCCTGCGCTTCCAGTCGGTGCTGATCATCCAGCCGATCGACATGATGCCGACCGGCGAGATGAGCATGTGCGACGGCTGCCCGGACATGACGGTGCACGAGGGCCGGCTGGTGTGGTCGTGCCGCCTCGACGAGCTGCAGACCCACGGCTGCTTCCTCACCGCCGCGCCGCGGATGGACGCGACGCCTGTCGATTGATCACTTCTCCACGAAGTCTGGATGAAGGCTGGTTTACGAGGATC